>RFXC01000026.1 GCA_009921765.1 Betaproteobacteria bacterium | reverse complement strand
AGGTTGTAGACCCATTGCAACGCAACGGCCGGTTGCGCATCGACAACGCGCGCGGGATGGCCGACTGGGGCCGGGGGGCGCGCGCTCAGGGTCACCACCGAAAAACCTGCGGATGGTCTGCCCGTACGCCGGTTCAGCGTGGCGACGATGCCGCCGCACATCCCCACGCAATGTGCCGCACCGCCCAAGCCCAGCAGCAGCGCCGAGAGCATCGTGGGCGCGAGCAGCGGCCACGACGGCGCGGTGAGCGCGGCGTCGATCAGTGCGGCAAGCGGGCTCGGATCGGACATGGCGGATACGGTGGTGATATGCGAGACTCAGCCGGATGTGATGCTAGGCCGGCTGTCCGGCGAGACCTTGCCCTATGTCAAGAACGCTTCAGACCGATGATCGAGGACAACTGCGCACCGTCGACCAGACGCTCCTGCCGTTCGAGTGGCGCAGCATCACGCTTGCGAGCGCCGAGGACTGCCGCGAGGCAATCGTCTCGATGCGGGTGCGCGGCGCACCGCTCATTGGTGCGGTGGGCGCCTATGGGCTTGCGCTTGCGCTTCGCAGCGACCCGTCGGATTCGAGGCTGCACGCCGCGCATGCCTGGCTGCTGTCTGCCCGGCCGACGGCGGTCAATCTCGCCTGGGCGCTTGACCGGGTGCGGGCACGGGTGGCTGGGCTCGCGCCAGGCGAGCGCGCCGACGCCGCCTGGCAGGAGGCGGGATGGCTGTGTGACGATGATGCACAGTGCAACCACCGTATCGGCGAGTGGGGAGCGCCGCGCCTGCTCGCGTCGGCCCGGGGCGAACTGTCCCGCGCAAGGCCGCTTCAGGTACTCACGCACTGCAATGCCGGCCGGCTTGCCACAATCGATCACGGCACAGCGCTCGCGCCGATCTACGCGCTTGCCGCAGTCGGTGTGCCGATCCATGTCTGGGTGGATGAAACGCGCCCGCGCAATCAGGGTGCATCGCTCACCGCATGGGAGCTTGCGCAGGCCGGGGTCGCGCACACCGTGATTGCCGACAATGCAGGCGGATTGCTCATGATGCGTGGTGAAGTCGACGCGGTGATTACCGGCTGTGATCGGGTGGCGGCCAACGGTGACGTGGCAAACAAGGTCGGCACCTATCTGAAGGCGCTGGCTGCGCTCGACAATCGTGTGCCTTTTTATGTCGCCTGTCCGGTGTCCACGCTTGACCCGGGGAGCGCGGACGGCGCCTCGATCGAGATCGAATACCGGAGTGCACGCGAGGTCACGCATGCGCGCGGGCGTCTCCCTGATGGCAGCGTTGCGGAGGTCGCGCTGATGGATGAGTCGGTTCGGGCACTCAACCCCGGGTTCGACATCACGCCTGCGCGTCTGGTGACCGCGCTCATCACCGAGCACGGCGTGATTGCGGCCGACCGGGTGGCCATCACCGAGTTGCTCGCGCGCGGCAAGGTGGGCGATTGCATCGCAGACGGTCGCGAGGCCTCCCGATGAGCGCGAATCGGGCGGTCCCGTACTCTTCTGAAAATCATGCGCGACAGGCGCTGATCGAGACCTGCCTGCAGTTTGCCCGGCTGGGCCTCAACCAGGGCAAGTCGGGCAATGCGTCGCTTCGATGGCACCGGAGCGCGGAGGAGGGCATGCTGGTGACTCCCAGCGGGCTCGCCTATGAGCACATGCAGATTGATGATCCGGTCTGGGTGGCGCTCGAGCAGTCCGCGCCTGATGCGGTATCGGAAGCGGCTGCGGTCACCGACCCGGTGAGCGCGCGGGAGGCTGCGCCGCATGATCGCGAACCGCCCCTCGCGCCGCCTTCACGGTTCGATGGCCGGCGCGTCCCGTCATCAGAATGGCGGATGCATCTCGACATCTATCGGGCGCGGCGCGAGGCCGACGCCGTGGTGCATGTGCACTCCTCATATGCGACGACGCTTGCTTGCCTGCCGGCCATTCAGGCCGCAGGCATTCCGGCTTTTCATTACATGATCGCGGTGGCTGGCGGTCATGACATCCGGTGCGCCCGCTATGCCACGTTCGGTACGCAGGCGCTCTCCGATGCGGCGCTTGACGCGCTGGTCGATCGACGCGCATGTCTGCTTGCCAACCACGGGCAGATCGCATTGGGCGCAGACCTGCCCCAGGCGTTGTCGATCGCACTGGAGGTCGAGACGCTGTCGCGCCAGTACCTGCAGGCGCTGCAAGTGGGCAGCCCCGTGGTGTTGTCCGATGAAGAGATGCGACGCGTGCTGACGGCGTTTGCCCACTACGGGCGCTAGGCCGCCTCGCGCTCGGGCCGCCTCGCGCTCAAGAACCTCGCGCTCATGCGGCCCGCCGGTCGGCGACCGACGGCAGCACGCGCGCGAGGTAATGCCCGGTGTGGCTCCCCGCCACGCCGGCGACCTCCTCCGGGGTGCCGCAGGCCACCAGCTTGCCGCCCTGATCGCCGCCTTCGGGACCCAGGTCGACCACCCAGTCAGCGGCCTTGATCACATCCAGATTGTGTTCAATCACGATCACCGTGTTGCCACGCTCGCGGAGCTTGGCGATCACCTTGAGCAGCATCGCGACATCATGGAAGTGAAGGCCGGTGGTGGGTTCATCAAGCACGTAAAGAGTGCGGCCGGTATCACGCCGCGACAGTTCCTCGGCGAGCTTTACGCGCTGGGCCTCGCCGCCCGAGAGCGTGGTTGCGCTCTGACCCAGCCGCACATAACCGAGACCGACCTCGATCAGCGTGGCGAGCTTTCGCGCGAGCGTGGGAACGTTTTCGAAGAATTCATGGGCCTGCACGATGGTCATGTCGAGCACATCCGCAATGTTGCGGCCGCGCCAGCGGACCTCCAGCGTTTCGCGGTTGTACCGGGCGCCGCGGCAGGCCTCGCACGGCACATAGACATCGGGCAGAAAATGCATCTGTACGCGGATGAGGCCATCGCCCTCGCAGGCCTCGCAACGGCCGCCCTTTACATTGAAGGAAAATCGACCGGCGCCGTAGCCGCGCTCGCGGGCGGCAGAAGACTCTGCAAAGAGCTCGCGGATTGGTGCGAAGAGCCCAGTGTAGGTGGCGGGGTTTGAGCGGGGCGTGCGTCCGATCGGGCTCTGGTCAACCGCAATCACCTTGTCGAAATGCTCCAGCCCGTCGATGCCGTCACAGCCCGGGGTGATGGTCTTGCGGTGATTGACCTGTTGCAGGGCGGCTGCAAGCAAGGTGTCGTTGACCAGGGTGGACTTGCCGGAGCCTGACACCCCGGTGACCACACTCACCACACCCACCGGAAAACGTGCAGTGATCGCCAGAAGATTATGGCCTCGCGCGCCGCGCACGGTCAGCCAGCGCCCGTCGCCACGATGCCGCTCGATCGGCACGGGCACACCGAGTCGGCCCGACAGGTATTGCCCGGTGATCGAACGATCGGAGGCTTCGATGGCCGCGGGCGCGCCCTGGGCGACCACCGTGCCGCCATGCTCACCCGCGCCTGGGCCCATGTCGATCACATGGTCGGCTGCGCGAATCGCTTCCTCGTCATGCTCAACCACCAGCACCGAATTGCCCAGATCGCGAAGGCGCTTGAGCGTGCCGATCAGTCGCTCGTTGTCGCGCTGATGGAGTCCGATCGAAGGTTCGTCAAGCACATACATGACGCCGGTGAGGCCCGAGCCGATCTGCGAAGCGAGCCGGATGCGCTGCGCTTCGCCCCCGGAGAGCGTTTCGGCCGGGCGGTCCAGGCTCAGGTACCCCAGACCCACATCGTTGAGAAAGCGCAGCCGTTCGCGAATCTCCCGGATCACGCGCTCTGCAATCTGACCCTGCGCGCCGGGCAGCGAGAGCGCCGAAAACCATTGGTGCGCGCGCGACAGCGTCCAGCCCGAGACCTCGTAGATGGGATGGTCGTGGCCGGCCAGCCCCAGTCGCACATGGCGCGCAGCGGCACGCAGCCGGGATCCCCCGCACTCGGGACAGGGGCGCCGGCTCAGATAACGCCCCAGCTCCTCGCGCACCTGGCTGGACTCGGTATCCCGACGACGGCGCTCGAGGTTGGGAATGACTCCCTCGAAACTCTCGTCGGGCGATGCGGCGGCCGGCGTATCGGTCGCGTAGCGGATCGCAAGCTTGCGCGCCCCTGAGCCGTAAAGAATCACCTGCTGTACCGGCTCGGGCAGCTGCGAAAACGGCTGATCGAGATCAAAACCCAGCGCCTTCGAAAGACTGGTAAGTGTGGCGAAAGCAAACTCGTTGCGTCGGTCCCAACCACGGATCGCGCCCGATGCAAGACTCAGGTCGGGGAACTCGACCACGCGGTCCGGGTCGACATATTCGATGTCGCCCAGGCCATTGCAGTCGGGGCAGGCGCCCGCCGGGTTGTTGAATGAAAAGAGCCGCGGTTCGAGGTCGGGGCTCAGTCGGGCGCAGTCGGGGCAGGCGAAGCGGCTCGAGAACGCATGTTCGCGGCCGTTGTCGGGTTCGACCGCGCTCGCCCGGCCACCGGCCAGCCCGAGCGCGGTTTCAAAGGAATCAGCGAGCCGCTGCCGCACGGCGGCCGCCACCCGGAGCCGGTCGACGATCACCTCGATCGCGGTGGCCGTGGCCGGAAGCCCCGAGGGCGCCTCGGCGAGCTCGACCAGCTTGCCGTTGATTCGCGCGCGCACAAACCCCTGCGCCTGCAAGTCGGCGATGGCGGCACCGGTATCGCGGCAGCGCTCAGGCGGGAGGGGCGCGAGAATCATGAGCCGCGCGCCCTCGCCCAGTGCGAGCATCTGGTCAACCATTTGCGAGACGGTCTGGGCGGCGAGTGCCCGGTGCGGGTGGTCGGGGCAGTGCGGGGTGCCCGCCCGCGCGTAGAGCAGTCGCAGGTAATCATTGATTTCTGTGACGGTTCCCACCGTGGACCGGGGGTTGTGGCTGCCCGACTTCTGCTCGATTGCAATCGCGGGCGACAGCCCCTCGATCAGATCGACGTCCGGCTTTTCCATGAGCTGCAGAAACTGCCGCGCATAGGCTGACAGCGACTCGACATAGCGGCGTTGTCCTTCCGCATACAAGGTGTCAAAGGCGAGCGAAGACTTGCCCGACCCGGACAGGCCGGTGATCACGACCAGCTGGTCGCGCGGGATGTCGAGGTCGATGTTCTTGAGATTGTGCGTGCGGGCGCCGCGGATGCTGATCGCGTTCATCGGGGAGGGTGTGGGCGGTGGGCAAGCGATGCCGGGCCGCGAAAGGGTAATCGGCTAATATAAACCGCCGAGCCCAACCAAGCGATGAATCGCCCCTCCAACTTCACCTCCGAAAGCATGAACCGCGACGAACTGCGGGCAGCTGCTGCCCTGTCGTCGGTGCAGGGCCTTCGCATGTTGGGCCTTTTCATCGTGCTGCCGGTGCTCGCCGTTCATGCCCACTCGCTGCCCGATGGCCACGATGCCCGGCTGGTCGGCCTTGCGCTGGGCATTTACGGGCTCACGCAGGCCTTGTTGCAGCTGCCACTGGGCGCCGCATCGGACCGCGTGGGCAGAAAGCCGGTGATCATCTTCGGCCTTGCGCTCTTTGCAATCGGCAGCTTTATCGCTGCAAGCGCCGACGACCTGCTGGTGATGACGATCGGCCGCGGACTGCAGGGCGCCGGCGCAATTTCAGCGGCGGTGAGCGCCTTTGTCGCCGACTCGACCCGCGACAGTCAGCGCACCAAGGCGATGGCGATGGTGGGCATCACCATCGGCGTGAGCTTTGCCCTGTCGCTGATCGTCGCGCCCCCGCTCTATCGCTGGGTGGGCATCAGTGGCATGTTCGCCTTTACTGGCGTATTGGCCCTGGCCGCCATCGCATCGGTGATCTTCATGGTGCCATCAGCACCCCGCGTGGCGCGGGGGCGGCTCACCCGCGAAACGGTGCTGAGGGTGGCCGCAGAGCCCGACCTGATGCGGCTCAATTTCGGAATCTTCACGCTGCATGCGGTTCAGGTAGCCATCTTCGTGGCGCTCCCGGGTTGGCTGGTCGAACGCGCGGGGCTCGCGCTGCCGTCGCACTGGATGCTCTACCTGCCGGTGGTACTGCTGTCGTTTTGGCCCATGATGCCGGCGCTTCGCTGGGGGGAACGGCAGGGGCGGATGCGAGCCGTCTTCGTTGCGAGCGTTGTGGTGCTGGCACTCGTGATGTTCGGGTTGGCGACCCGGCCCGAGGGACTAATCCCCTTTGCGGTGTTGCTGTTCGCGTTTTTTGCCGCATTCAATATTCTCGAAGCGAGCCTTCCGTCGATGGTCTCGCAGCTTGCGCCGGCCGAATTGCGCGGCACGGCACTGGGCCTCTTCAATACCTCGCAGTCGCTGGGTCTCTTCACGGGCGGAGCGGCTGCGGGTGCGGTGCGAGCGGCCTGGGGCGATGCGGCGGTGTTCCTGCTGGCAGGCGTCATCATCGTGGTCTGGCTCATTGCAGCGTTGCGGCATCGCCTCTGGCCGGCCGCTGCGCATTAAGCGGTAATCGAACTCTTCATGCTCGGGAGGGCAATATGGCTTCAGTCAACAAGGTGATTCTCATGGGTAATCTCGGGCGCGATCCCGAAACCCGGTTCACCGCCAATGGCGCCGCGGTCTGCAATCTGCGCATCGCCACCACCCGCACCTGGAAAGACAAGGCGAGCGGCGAGCGGCGCGAGGAAACGGAATGGCACAGTGTGGTGCTCTACGACCGGCTGGCGGAAATCGCCGGTGAGTATCTGCGCAAGGGCCGGCCGGTCTACGTCGAGGGGCGGCTTCAAACCCGCAAGTGGCAGGACAAGGAAGGCCAGGACCGCTACACCACCGAAATCGTCGGCATGGAAATGCAACTGCTCGGTTCGCGCGACGGCGGCGGTGGTGCCGGGGGTGATGATGCGGGGTCGGGCAGCGCCCCGGCGCGTGCGCCTTCGGCAGCAGGCGGCGCCAGTGCAGGGGCGCGCAAGCCCGCTGGCCGCGGACTCGACGACGTCGACGACGATATCCCCTTCTAGACCGAACAGGCGCGCGCATGCGACATTTCATCGGCAACGCCCCGGCTGATCCCGCCGACAGCCGGCCCATCCCGGTGGTTGACCCCAGCAACGGCGAAAGCTTTGGCAGCCTCGCGCGCGGCACCGCCCCGGATATCGACGCGGCGGTGGCGGCTGCGCGCGCAGCATTGGGCGAATCCTTTGATGGCCCCTGGGGGCGGCTCTCGGCGGCAGCCCGCGGGCGGCTCCTTCAGAAGCTCGGGCAGTCGGTGGCGGCCCATGCCGACTCACTCGCGCAGCTCGAGGCGCGAGATACCGGCAAGTCGCTCAAAACCGCGCGGGCCGACGTGACTGCGCTCGCGCGCTACTTCGAGTACTACGCCGGCGCCTGCGACAAGCTCCACGGCCAGACCCTGCCCTATGAATCCGGCTATCTGGTGGCCACGGTGCGCGAGCCGCATGGCGTCACCGGCCACATCATTCCCTGGAACTACCCCATGCAGATCTTCGGCCGCACAGTGGGTGCGGCGCTGGCAGCGGGTAATGCCTGCGTGGTGAAGCCGGCCGAAGACGCCAGTCTCAGCTCGCTCAGGCTCGCCGAGCTGGCAGCCGAAGTGGGCTTTCCGGCGGGCGCGCTCAACATCGTCACGGGCTATGGCGCAGAAGCCGGCGCGAGCCTGTGCGCGCATCCAGGCGTCGATCACCTTTCATTTACCGGCTCGAGCGCCACTGGCCGGCTGGTGGCCGCGGCGGCGGCCGAGCGCCACTGTCCGGTCACCCTCGAACTCGGCGGCAAATCGCCGCAACTGGTCTTTGCCGATGCCGACCTCGATGCGGCACTCCCAGTCATCGTGAATGCCATCGTCCAGAACGCCGGGCAGACCTGCTCGGCGGGCAGCCGTCTGCTGGTCGAGCGCAGCATCTACGAGGCCGCGCTCGAGCGGGTCGCCGAGCGGTTTCGATCGCTCGTGGCCGGCCCGCCGGCGCTCGAGCTCGACATGGGGCCGCTCGTCAACCGCAAGCAATACGATCGCGTGCGACAACTGCTCGCCGAGGGTGAGGCCGACGGCCTGCAGGTTGCCGCGCGGGGGCAGCTTCATGCGCAGGCAGCCTCCGCCGGGTTCTATCAGGAGGCGGTGCTCTTTCGCGACGTCCCGCCGAACCATTCGCTCGCGCAACAGGAAATCTTCGGGCCGGTGCTGGTGGCGATGCCCTTTGATGATGAAGCGCACGCGGTGCGGCTTGCCAACGGCACCTCCTACGGACTGGTTGCCGGGGTCTGGACGCGCGACGGCGCCCGGCAGCTGCGGCTCGCGAGGTCGCTACGCTGTGGCCAGGTGTTCGTGAACAACTACGGCGCGGGGGGCGGGGTCGAGCTGCCCTTTGGCGGTGTGCGCGCGAGCGGCCATGGCCGCGAGAAAGGGTTCGAGGCGCTCTACGGGTTCACCGTGCTTAAAACCATCGCTATCCGTCACGGCTAGGCGCCGGCGGCGCTGTGTCCGGCAGCCGCGGGACCCTGGTTCGATCAATGCGGCGCCGCAGCTGAACCCTTGGCTTTGACCGGCCGCGGACTCCTTCGCGCCACGCCTCGGGCTATACTTTAGGGTTCGCCTCAACCCATACCGCGAATCTCTCGCGACCCCACCGCCATGCCCATTTACGCCTATCGTTGCCAGGACTGCGGCTTCGAAAAGGATCAGCTGCAGAAGCTGTCTGACGCGCCGCTCACGGTTTGCCCGTCGTGCAGTGGAAACGGTTTTGCCCGCAAGCTTACCGCGCCCGCCTTCCAGTTGAAGGGGTCGGGTTGGTATGCCACCGACTTCCGCGACGGAGGCCAGAAGAAGGCCGGTGCCGAGGGCGCGGCCGAAGGTGGCGAGGCGGCGGGCGACAAAGCCTCAGACAAGCCAGCGGGTGCCGACACAGGCGCCGCGGGCGAGTCGGCGAAGAGCGACGGTGCCTCCGCGTCATCCCCGGCCGCGGGCGCGCAGGCGAATAAGTCCGCCGATTCCGGCGCCACCGCAACGGCGTCGGCCGCCGGCTCGACGGCGCCGAAGGCTGCGAGCTCCTCCTCATCGGGGGCATCGGCCTGAGCACGCAACTGCGGCGTCATCGCGCCGTCATCGCCGGCGGGCAGCGTGTCGGCATCGCCTCACGCTATATCACCCTCAAAGTCCACTCATGCGCAAGTACATCGTTACCGGCCTGCTGATCTGGGTGCCCCTGGTCATCACGATCTGGGTGCTGAACCTGATCGTCACGACCATGGACCAGACGTTGCAGCTGCTGCCCGAGCGCTGGCATCCCCATACGTTTTTCGGGCGTGACATCCCGGGCGTAGGCGTGGTGCTCACCCTGGTGGTCCTGGTCATCACCGGGCTGCTTTTGCGCAACATCATCGGTGAGCGGCTGGTGGTTTACTGGGAGGCCCTGCTGGGGCGGATCCCCATCGTGCGCAGCATCTACTCGAGCGTCAAGCAGGTGAGCGACACCATCCTGTCGCCCAATGGCCAGGCGTTTCGCAAGGCGCTCCTGGTGCAATATCCGCGCGCCGGGAGCTGGACCATCGCCTTTCAGACCGGCACGCCGGCGGGCGAGATCCGGCGCAGGCTGGTTGATTCCGACATGGTGTCGGTCTATGTGCCCACCACCCCCAACCCAACCTCGGGTTTTTTCCTGATGCTGCCGCGTGCCGACGTGGTTGAACTCGACATGAGCGTTGACGAGGCGCTCAAGTATGTGGTGTCGATGGGCACCGTCGCGCCCGGCGACCGCGGTGCGGTGACGGGTGCAGGCGCGCCGCCTCTGCCCGTCGCGGCGCCCGTGCCGCCCGACCGTTCGTCCGGCCCGTCCTGAGGCCTCTTCATCCGCTTTCGGAGAATTCGTGATGCGCACCTGCTACGCCGGTGAAGTCTCAACCGACCGCCTCGACCAGACCGTCACCCTGTTCGGCTGGGTGCACCGTCGCCGTGACCACGGCGGGGTCATCTTCATCGATCTGCGCGACCGCGAAGGTGTTGCGCAGGTGGTCTGCGATCCCGACCGGCCCGACATGTTCAAGGTCGCCGAGCGGATCCGCAATGAGTTCTGCGTGCGTGTCACCGGCCGCGTACGGCGCCGCCCCGAGGGCACCGACAACCCGAATCTGCGCAGCGGCGCCATCGAAATCCTCTGCCACGAGCTTGAAATTCTCAATGCGTCGGTCACGCCGCCGTTTCTCCTTGACGATGAGAACCTGTCTGAAACCACCCGCCTTACCCATCGCGTGCTCGACCTGCGCCGGCCGGCGATGCAGCGCAACCTCATGTTGCGTTACCGGGTCGCGATGGAGGTTCGCAAATATCTTGATGCGCAGGGCTTTCTCGACATCGAAACGCCGATGCTCACCAAGTCCACGCCCGAGGGCGCGCGCGACTACCTCGTACCCTCGCGGGTGAATGCCGGGCAGTTTTTCGCGTTGCCGCAATCGCCTCAGCTCTTCAAGCAGCTCCTGATGGTGTCGGGCTTTGACCGCTACTATCAGATCACCAAGTGCTTCCGCGACGAAGACCTGCGCGCCGATCGCCAGCCCGAGTTCACCCAGATCGACTGCGAGACCTCCTTCCTGTCGGAAACCGAGATCCGCGGCATTTTCGAGAACATGATCCGCACGGTGTTCAGTCATGCCGCGGGGATTGAGCTCGCGCCCAGTTTTCCTGAAATGACCTATGCCGAGGCGATTCGCCTGTACGGCTCGGACAAACCCGATCTGCGGGTGTCGCTCCAGTTCACCGATCTCACCGACGTCATGCGCGACGTTGATTTCAAGGTGTTCAGCGGCCCGGCCAATGCCGAGGGCGGACGCGTGGTTGCCATGCGGGTGCCTGGCGGCGGCAAGCTCTCGCGCGGTGAAATCGATGGCTACACGCAGTTTGTCGCCATCTATGGCGCCAAGGGGCTGGCCTGGATCAAGGTGAACGAGGCGGCGCGTGGTCGCGAGGGCCTGCAATCGCCGATCGTGAAGAATCTCCACGATGCTGCAGTGGCAGCGATTCTGTCGCGCACCGGGGCCACCGACGGCGACCTGATCCTGTTTGGCGCCGACAAGGCGAAGGTCGTCAATGACGCGATCGGGGCGCTCCGGATCAAGATCGGACACTCCGAGTTTGGCCGGGCGAACGGCCTGTTTGAAAACGTCTGGAAGCCGCTCTGGGTGGTCGATTTCCCGATGTTCGAGTTCGACGAGGAGGCGAATCGCTGGACGGCGGTTCACCATCCGTTTACCGCGCCCAAGGACGGTCATGAGGACCTGATGAGCACCGATCCGGGCAAGTGTCTGGCGAAGGCCTACGACATGGTGCTGAACGGTTGGGAAATCGGTGGCGGGTCGGTCAGGATTCACCGCGAGGAAGTGCAGAGCAAGGTGTTCCGTGCGCTCAATATCGGACCCGACGAGGCGCGCGCCAAATTCGGGTTCCTGCTGGATGCGCTCCAGTATGGCGCGCCGCCCCACGGCGGAATTGCCTTCGGCCTTGATCGGATCGTCACCATGATGACGGGCGCAGAGTCGATCCGCGACGTGATCGCCTTCCCGAAAACCCAGCGCGCGCAGTGTCTGCTCACGCAGGCGCCCTCATCGGTCGATGAAAAGCAGTTGCGTGAGCTGCATATCCGGCTGCGGGCAGTGGAGGCGAGTGCGTAGGCGAGGCTTGTCATGGCCGGCAACAAGATTCCCGAATCGGTGCTGGTCGTGATTCATACGGCAGCGCTTGAAGTGCTGCTGCTCGAACGCGCCGATCATCCCGGCTTCTGGCAATCGGTCACTGGCAGCAAGGACACGCTCGAGGAAGCGCTGTCTGATACTTGCCGACGTGAGGTGTTCGAGGAAACCGGCTTTGACTGTTCGCGCTTCGAACTCACCGACTGGCAGTGGAGCCAGCGCTATGAAATCTATGCGCACTGGCGGCACCGCTACCCGCCCGGGGTCACGCACAACACCGAGCATGTGTTTGGCTTGCTGCTGCCTGGCCCGATCGAGGCGCGGCTGTCGCCGCGCGAACATCTGAGCCAGGCCTGGCTCCCCTGGCATGAGGCGGCCGACCGCTGTTTCTCCTGGTCCAATGCCGAGGCGATCCGGCAGCTGCCGCGCCGTACGGCGGGCATGCCGCCCGCTGCGCGCTGAGGCTTCCATGCCTACCCAGCTGCGGGTTGCCACCTACAACATTCACAAAGGGGTGTTGCGCGAACTGTTCGGGCTTCGGCGGGTGGCGCGCATTCATGAACTGCGGGCGCGGCTTCACGAACTCGATGCCGATCTGATTCTGCTCCAGGAAGTGCAGGGCCAGCATGAGCGGCATGCGAGACGCTTTGAACACTGGCCCAGGGAACCGCAGGATGTCTTTCTTGCGCAGGCGCCTGGCCTTCGGCACACCTTCGAGAGCGCCTATCGCGCGAACGCCCACTACCTGCACGGCCACCATGGCAACGCGTTGCTGTCGCGGTTTCCGATCGTGCATCGTGACCATCGTGATTTTTCCGACCATGCATTGGAAAAGCGGGGCGTGCTGCATTGTGTGGTCGAGGTGGGCGGCGATCCTGTGCATTGCTTCGTGGTGCATTTCGGGCTGCTGGCGCGTAGCCGCGAGCGGCAGCTCGATGCGTTGATCGACTGGATCCAGCGCTCGGTACCCGCTGGGGCGCCCCTCATCATCGGCGGTGATTTCAACGACTGGCGCGGCCAGCTCTCGCGTCGGCTGTGCGACGCAATCGATGTGATCGAAGCTTTCGATTCGCTTCGACCCGGCATGGTTCGCACGCAGCGTGCGATGTGGTTCATGCGTGACCGGCTGGCCGACATGGGCATGAACATGGCGCCCGAGTCGTTGCGATTGCCGCGGCGCGTCCGGTCGGCGCGTACGTTTCCGGCGCTCGTACCCTGGCTGAGGATGGATCGCATCTATCTTCGTGGATTCGCGGTGCGCGATGCCAGGGTGCCACGGGGACCCGGCTGGGCCCGGCTTTCCGATCACAGCCCGGTGATAGCCGACCTGGAGCGCGGCCACGGGTGAGCCGCGTCCGCACGATATCGCCGGCGTGGCGGCAACTGCTCGGGCGGCGACAGCGGCCGCGTTGTCGCCCCGGGCATGCGGTTCAGCTGTTGCAGTCGGGCGCGGAGTTTTTTCCGGCGCTTGAAACGGCCATCCACTCCGCGCGTGAGTCGGTCTGGATCGAAACCTACATTTTTCACGACGATGCGAGCGGGCGTCGGATTGCCCAGGCGTTGGGTCGCGCGGTCGCGCGTGGCGTGGCCGTGCGCCTCGTGGTGGACGGGTTTGGCACCGGTATGCCGACCGGTGAGGTTGGGCAAGTCCTTGCCGCCCAACAGGTTGATCTGCGTATTTTCCGGCCGCTGCGGCGCTGGCGTCTGGAGCGGCAGGCGCTTCGGCGCCTGCATCGCAAGCTCGCGCTGATCGATTCGGCCGAGCTGTTCGTGGGCGGTATCAATCTGATCGATGATCACGAGGATCCGGTCCGGGGTCGGCTAGAGGCGCCCCGGCTGGACTTTGCGCTCCGGGTTCGCGGGCCGCTGGTCGAGGAGGCGATGAGCGCCATGGCACAGGTCTGGCGACGCGCACAACCGGTGCGCTGGCCTGCGCCGACCCAGGGCAGCTCGACGACGCCGCAGGCGGCACCGGCTGCCGAGGGTGGGCCTGTCGGCGCGGGGCAGGCGCCGGCCGCCGCGGCCCAAACGGTTCGCGCTGCGTTTGCCGAGCGCGACAATTTTCGCCATCGCCGAACGATCGAGCGTGCCTATCTGCGCGCGATCGGTCGGGCCCATACCGAGGTGCTGATCGCCTGCGCCTATTTCTTTCCAGGCGCGAAATTTCGCCGAGCCCTGGCTGAAGCGGCGGCGCGCGGGGTGCGTGTGCGCCTGCTGCTGCAGGGGCGAATCGAGTATCGACTGCCCCATTTCGGTACGCTCGCGCTCCATGAGGAGTTGCTGCGCGCCGGGGTTGAAATCATCGAGTATCAACCAGGGTTTCTGCACGCCAAGCTTGCGCTCGCCGATCAATGGTTCACCCTGGGTTCATCGAATATCGATCCGTTCTCGCTGCTGCTCGCACGCGAGGCCAATGTCATCGTGCAAGACGATGCGATGGCAGCGGTGTTGCGCGCCCGGATCGAGCATGCCATTGCCGAGGGCGGGCGGCCGGTGCGTTGGTCGCACATCGTGGCGCGCCCCTGGTGGGTCAGGGCGGCGGCGCTAGGCGCTGCATTCGTGCTGCGAATCGGCGTTGCGCTGTCCGGTCGCGGGCTCCGGTACTGACCAGGTCGCATTGGTGCTGCGCGGGCGGGGTCTGAGCATGAATCGGAGACGCTGATGTCGCGCGATCTGGTGGTGCTTCGGCCCGAAGGCCTGTACTGCGAGGCCGGTGGCTTTTTCATCGATCCCTGGCGACCGGTGGACCGGGCGGTGATCACGCATGCGCACGCCGATCATGCGCGGACCGGCCACCGGCGGTATCTCGCTGCCGGCGAGGCGCGCGAGGTGATGCATGCGCGCCTTGGCAGAATCTCGCTTCAGACCCTCCAGTGGGGGGAGTCGATCACGCAGGGGGATGTGCGGGTCTCGCTTTTCCCGGCGGGCCATATCCTGGGATCGGCGCAGGTCCGGATCGAGCATCGCGGCGAAGTGTGGGTGGTCTCGGGCGACTACAAGCTCGAGGCCGATCCCACCTGCACGGCGTTTGAGCCGGTGCGCTGCGACACCTTTATCACCGAGTCCACCTTCGGTCTGCCAGTCTATCGCTGGCGGCCGGATACGCAGACCATGGCCGAGATCGCGAGCTGGTGGGCCGACAACGCTGCCCACGGCCGGGCGAGCGTGCTGCTCTGTTATGCACTGGGCAAGGCGCAGCGCATTCAGGCGGGCCTCGCGCGAGCGCAGGCGCTCGCCGGGCCCATCGTGGTTCACGGCGCGGTCGCTGCCGTCAATGCCGCCTATCGGGAGGCCGGTGTGAGCCTCCCCGTGACGTGTGGCGCAACCGACTGGCGACGCGCCGCGGGCGGCGAGACGCCGCTCGTGCTTGCGCCGCCCTCGGCTGCGGGTTCGCCCTGGCTGTCGCGGTTTGGCGACGCGAGTCTCGCGTTTGCTTCCGGCTGGATGAGGGTGCGCGGGGCGCGCAGGCGACGAGCGCTCGACCGGGGCTTTGTGCTGTCAGACCACGCCGACTGGCCGGGGTTGATGCAGGCCATCGAAGCAAGCGGTGCCAGGCGCGTGGTCGTTACCCACGGTTTCGAGGCCGCGATTGTTCGCCATCTGTCCGATCGCGGGATCGCCGCGCACGCGCTTCGTACAGAGTTCGGAGGCGAGGCGGGCGCCGAGTCCGCCGCCTCCGAGGATAGCGCCTGGGCGACTCCGCTCGCCCAGACTGTCAACCGGCGGACATCCTGATGGAGGGATTTGCCTCGATGGTGGCGGCGCTTGACCGCTCCAATTCCACCCTCGACAAGGTCGCAGCGATGCGCGCCTACCTCCTCACCGCGCCAGACGAGGACTGCGCCTGGGCGGTGTATTTCCTTGCCGGCGGCAGGCCACGGACGCTGGTTGCCACGCGCTTGCTCCGTGAAGCGGCACGCGAGGCCGCCGGCGTGCCCGAGTGGTTGTTTGACGAGTGCTACCAGGCGGTGGGGGATCTGGCCGAGACGATCGCGCTGCTGTTACCCGAATCGTGCGAGGCGTCCGATGCCGGTGGGACGCTTGACAGCTGGATGCGCAGCCGTCTGCTGCCGCTTCGAGATCTCGATCCTGATGCGGCGCGCGGGGCGCTGATCGCCTGCTGGCGGGTGCTCGACAGCTGGCAGCGCTTCGTGTTCAACAAGCTGCTCACGGGAGGCCTGCGCCTGGGCGTATCGCGGCAACTCGTGCTGCGGGCGCTCGCCGAGGTGAGCGCAGTCGATGCCCGGCTGATTGCCCAGCGCATCATCGGCTTTACCGACCGCAAGATGGTGCCCGACGGTGTGCGATATCGCGCGCTGGTCGCGCCTGCGGGCACCCGGGCGGACGCGGATCGTTCGCCGCCGCTCGCGGACGGAATCGGGGACGCTGCCCGGGCGACGGCAGCGACCGCGACCGATGCCGGTCAATCGTCTGATCCGGCGCTCGCGCTTCTGCCCTATCCGTTCATGCTCGCGCACAGTTGGGAGCCGGCAAAAGCCGATGCCGAGCCCGCCGCACACTGGCTCGCTGAATGGAAGTGGGACGGGATCCGTGTGCAGCTGGTGCGAAGGGCGCACGCGGTTGCGTTGTGGTCGCGTGGCGAGGAACTGCTCACTGACCGGTTCCCCGAGATCGTTTCCGCCGCGCAAGCGCTTGCGCCCGGCACCGTGCTCGATGGCGAACTTCTGTGCTGGGCGGCGGGCGCACCCCGACCCATGGATTTTGCTGCCATGCAGACCCGCATCGGCCGTCTGCGCCCGGGTGCGATCACGCTGCGCCAGACGCCCGCGCGCCTGGTGGTCTTCGATTGTCTGGAACACCAGGGGGTCGATCTGCGCAGCCACCCGCTTCGCCTGCGTCGGCAGGTGTTGTCGGACTGCCTGGCGCTCGCCGCGCCCGATCCCGACCGTCTGTGTGCGGCGAGCGCGTTTGAAGCATCGACCTGGTCGGAGCGGGCCGGGCTGCGCGAGTCCGCGCGTGCCTTTGGTGCCGAGGGCCTGATGCTCAAGCGACTCGATTCGGCCTACGGTATCGGTCGCAGCCGGGCCGACGGCGGCCACTGGTTCAAGTGGAAGCTCGATCCGTTTGCGGTGGATGCGGTACTGATCTATGCGCAGGCCGGCCACGGCAGGCGGGCGGGCCTTTATACCGACTACACTTTTGCGGTCTGGGACCGGTCGACAGACGAGGCGCCGCGGCTGGTACCGTTTGCCAAGGCCTACTCTGGTCTGACCGATGCCGAGATCCGGGAAGTCGACGCGATCATCCGCCGTACGACAGTCGAGCGGTTCGGGCCGGTAAGAAGCGTTGAACCCACGCTGGTGTTCGAAATCGGTTTCGAGGGCATCGCCCGCTCGGCCAGGCACCGCGCAGGCGTGTCGGTGCGCTTTCCGAGAATGCTGCGCTGGCGCCGGGACAAGGGCGTTGCGGAGGCGGATTCGCTCGCGTCACTGCAGGGGCTGCTCGCAGAGAGCCGCGGCTGAGCGCAGGCCCCCGGGGCCTGGCGCGTCGCGCTTGCCGCCTGCTGCGTGCAGGCCCGAGGAATCAGTTGCGCTTGAGCAGCGACAGCAGCTCGCGCCGCAGCGCGTCAGACTTGAGAAAGCTGCCGCGCATGATCGAAGAGGTCATGGAGGTTTCGTCTTTCACGCCGCGCCAGTGCATGCAGAAGTGATCGGCTTCCATGATGACCGCCAGACCATCGGGCAACAGCAGCCGCTCGAGTTCGTCCGCCAGTGTCTTGACCGCCTCTTCCTGGATCTGGGGCCGACTCATGACCCAGTCGGCCACGCGCGCGTACTTCGACAGACCGATCAGTTTCGAGTTGGCATTGGGCAGAACGCCGATCCAGATCTTGCCCAGGATGGGGCAAAGGTGATGCGAGCACGCCGACCGCACCGTGATCGGACCCACCACGATCAATTCACTCAGGCGCTCCACATTCGGAAATTCGGTCACCGCGGGCATTGCTTCGTAGCGTCCGCGGAACACCTCCTTCAGGTACATCTTGGCGACGCGACGCGCGGTGTCCTGCGTGTTGTGATCGTTGGTGGTGTCGATCACCAGCGACTCGAGCAGGGCCTGGACGCGGGTTTCGACTTCCTTCCGAAGAGCCTCGCGCTCGACCTCGGAGTGAATGAACTCGGAAATGTTGTCGTTGGCATGAAAGCGCCGGCCCGCGTCGCGGATGCGCTCGCGAATGACCTGCGACATGGGGCGCCCGGTGTCCTCGACACGGGTGCGCGAGGCTTTGCGGGGCAGGGCTTTGACGTTGGAGGCGTTGCTCATCGAGTTATTCTCCCGGCGCTGTGAACCGGCGCCTGTCGGGGTACTCCGCCAACAGATGAAGGCGGGGTGCGAACGATGCGTGATTTCGCCCGGCGTGTCGCACAAACCTGGTCCGTGCACGCGGGTAAACACCCCTGTAACCCTATGCGGTTTTGGGCTATATCGCCAGGTATTCCGGACGCAAGACACGACGCAAGTCAGTTAAATATGACAGTTGGTGATCACTTACGTTTGCCGGCGCGGCCCGCCGCACAGGGTGGCCCGCGGCCCTGTTGCGAAATGCCGACGGATGCGGTGGCGATCCTTGGCGTCGATTTTTCGAGCGCGCCGTCACGGAAAAAGCCGATCACCCTGGCTCGTGCGCGGCTCCTTTCACCGACCAGGTTGCGGATCGAGGCGCTTGAGGCGATTGGCTCGCTGCCCGAGTTTGCACAGCTGCTGGCTCGCCCGGGTCCCTGGTTGGGCGGGTTTGATTTTCCGTTCGGGCTGCCGCGTGAACTGGTGCTCGATGTGGGATGGCCGACCGACTGGCCCGCGCTGGTGCGGGCGTTTTCGGGTACTCCGCGCCCGCAGCTGCGCGAGACCTTGCGCGCGTTCTGCGCCGCTCGGCCACCCGGTGGGAAATTCGCACATCGGGCGACCGATCGGCCGGCGGGCTCGTCGCCGTCGATGAAGTGGGTGAACCCGCCGGTTGCGTGGATGTTTCATGCGGGAGCGCCCGCTTTGCTGGAGGCTGGCGTGGAACTCCCGGGTCTGCACGCGGGCGATCCGTCGCGGGTGGCGCTTGAAGCCTATCCGGGGCTTCTCGCCCGCGCCCTTCACCGGGGTTCGTACAAGAGCGATGATGCCGCGCGCCAGGATGCGGCCCGGCTCGCGGCCCGCCGTGCGATGGTCGGTGCGCTTGCCGCGGGGGCGCATCCGCTTGCGATCAAGGTCGACTTTGCGGGTGGGGTGCGCCACCAGATCGAAGAAGAGCCCCGCGGTGACTGGCTCGATGCGGTGCTCTGCGCGGTGCAGGCAGGCTGGGCGCTCAGCCAGGGTCCACGATACGGACTCCCCGAGCAGATCGACGGCCTCGAAGGGTGGATCGTGAGTGCACCGGCCACAACCGGCTAACATTCGACTCAGCCGGCTCGTCTTGCCGCCCTTCAGCTCTCCGGACTGCCCGAACCGTGAAACGAAGTTCGCTTCGCATCGATGGCGTTGACACGCCCATCATCCCGACTGTCGCCGCGCTGGTGCGCGAGCACCCCGGCACGATCTCGCTCGGTCAGGGCGTGGTTCGCTACGGGCCACCGGCTGACCTGCTCCGCGCGCTGCCCGAGCGGATGGCCGACCCGCTTCTTCATCGCTATCAGGCGGTGGGAGGTATTGCGCCGCTCATCGACGCGCTCGCCGCGAAGCTGCGCGATGAAAACGGGATTGATGTGGCCCGCGGGTCTCAGGTGATGGTCACTGCGGGCAGCAACATGGCGTTCCTGAACGCGGTGCTTGCACTGGGCGATCCCGGTGATGAATTCATCCTGCCCCTGCCTTTTTATTTCAATCAGGAGATGGCCATCCGGATGGCCGGATGTGTGCCGGTGTGCGTGCCAACCCGCCCCGATTATCAGCTTGACCTGAACGCAATCGAGCGGGCCATTACGCCGCGTACGCGCGCCATCATTACGGTCTCGCCCAACAACCCCACGGGTGCCGTCTACCCCGAGGACGATCTGCGCGCGGTGAACGCACTGTGCGCGGCGCGTGGTCTCTACCACTTCAGCGACGAAGCCTACGAATATTTCACTTTCGACGGCGCGCGGCATTTTTCACCCGCCTCCATCCCCGGTGCCGAGCGGCACACGCTTACTTTCCAGTCGTTTTCCAAGGGCTGGGGCATGGCGAGCTGGCGTTGCGGCCATGTGGTGTATCCCGCTGATCTGGCCGAAGCAATGAACAAGGTCCAGGACACCAACCTGATCTGTGCGCCCGTAATCTCGCAGCTCCTCGCGCTCGAGTCGCTCAAGCTGGGACGGCGCGCGATCGAGCCTGAACTGCAGTCGCTTGCGAGCGTGCGCCACAAAGTGCACGAGTCGCTTGCAGCGCTGGACGGACTGGCGAGCTTTCCGCGCACCCAGGGTGCGTTCTATGTGGTGCTGCGACTGCCAGGGGTGTCCGACCCGCATGCCTTCATCCGCGCGATGGTTGAGCGGCACCGCGTGGCGGTGATCCCCGGCTTTGCCTTTGGATTGACCGACACGCGCGAGGCCAACTACCAGCGCCTGTCCTTTGGTTCGCTCGATCCGGCGACCGTTGCCGAGGGCGTTCAGCGCTTCATTGCTGCCGTGCGTGACTGGTACGGTCGCTGATCGGTCGCGCGCGTCGCCACTCGCCGAGGCACGGCTGTCGGGCTGGTTTGCCGAGCGCGGCTGGCGGCCGTTCGCGTTTCAGCGGCGCGTCTGGCGTGCGGCGGCATCGGGCTCAAGCGGCCTGCTTCATGCCGGCACAGGATCAGGGAAAACGCTTGCGGTGTGGTTCGGTGCGCTGCTGCGCACGCTGAAAGGTCGCGCTGGGCCTCCCGGGGACGGGCTCAAGGTGTTGTGGGTGACACCCATGCGCGCGCTCGCCGCCGACACGGTGCGCGCGCTCGAGACCCCGCTCGCGGGCCTCGGTCTGGCTTGTTCCGTGGGCCTTCGCACGGGCGATACGCCATCTGCCGAGCGGGCACGGCAGGACCGCAAGCCGCCGTTTGCGCTCGTCACCACGCCGGAGAGCCTGTCTCTGATGATCTCGCGCGCCGATGCCGCGGCGCGGCTGGGCGGTGTCGAGGTTGTGATCGTTGACGAATGGCATGAACTGATGGGCGCCAAGCGTGGCGTACAGCTGCAGCTCGCGCTGGCCCGGATCGCGACGCTCGCCGGCTCGCCGCCGGTGGTCTGGGGGGTGTCGGCCACCCTGGGCAACCCCGGCGAAGCGCTCGATGTGCTGTTGGGCGGCCGGCCCGGTGTGCTGGTCGAGGCGGCCGCGCGTCGGCTGCCCGCGATCGACACGCTGCTGCCGGACACGCTCGAGCGGTTTCCCTGGGCGGGACACCTCGGTGCGCGGATGCTGGGTGCCGTCGTCGACGAACTGGCTGCGAGCGCCTCATCGCTCGTGTTCTGCAACACCCGCGCACAGGCCGAGCTCTGGTACGCCATGATCCTTGATGCGCGCCCCGACTGGGCGGGTGCCATCGCGCTACACCACGGATCGCTCGATGTCGAGGTGCGGCGCTGGGTCGAGCGCGCCATTGGCGACGGGCGGCTGCGCGCGGTGGTCTGCACATCGAGCCTGGATCTGGGCGTGGATTTCGCGCCGGTGGAGCGGGTGTTGCAGATTGGAAGCGCGAAAGGCGTTGGCCGGCTGCTTCAGCGGGCCGGCCGCTCCGGCCACCGACCCGGCGCAGTGTCTCGCGTCACGCTGGTACCCACCCATGCGCTGGAGCTGATCGAGGCGGTAGCGGCCCGCGATGCCGCACGCGCCGGGCGCATCGAGGCCCGTCTCGCGCCCGCGTGCCCGGTCGATGTCCTGGTGCAGCATCTGGTGACGGTGGGCGTCGGAACCGGCTTTGTCGAAGCCGAGATGCTGGCCGAGGTTCGCTCTACCCATGCCTACCGAGCGCTCGATGACGAAGCCTGGCGCTGGTCGCTTGGCTTTGTGTCGGAGGGCGCGAGCTTGTCGGCGTACCCCGAATACCGAAAACTCGTACGCGGCGATGAGGGTCGCTGGCGGGTGGCCGATCCGAACATCGCAAGACGGCACCGGATGTCGATCGGCACCATCGTTGCCGATGCGGCGATCGAACTCCGGTTCATGAATGGCGCGCGGCTGGGCACGGTGGAAGAAGCCTTCGTGGCCAGGCTTCGCCCGGGCGATCGATTCATGTTTGGCGGCCGCGTGCTCGAGCTCGTCCGGGTCCATGAAATGAGCGCCTGGGTGCGCCGCGCCAGAGCAACATCGGGCGCGGTGCCACGCTGGAGTGGCGGGCGTATGCCGCTGTCGGGCGAACTCGCCCACGCTGTGCTGGAGCGCCTGCGCGCGGCCGCGACAGGTGTTTTTACCGGACCGGAGATGCGCGCCGTGCGGCCGCTTCTTGAACTGCAGGCGCGCTGGTCGCGCCTGCCCGAGCCTTCGATTCTGCTTGCGGAAACGCTGGTCTCGCGTGAAGGGCATCATCTGTTCGCCTATCCGTTTGCAGGGCGCCATGCGAATCTCGGACTGGCCTGTCTGCTCGCCTGGCGGGCAAGCCGCGGCCGGCCAGCCACGATCTCGGTCGCAGTCAATGATTACGGCTTTGAACTCTTGTCAGCGGAGCCGCTCGCGGCAGCGCAGTTGGCCAGCGACGCAGGTCTGGTCGTGTCGTCACCCGCCGAGGATCTCGGCGCAGCGGTCAACACGGCCGAGCTCTCGCGCCGCCGCTTTCGCGAGATCGCGCGGGTCGCCGGTCTGGTGTTTCAGGGACATCCGCGCGAGCGCCGCTCGGCTCGCTCGCTGCAGGCCTCGGCCACCATGTTTCATGAGGTGTTCGACCGCCACGATCCTGGCAACCTGCTGCTTGCCCAGTCGCGACAGGAGGTGCTTGCGCATGAGCTCGAGCTTGGTCGCATCGAAGCGGCGCTCGCTGGCATGCGCGCTCGCTCGCTCGTGATGGTGCCAATCGCCCGACCCACGCCGTTTGCGTTTCCGCTGATGGTCGAGCGCCTGCGGGAGACGGTGAGCACGGAGACGCTCGCGGATCGGGTCGCCCGGATGGTGGCCGAGCTCGAGGCGGCCGCGCAATGCTGATCGATGCGGGCGGCGTGCCGATCGAGCTTCTTGCCGAGCGCGCAGCCTGGCTCCCGGCCTCCAAAACGCTGCTGGTGGCCGACCTTCACCTGGGCAAGGCACAGAGTTTCCGGCGCTCGGGCGTGCCCGTACCGGCGGGGACAACCGCTGCGATGTTCGGGCGGCTCGACCGGCTGATCGGGGAGCTCGCGCCGCGCGAGTTGATCGTGCTGGGCGATCTGCTCCATGGTCCGCTTTCGCAGCAGGGGCCTGCGATCGACGCACTCGCCCAGTGGCGCGCGGGGCATATCCGATTGGCAGTGCGGATGGTACGGGGCAATCATGATGCCTCGGCGGGTGATCCGCCGCCCATCTGCGGCATCGAGGCGCTGAGCGCGCCCTTGCTGCACTCGGGGCTTGCGCTTTGCCATGAGCCCGATGAACCGGCCGCGTGTTTCAGGGTGGCGGGTCATGTGCATCCGGTTGTGCGCCTGCGCGGCCGCATTGATCGCATCCGTGTCGCGTGCTTCTGGCTGCGTCCGGATTCGCTGATCCTGCCGGCGTTTGGTGAGTTCACCGGCGGTTGGCCGGTGATTCCGCAAGTCGGGGAGCAGGTGTTTGCGGTTGCGGGAAGCGATGTGATTGCGGTGCCATCGCCGCGGCCTCGTCCGCGCGCGAACGGGCGCTAGGCCTGCCGGGGGCGCTTCGGCTCAGCGCGAGGGCAGGGTGTCGCGATCGCGCGCGGGGACTGGCTCCTGAACCAGCATCCGGTGCGGATACGGGATCGAAATGCCTTCCCGATCGAAGGCGATCTTCAGCCGCTTCAGGAACTCGCGGCGTACGCGCCACTGCTCGGCAGGAAGGGTTTTCATACGGCAGCGGACGACAATGGCGGAGTCGGCGAGTTGCTCGACGCCGGCGATTTCGAGCGCATCCACAATGGCGAGGCGAAACATCTCATCCTCGCGAAGCGTTGCTGCAGTGGCATGCATCACCGAGTAAACATGATCGAGATCCTCGCGATAAGACACGCTCACATCGGCCACTGCGAAGGCGAACTCGGTCGAGAAATTGCTGACCGTGGTGATGAGGCCGTTCGAGACGTAATGCACCGCGCCGTCGAACGAGCGAAGCTTGGTTCGGCGCAGGGTGAGCTCTTCCACCACGCCGGTCTTGCCGGCGATTTCCACCACGTCACCGACCCGGATCTGGTTTTCGAGCAGCAGGAACATGCCGCTGAAGAAATCCTTCACGAGGCTCTGCGCACCGAAACCGATGGCCACACCCGCCACACCGGCCGCGCCCAGAATCGGTGCAATCGAAACGCCGATGGTATTGAGGCCCACCAGCACTGCCACGACGATGAGCGTGAGCGAGGCTGCATGGCGGAGCACGCGCGCGAGCGTCTGGATGCGTTTTCGCTCCTCGAGCGCGGGTGAGCGCGCGGCCAAGGCCACGAAGAAACGCGCGAGCAGGTTGAGGAGCACCCTGCGAACCACGAAGGCGGCGATCAGCACCGCCACCAGCGTGGCGGCAGTCGCCCACTGTGGTGACCACTCGGTGTGGGCGAAAAACTCCAACAGGGATTCGAACACGGTCACTTCCTCCTTCTTGCGCCGAGGCCGAAACGGTATTGCGCGCTGTCAACGCGGGCGGGTGACCGCCGACCTACGCTTGAGCCTTGCAGGTGACAGGAGGTCAGCCGGAGCCGGCCACGCCCGGCCAGGGGAGCGCGATGGTAGCAAAGAAACTGCTGTTCAGATCGGAGGCACGCGAGCGGATTCTGGCCGGTGCCACGCAGCTTGCCGACGCGATCCG
The DNA here is from genome assembly GCA_009921765.1 of Betaproteobacteria bacterium. Next base: position 3,437 of record RFXC01000026.1, on the reverse strand, counting down.
GGTGACGCTGGGACCGAAGTCGAAATCGGTGCTGATCCATCGCCGCTGGGGCAGTCCCGTGGTTTGTAACGATGGCGTGACGATCGCGCGCGAGACCGAGCTCGAGGACCCCGCGGAGGATCTGGGCGCGCGGATGCTCCGTCAGGCTGCCGAGAAAACCGGCGAGGCGGTGGGCGATGGCACCTCGACCGCCACGGTGCTTGCACACGCAATCCTGACCGACGGCATCCGCAACGTGGTGGCCGGGGCCAGCGCGATCGATCTCAAGCGGGGTCTGGATCGGGGTCTGCAGGTCGTGGTGGCAAGCCTGCGCGAGCAGTCGCGACCGGTCAGTACCCGGCTCGAGCGGGCGCAGGTGGCCACCATCTCGGCGCACAACGACCCGGCAATCGGCCAGCGCGTGGCTGATGCCATGGACCGGATCGGTGCCGACGGCGTGATCACCGTGGAAGAGTCGCGCACCATCGAGACCACGCTTGAAGTGGTCGAAGGCATGCAATTTGACCGCGGCTGGCTCTCGCCCTATTTCGTGTCCAACACCGAGCGCATGGAGGCGGTGCTGGAGGATGCCTGGGTGATGGTGTCGGATCGGAAGATCGGCAGCCTGACCGAATTGCTGCCCCTTCTCGAGCAGCTCGCCAAGGGCGGACGGCCGGTTTTGTTCGTGGCGGAAGACATCGAGGGTGAGGCGCTTGCAACCCTGGTCGTCAATCAGATCCGCGCGGTGTTGCGCAGCTGCGCGGTGCGGGCACCCGGCTTTGGCGACCGTCGCAAGGACCTGCTTCAGGATATTGCCGTGCTGACCGGCGCCGAGGTGATTTCGGAGGAACTCGGTACGCGGCTCGAGCAGGCGGCGCTGCGCCAGCTGGGTCGCGCGCGACGCGTGCTCGTCACGCGCGAGACCACCACGCTGATTGGTGGCGCGGGCGAGCATGAACGGATCGATGCGCGGATCGCGCAACTTCGTGCGCAGCTCGCCGATTGTGCGAGCGACTATGACCGTGATCGGCTGAAGGAGAGGATTGCCCGGTTGGCTGGCGGTGTGGCGGTGGTGCGCGTAGGCGCGCCAAGCGAAGCCGAAATGCAGGCTCGGAAAGACGCCTTTGAAGATGCGATTGCCGCCACCCGCGCAGCGGTGGCCGAGGGCATCGTGGCGGGCGGTGGGCTCGCGCTGCTGCAGGCGGCGCCGGCGCTGCGTGCCGAGCTTGCGCTCGCCGAGGGCGATGAGCGGACCGGCATGCAGATTCTTTTGCGGGCACTGGAATCGCCCGCGCGCACGATCGCCGACAACTCGGCCGCTGACCCCGGGGTGGTGGTCGAGCGAATGCTGGCGGGCGGCGGCGCCGTGGGGTTTGACGCGGCGCGGGGTCGCTATGTCGACCTGTTCGAAGCCGGAATCATCGACCCCACCCGGGTGGTGCGGGTGGCACTCGAAAACGCTGTGTCGGTGGCGAGCCTGCTGCTGCTCACCGAGGCCACCATGACCGAAATCGTGACCCGGGAGCGCGAGCCTGCGGGCATCGAGCCGGGCACTTCCTGACCGATTGAATCGTACAACCCCAACCAGAAGGAGCATGACCATGGCAGAGGAAAAGACCACTGAACTCCAGGAAGCCACGCCGATGCGGGTGGTTTCACCGTTCGATGAAATGGACCGGCTGTTCGATCGGCTGCTCGCGAGGCGCGGCTGGATGAGGCCCTGGCGCACCGATTGGCCGTCGCTCGGTGATGCGGGTTGGGTCGAGCCGCGCCTGCCGCGCATCGACATCGTCGACCGTGAAGACGATATCGTGATGCGCGCCGAGGTTCCCGGAATCGAAAAGAAGGAGCTCGACATCTCGGTCGGCGAGGACAGCGTGACATTGCGCGGCGAGACCCGCCACGAGGAAAAGGAGGACGCGGGCGACCTGTACCGTTGCGAGATCTCGCGCGGCGCTTTCAGCCGCACGGTGGGGCTCCCGGCGGCGGTTGATGGCGCGAAGGCGAAGGCGGTGTTTCACGACGGCGTGCTCACCCTCACGCTGCCCAAGGTCGAGCGTGCGCGCCGTCATACAGTGAAGGTGGACTGAGAGGCTGCTTCGCCGCTGTCGTCGGCGCGCCGGCGGCAGCGTCGCGGCCCCGACCCGCTGGGGCTGTCCGGTCGTGCCTGCGCCAGAGCTGCGGATCCCGTATCCTTTGCGCTCTCGCGGCGGCGGGTCCGCCGCGCGCGCCCGAATGACAGGGCGCTGCATCGTATCGGAGGTCCGCATGAACAGCATCGATGTCGAAGTCCTGCGCACCGCGATCCAGTGGATGGACGCGGGCCATCGTGTCACCCTCAGCACCGTGGTGCGTACCTGGGGCTCGGCGCCGCGCCCGCCCGGCTCGCTCATGATCATTCGCGACGACGGCCAGGTGGCGGGTTCGGTGTCTGGCGGCTGCATTGAAGACGACCTGATCCGGCGCCTGCGCGAAGGCGACCTTGATTCGGTGCTGCCGATGAGCACGGTGTATGGCGAAACCGCCGAGGAGGTTCAGCGCTTTGGACTGCCCTGCGGCGGCACCGTGCAGGTGGTGCTTGAGCCGCTCTCCACGCAGTCGGGCTTGCGCGACCTGCTGTCCCGAATCGAAGCCCATGAGGTGGTACAGCGTTCGCTCGACATGCGGACCGGCATGGCAACGCTCAAGCCAGCTCAGGTGGGCGACATCGTCGCCTTCGACGGCCAGACGCTTCGCACCGTTCACGGCCCGCGCTACCGCCTGCTGGTGATCGGCGCCGGTCAGCTGTCGCACTATCTGGCCAACATGGCGCTCATGCTCGACTACCAGGTGACGATCTGCGACCCGCGCTCGGAGTATCACGGCACTTGGCAGGCGCAGCCCGGCGTCACGCTCTCCTCGCAGATGCCCGACGACCTGGTGCTTGCCATGCAGCTGGATGCGAACAGCGCCGTGGTGTGTGTCACCCATGATCCAAAACTCGATGACCTCGCGCTCATCGAGGCACTCAAGACCTCTGCGTTCTACATCGCCGCCATTGGTTCGCGACGCAACAATGAACGGCGTCGCGAGCGGCTGCTCGAATTCGATCTCTCGCGCGCTGAAGTGGATCGGTTGCGGGGCCCGGCGGGGCTGTCGATTGGGGCACTCACGCCGCCCGAGATCGCGCTCGCGATCATTGCCGAAATGACCGCAACGCGGCGTGGCGTGAACCTGTCGGGGCCGCTGGCCGACTGGAGCGGCTCGGGCACGGAGTGTCGACTCGAGTCGCTGCCGTTCGCGCGCTGAGCCCGCCACGCGAGACCCTCGCGCGGGCGTTGCTCGCGCCGGCTGCGCCGCTCATGCTCTGGCAGGGTCGGCGCGTTCGGCGTCTTGTCCTGCGGCTTCCGGAAGCAGCAGGCGTCCGTACTGGCGAAGCCGACGTTGATGGGTCGGGCCGACGGCTGCTGATTGTGGGC
>RFXC01000250.1 GCA_009921765.1 Betaproteobacteria bacterium | reverse complement strand
GAGCTGCTGTGCGGGCATGTCCGGCGAGAGGCGCACCAGCTGTCGGCGCTTGAGTGCTTCGGCCACCATATTTTCGGGCAGCATTGAGATGCCACCGCCCGCCATCACAATGCTCACCATAGTCTGAAGACTGTTGCAGGTGTTGATGCTCACCTGGGAAAGTCCGAGGGACTTGAGCGTTTCAACCGCCATGGGATACATGTGCGAGGGCCGCGCGAGGCACCAGATAGGATGAGACGACAGCACCTCTCGAAGCTCGTGCCCGGCCCGCTTCATGGCTCTGCGCACAGCCGGTGAGGTGACCCAGAGCATGTCCAGGCTCCCAAGCGGCGTGCTCACCAGACGATCGCTGTTCAGCCTGGCGGCCATGATGGCGAGATCGAGCTGCCCGAGCTCCAGCTTCTGGCGCATGTTGATGGTGAGATCGACCTCGATCTGATAGGTGACGCGCGGCATGCGTTCATGCAACTGCGCCATCAGTTCGCCAAACCAGGCCACCGCCACCATTTCGCCCACACCGATCCGCAAGATGCCGGTGATTGCACCCGGATTGTCGAGCGAGGTGATCACCTCTTCGATACGTGCGATGAGCGGCTGGGCCCGCTCGACCAGTTCGCGCCCCTGGATGGTGAGCTCCATGCGACGGCCGCGCCGCTGGAAGAGCTTCACCTCGAGCGACTCCTCGAGCTCTCGGACACGGCCCGAGATGGCAGGTTGCGTGGCATTCAGGCGCTCGGCGGCCGCGGTGAACGAGCCGAGCCGCGCGATCCAGCACAGGGTTTCGAGATTGGTAAGACTGATGCGTCGCATGCTATTTATCTTAAAAACTTATATGAAAGTATAAATAAATATCAGTAGAAATTATGTTTTAGCCCATCTAATCTGCGCCTGCGTCGCCGTGCCTGCCGTTTCGCCAATTGGTACGCACGCAGCCATGCGCTGTCCCGGCCACGCATCATGCGGTAAGGAGGATCACACCCATGTCTGCATCACACCGCGCTCAGCCGCGCCCGTCAGTGCCGCGGCGACTCGCGCTCAAGCGCTTTCTCGACACCGCAATCGCGGCTGTTGTCATCACAACGGCAGCCGGCCTGCTTGCAAGCGCCCCGGCCCAGGCCGCCTTCCCTGACCGGCCAGTCAAGATTGTGGTTGGCTTTGCGCCGGGGGGCTCCGACATCTCGGCGCGCATCATCGCGCAAAAGCTTTCCGACCTGTGGGGCCAGGGCGTGGTCATTGAAAACCGCCCGGGCGCAGCCGGCAACATCGGCGCCGATGTCGTGGCCCGCGCGCCCGCCGACGGCTACACCATCCTGCTCTGCGTCAACTCCTACACCATCAACACCACGGCTTATCGCAACCTCAGCTGGAATCTGCTTCGCGACTTCGCGCCAGCCGGTCGCTTCGCAGCCTCACCGCTGGTGGTGGTGGTGAATCAGAATCTCCCGGTGAAGTCGGTACGAGAGCTCATCGATTACGCGCGCGCCAATCCAGGCAAGCTCAACTACGGCTCGGCAGGCAGCGGCACCGCACCGCATCTGGCGGGTGAACTCTTTGCCATCAACGCCGGCCTGTCGATGACCCATGTTGCCTACAAGGGGTCGGGGCCGTCAGTCACCGCGCTGGTCGCCAACGAGGTACAGCTGTCGTTTGGCGCGCTGTCGGCCTTTGACGCCTTCATCAAGGATGGAAGGCTGCGTGCGCTCGCAGTCACCACCGCCGAGCGAAGCCCGCAGGTGCCGCAGCTGCCCACCGTGATTGAGGCAGGCATGCCTGGCTTTGATGCCGACATCTGGTACGGACTCCTGCTCCCCGTGAAGACCCCCGCAGACATCGTTCAGAAGGTTGCTGCCGATCTCGGACGTGTGATGGCCGATACCGACACCCAGGCGAGGTTGCGCCAGCGCGGCCTTGAGCCAGCCTATCTTGACGCCAGGCAGATGGGCGAGCTGATGGCTCGCGATGTCGCGCGATGGAAAGCGGTCGCCGAACGTATCAAGCTGGCACTCGACTGATGCGCGCGCCCTTCAGCCGTACCCTCATCGATCTGATCTGCGAGCAGTCCGAGCGCTATCCGCAGCAGCCTGCGGTGATCGACGAGCGGGGTTCATGGACCTACCCCCAGCTGCGCGACCGCTGTCTCGCGCTTGCCTCGGCGCTGCAGGCCGCAGGCATCGGCCGTGGCGATCAGGTGGGACTGCTGGTGAACAACCGGGCCGAATGGATAGAGATCTGCGTAGCGGTGTCGGCGCTTGGCGCGGTGGCTGCGCCGTTTTCCACCTGGTCCACGCCGCGAGAACTCGACTTTCTCCTGCGTGATTCCGCAGCCCGCATCCTGATCACGCTGGACCGCCTGGGTGAGCGTGACTACGCTGCCGAGTTCTCCTCCCTGTTCGCAGATACCGACCGACGCCCCCCCGCACTCGAGCAGCTTGTTGTCGTGGGCGAATCCTGTCCGGCGGGCGGCAAGGCCTATGAGACCTGGCTCGCGAGCGCACCGGCCTTTGAGTTGCCTCCACCGGGCGAGCGCGCCCGCCCTGACGATACCGCGTTCATTCTCTACACCTCGGGGTCTACCGCCCATCCGAAGGCAGTACCGAACATCCATGGTGCGGTGATTGAAAACGGCTTTCACATCGGCGAACGGCAGGGGCTCTCGCCGGTTGACCGCGTGATGCTGCCGGTACCGCTCTTCTGGTCCTACGGCGCCGCCAACGCCATGTGCGCCACCTTCTCGCATGGATCCACCCTGGTGCTCCAGGGGCGCTTTGAGCCCGGGCCTGCGCTCGACCTGATCGAACGCCATCGCTGCACCTCCATCTATACGCTCCCGGCCATCACCCATGCCCTCATCAGCCACCCCGACTTCGCGCCCGCGCGTACCCGGAGTCTGCGCACTGCAATGACCATCGGTACGCCGCAGGATGTCGCCACGGTTGCACAGGTGCTCGGTGCACGCGAAGTGTGTAATGTCTACGGGCAAACCGAGTCGTACGGCAACTGCTGCGTGACCTGGCATCACTGGCCACTCGAGCGCCGCATGGCGGTACAGGGGCCGCCGCTACCCGGTGTCAGGCTGCGAGTGATTGACCCGGAGAGCGGCCGGGAACTCCGGGCAGGCGAGGTGGGCGCAATCGAGGTAAGCGGCTACCTCACGCCAGGCTACATCGGCGCGAGCGCCACGCAGAACGCCGAAGCCTTTACCGCCGATCGCTATTTCCGAACCGGTGACCTCGGCTCGCTCACCCCCGAGGGCGATCTCATCTTCAAGGCCCGCACCTCCGAGATGATCAAACGCGCCGGCATCAATGTGGCGCCCGCCGACATCGAAGATGTGCTGCGTCAGCATCCATCGGTGGCGGCTGCCGGCGTGACCAGCGCCCCCGACCCGCTGAAGGGCGAAATCATCGTGGCCTACATCGTGCCCGCGCGCGACGCGCAGGCCACTCCGGAGTCGCTGCGCAGCCACTGCCGCGCGCTCGCTGCCGCCTACAAAACACCCGACCGCTTCGAATTCATCGAAGCGCTACCCGTTACCAACACCGGCAAGCTGCTCCGCCGGGAACTCAAACAGATGGCGGCAAGTCTCGCGCCAAACGCCTCCGGAGACGCTCGATGAAAGCCGGTTTTTTCACCATGCCCATGCACCCCCGCGGCAAGGACTGGCGCCTGTCGCTGGCCGAAGATCGCGAAGCCTTCGTGCTCGCCGATCAACTCGGGTTTGCCGAGGCCTATTGCGGTGAACATGCCACCGATCCCGAGGAAAACGTTACCTCGTCGGCGCTCTTCATTGCCTCGCTCGCCGACATCACGAAAAATATCCGGCTGGGTACCGGCACCATCAACATGCCCAACCATCATCCCGTGGAAACGGCAGGCACCATCGCCATGCTCGACCATCTGCTGGGTGGACGCCTGATCTTCGGGATCAGCGCTGGCGCCCTCCCCTCTGATGCAGAAGCGTTTGGCAACTTCGACCTGGATCGTCCAGCCATGTTTCTGGAGGCGATCAACCAGGTGCTCGAACTGTGGAAAAGCGAGCCCCCCTATCGGCTTCAGGGCAAGTACTGGAACATCACCACCGAGCGCACCCATATTCCCGAATCGGGCATGGGCTCCGTGCCCAGGCCTCTGCAGCGGCCGCACCCGCCCATCGTGGTCACCGCAGTCAGTCCGCATTCAAAGGGCGTGGAAGAGTCTGCCGCCCGCGGCTGGGACACCATCTCGGCCAACTTCCTCATGCCCAAATGGGTCAAGACCCACTGGGCGCAATATGTCACGGGCTGCGAGCGGGTTGGCCGCAAGCCCGATCCTGCCAACTGGCGTGTCGCCAAGAGCATCTGCGTGGCGAAAGACGACGCCACCGCCAGGCGCTACGTCACCGACCCCAACGGCCCTTATCACTACTACTACCGCTCGCTGATGGGCAAGTTGAAGCGCCGCGGCGCGCCGCTCACGCTGTTCAAAAACGATCCCAACCAACCCGACAGCGAAGTCACGCTCGAGGCAACGGTGGAAAACCTGGTGATCTATGGTTCGCCCGACCGCGTCGCCGACGGCATCCTTGCGCTTCGCGAGCAGATCGGGGACTTCGGCACGCTGCTCTATGGCGGCATGGACTGGCAGGACCGCGAGCTTGGACGCAATTCCATCATTCTGATGGGCGAGCAGGTGATGCCGCGAGTCAACGCTGCACTCGGGGCGTAAAGCGCCCCACACAACAACATCCACGGAGACGCTCATGAACCGACGGCAGTGCCTCACCAACGTAGCGGCCGGCGCGGCTGCACTCGCCCTGCCCGGGTTCGCCGCGTCGCAGGGGCAGGTCCTCAAGCTGATGGTGGGCTTTCCGCCGGGTGGTTCGGGGGACACGTTTGCCCGATTGATCGCCGAGCAGCTGCGCCCGGAACTCGGCAATATCGTGATCGAGAATCGTGAGGGCGCGGGCGGTCTTACCGCTGCGGAGGCATTCTTGCGCGCGCCGAAAGAAGCCTCCGTATGACCCGCTCAAGGATTTTCAGTGGGTCGCGCTGATGTCGGTAGCGCCACTTGTGATCGTGGCCAATCCGTCGCTTCCCACAACCGACCTGCGTACCTTCATCAATCATCTGCGCGCAAAGCCCGGTGAGCCGTATGGCAGCGCAGGGATCGGTGCGTCCACGCATCTTGCAGCCGAACTCCTTTTTGATGTGGCGGGCGTGAAGATGCTGCATGTGCCCTACAAGGGTAGTGCGCCGTCCATCACCGACACCATCGCAGGCAATGTCACCTGCATGCTCGAGACGCTTCAAACAACGCTCAAACTGCACCGCGCGGGGCGCCTCAGGATTCTGGCGGTACTGGGTGAATCCCGACTCGGCGCCGCGCCAGACATTCCCACTGCGCGCGAGCAGGGCTTTGACGTGCTCGCTTCCACCTACAACCTGCTCGCGCTTCCGGTGGGGGCGCCGCCCGAGCGGGCCGCCACCCTTGCACGTGCACTCGGAAACGCCATGCGTAACCCCGAGTTCCAGCAGCGTCTGGTTGCCGACGGCCTGCAGCCGCTTGCCAACGTAAGCCCAGACGCAGCCCGCGCGTTCGTAGCTTCGGAAGTGGCCCGCTGGACACCGGTGGCGCGTCGTCTCGGTATCGAGATGTAACGGCACCCGCCG
>RFXC01000249.1 GCA_009921765.1 Betaproteobacteria bacterium | reverse complement strand
CCATCCAGGCGGCGCCGCCTTTGATGTCCAGGCAGTGTGCAGCGGTTTCGTTTACGCGCTTGCCACCGCCGATTCCATGATCCGGACCGGCATGGCGACCCGGGCGCTCGTGATCGGGGCCGAGGTCTTTTCCCGCATCCTCGACTGGAACGACCGCGGAACCTGTGTGCTGTTCGGTGATGGTGCAGGCGCCGTGCTGCTGGAGGCCTCGAACGAGCCGGGCGTGCTCGCCAGCCGTCTGCATGCTGATGGACGCCATGAGGGCATTCTGCGTACACCCGGCAACGTCTGCGGCGGCGCCGTAATCGGTTCACCGCTCCTCACCATGGACGGTCAGGCGGTGTTCAAGCTTGCGGTGTCGGTGCTTGACGCGGTCGGACGTGAGGTGCTTGCCGCGGCGCAGCTCCCGCTCGATCAGCTCGACTGGCTGATCCCTCACCAAGCCAACGTCCGAATCCTTCAGGCTACGGCCCGCCGCATGGGGTTGGACCCCGCCAAGGTGGTGGTGACGGTCGATCAGCATGCCAACACGTCGGCGGCTTCGGTACCGCTTGCGCTCGATCTCGCGGTGCGCGACGGTCGCATCCGAAGCGGTCAGCATGTGCTGCTGGAGGGCGTAGGCGGCGGTTTTGCATGGGGCGCGGTGCTGGTTCGAATGACAGGAGCTCATTGATGTCACTTGCCTTCGTGTTTCCGGGGCAGGGTGCGCAAACCGTTGGCATGCTGAACGGCTTTGCGCAATCCGCAGCGGTGTCCGGTCTGCTCGCGGAGGCTGACCGCGCCCTTGGCGAATCGCTCTCGGGACTTATCGCCAACGGTCCCGCTGAATCGCTTTCGCTAACGGTCAACACCCAGCCGGCCATGCTGGTGGCCGGACTGGCCTGCTACCTCGCTTGGCGCGAAGCAGGGGGGCCTGAGCCTGCGGCCGTCGCAGGTCACAGCCTGGGCGAATACACCGCGCTCACGGCAGCGGGCAGTTTCAAGGTCGATGACGCGGTACGTTTGGTGCGCTTGCGGGCGCAGGCCATGCAGGAGGCAGTGCCAGTGGGCACCGGCAGCATGGCTGCCATTCTGGGCCTGACCGACGATCAGGTCCGTCAGGCTTGCCTGGAGGCAAGTACTGCCACCGAGGTCGTCGAGGCAGCCAATTACAACGCCCCCGCGCAGGTGGTGATCGCCGGCCACAAGTCCGCGGTCGACCGCGCCTGCGAGCGGGCCAAGGCGCTGGGTGCCAAGCGTGCGCTGCCGCTTGCGGTCTCGGCGCCCTTTCATTCCTCCCTGCTGAAGCCTGCGGGCGACCGGCTGGCGGTGGCACTCGGCACGGTGGGGCTGCAGGCGCCCCGCTTTGCGCTGGTCAACAACATTGATGCCACCGTCGAATCGGATCCGGCACGAATCTGCGATGCGCTGGTGCGTCAGGCATGGGGACCGGTGCGCTGGGTCGATGTCGTGCTGGCGCTCAAGGCTCGTGGCGCAACCCACGTCATCGAGTTCGGCCCCGGCAAGGTTCTGTCCGGGCTGGTTTCCCGGATCGACAAATCGCTCAAGGTCAGTGCGGTGTTTGATCCGCCATCACTCGAGACAGCACTCAGGGATGTCGCATGAAACTCGAAGGGCTTGCGCTGGTTACTGGCGCCTCGCGGGGCATTGGACGGGCGATTGCGCTTGATTTTGCACGGTCGGGCGCCAGGGTCGTGGGAACCGCCACATCCGAGGCAGGCGCTGCGGCCATTACTGATGCGTTTTCGCAGGCGGGCCTGCCGGGCGAAGGCGCTGTGCTCGATGTGAATGATGCACAGGCGGCTGAAGCCCTGCTGGATCGTATTCAGGCCGTTCACGGCGCGATCGCCATACTGGTCAATAACGCCGGCATCACCCGAGATGGCCTGGCCATGCGCATGAAGGACGAAGACTGGCAGGCGGTGCTCGACACCAATCTCGGTTCGGTCTTCCGCATGAGCCGTCTGGTCATGCGCTCCATGATGAAGGCGCGCTTCGGCCGTATCATCAACATCACGTCGGTGGTGGGTTCCAGTGGCAATGCAGGGCAGGCCAACTACGCCGCGGCCAAGGCGGGGGTGGCCGGAATGAGTCGCGCACTGGCGCGCGAGCTCGGCAGCCGGTCCATCACCGTCAACTGTGTCGCACCCGGTTTCATCGATACCGACATGACGCGAGCTCTATCGCCAGATCAGGTGGCAGTGCTTCAGCAACAGATTCCACTGGGGCGGTTCGGCGATCCGAACGACGTGGCCAGTGCAGTGCGCTTTTTGGCCTCTCGCGAGGCGGGATACATCACCGGCGTCACGCTGCATGTGAACGGCGGCATGTACATGGAGTAGGGCGGGGCATCTGCTATACAATCGCGCCGCGCATCCAGCCTGTCCGGAGCCGGCCTCTTTTTCGAGGAGTATCTAAATGGAAAATATTGAACAGCGCGTCCGCAAGATCGTTGCCGAGCAACTCGGCGTGAACGAGGCCGACATCAAGAACGAATCGTCATTCGTTGACGATCTGGGTGCCGATTCGCTTGATACGGTTGAACTCGTGATGGCGCTCGAGGAAGAGTTCGAAACCGAAATTCCCGACGAAGAGGCCGAAAAGATCACCACGGTTCAGCAGGCCATCGACTACGTCACCAAGGCCTCCAGCAAGGCCTGAGCGTTATCGTCGGCGGCATTAAAAACCGCTGTCATCAGCCCCGGGGCAGCCGGCTGCCTCGGGGTTGCGAACACCCGTATCGGAGGTAGCCCGTGACCCGTCGCGTCGTCGTCACTGGACTCGGAATCATCAGCCCGGTTGGTAACGATATCGCCAGCGCCTGGGACAGCATTGTCGCCGGGCGTTCAGGTATCGGGCCAGTTACACGCTTTGATGCGTCGAGCTTCCCCACGCGTATCGCAGGCGAGGTGAAAGGCTTCGATGTCGCAGCCTACATGTCGCCCAAGGAAGCACGCCACTTCGATACCTTCATTCATTACGGCATCGCCGCAGGTACGCAGGCCTTTCGCGACAGCGGCATCGAGGTAAGCGAGGCCAACGCTGACCGGATCGGTGTAGTGATCGGGTCTGGTATCGGCGGACTACCCTTGATCGAGGACACCCATGCTGAGCTCACCAGTCGGGGCGTTCGGCGGGTCTCTCCGTTTTTTGTACCGGGATCGATCATCAACATGATCTCCGGGCAGCTTTCGATCATGTTTGGGCTTCGCGGCCCCAACTACGCAGTGGTCAGTGCCTGCACCACCGGCCTGCACTGCATCGGCGATGCCGCCCGGATGATTGCCCACGATGACGCAGACGTTATCGTTGCGGGCGGCGCCGAGTCCACCATTTCCCCGCTGGGCCTGGGCGGTTTCTGTGCCGCACGCGCGCTGTCCACCCGCAACGACGACCCGCTCACGGCAAGTCGCCCGTGGGATCGCGACCGTGACGGTTTCGTTTTGGGCGAGGGCGCAGGGGTCATGGTGCTGGAGGAATACGAGCACGCGCGTCGGCGTGGCGCTCGTATTTACGCCGAAATCGCTGGCTTCGGCATGAGCGCCGATGCGCATCACATCACCGCACCCGACATGGACGGGCCCCGCCGCTGCATGCAGGCGGCGCTTCGGAACGCGAAGGTGGCGGGCGACCAGATCCATTACATCAATGCGCACGGCACCTCCACCCCCCTTGGTGACCGTAATGAAACCAACGCCATCAAGGCCGCGCTGGGTGAGTCGGCAGCGCGCGCGCTGGTTGTCAACAGCACCAAATCCATGACCGGGCATGCACTCGGTGGTGCAGGTGGGATCGAAACTGTCTTTACCGTGCTGGCCGTTCATCACCAGATTTCGCCTCCGACCATCAATCTTCAGAATCCCGATCCGGAATGTGACCTCGATTACTGCGCCAACGAAGCCCGTTCCATGCAAATTGACGTCGCGCTCAAGAACTCATTCGGTTTCGGCGGCACCAACGGCACGCTGGTCATTCGGCGGGTCTGAGCGGCTTTCGCGAGCGCCACACAGCGGAACCCTCCTCTGAGTCTTGCCTTTCAACTGGCGGTTGACGATCGCCCTCGTGCGTCTCGCCAGCGCATGGTGGTCACCGTGGTAGCCATCCTTTCGTCGGGCTGGGCGCTCTGGCTGATGAGTGACCGGCCGGCGCTGGCGTTGGCGCTCGGTTTGCTTTGCGTGGCGGTGCTTCTGATCGGGTTGAGCAGGCGGCAGTCAGCGCCTGTGGGGTTCATGCAGGTCGATGACCTGGGGCGCGTCTTCTGGCGACCCGCTCGCGAGGGTGAGGATGCGAAGCACGCTCAGCCTGCCAACACGGGTCTTGCCGGCAAGGGTGACCTGATGGTGCCTGCGAAGTGGCATCGGGCGGAGCGTTCAGTCTGGATTCGCCTGGAAACTGACGGTTCGACGTCCTCCCCCGCAAACCGATCGATTCCGCTAGACCTCAGGATCCAGGCATCTGGCACCTCGGCCGACGACTGGGCTTCGCTTCAACGATGGCTGGTCTGGATGGAGCGTGGTTAATCGCAATGACCACGCCCGCACAACGAATGTCCCTTCGAACCTCTACTTGATTCCGGTGCCTGTCGCCCCATATCGCGACAATCAGCATCCTCCAGCCCTCTACGGGACGCCTCCATGAAAAAAGTTCTCCTCATAGCTTCCATCGCCTGGCTCGCCGCGGTCGGAACGCCCGCTCTCGCGCCAATTGCCGGCGTCGGCGCGGTCCAGGCCCGACAACTGCCCGACTTCGCAGATCTCGCGGAAAAAGCCGGCCCGGCAGTGGTGAACATCCGAACCACGGAGCGGGTCAAGGAGGGCGCAGCGCCCCCGCAGCGGCCGCAGATGCCTGAAGGCATGGAAGAAGGCGATCCGTTCTTCGAATTTTTCCGACGTTTCTTCCCGCCCAATCAGCGTCCCCAGCCGCGTGGCCGAGGCCCGGGTGATGAGGTGCCGCGGGGCGTGGGATCGGGCTTTGTGATCAGTGCCGACGGGTACCTGCTCACCAACCATCATGTGGTGGAGGGCGCGGACGAAATCTATGTCACGTTCACCGACAAGCGCGAGTTGAAGGGTCGCCTGGTGGGGTCAGACCGGCGCACTGACGTGGCGCTGGTCAAGGTCGAGGCCACAGGCTTGCCCCATCTGCCAATTGGCAACCCCACACGACTGCGGGTGGGCGAGTGGGTCATGGCAATCGGTTCACCCTTCGGGCTGGACAACACCGTCACCGCAGGCATTGTGTCCGCCAAAGGCCGGGACACGGGTGACTACCTGCCGTTCATTCAGACCGATGTGGCGGTGAATCCCGGAAATTCCGGCGGCCCGCTGCTGAATCTGGCGGGCGAGGTGGTGGGGATCAATTCGCAGATCTACAGCCGAACCGGCGGTTTCATGGGTATTTCATTTGCCATTCCCATTGATGAGGCCATGCGTGTGGCCGACCAGCTGCGAGACACCGGGCGGGTGACCCGGGGTCGAATCGGTGTGGGTATCGCGGAGGTCACCAAGGATGTTGCCGAAGCGCTCAGCCTTCAGCGGGCCAGTGGCGCGCTGGTGCGCTCGGTCGAGGCCGGCAGTCCGGCCGAACGGGGGGGCGTGGAGGTCGGCGACATCATCACCCGCTTCGACGGTCGGCCCATCGAACGCTCAAGCGATCTGCCGCGGCTGGTG
>RFXC01000248.1 GCA_009921765.1 Betaproteobacteria bacterium | reverse complement strand
GAGGCGCCCTTGTAGGGCACGTGGGTCATGCCGAGCGAAAACGCCTGGTTGATCGCTTCTGCCGAGAGGTGGGGGGTGGTGCCGCTGCCGGGCGATCCATAGTTGACCTTGCCGGGGTTGGCGCGCGCCCAACTGACGAAATCGGTAAATGCGGTGACCGGCAACGCGGCCGGAACGAAGATCACCGACGGTACATCCACCAGCACCGTGACCGGCTCCAGGCGTTGCAGCGGATCAAATCCAAGGTCTTTGTACAGGAACTGGTTGATGGTGAAGTTGTTGGTCGCGGCGACCAGCAGGGTGTAGCCATCGGGGCTCGCCTGCTCGACCGCCCGCGTACCGATATTGCCGCCTGCGCCTGGTCGGTTTTCCACCAGCACCGGCTGGCCGAGTTCCTGTCGCAGACCTTCGGTGAGTCGCCGGGCGATCATGTCGCCCATTGCACCCGCCACATAGGGGACCACGATCCGAACCGGGCGGCTGGGCCAGGGGTCGGCCGCTTGCGCGAGCGCAGCAGCAGAGGTGGCCGCCGCGGCGACAGCGAGCAGGATGCGGGTCAGCCTGGACCCGATTCCGTGGCGGTTTGACCGTTGGGTGTTTGCCGATGACATAGTGATCTCTCCTCGCGGCTGCCGGTACGGTGCCGCGCCGGGTGGGGCGGGCGGTTCAGAGGTCGATTCGCAGCAGATCGGTGGCGATCTGCATTGGTCCCTGATAGTGGCGGCGGATGTCGCGCACCACTTCGTCCATGAGGTGCGGTCCCATCTGCTCCACCGGGAAATGATGCGTGGCGACCTTGCGGATCAGCGCATGGGTGGACTCGAAATGACCGAAATGCGTAGGCACCAGGCGCTTCACCCCTGCCCGGGCGGCGATCTGCCCCAGTTCGTTCGGGCTGGTGTGCGCGAAGGTTCCCACGCCGGTTTTCCGGCGATGCTCGATGAACGACTCAGGAAAGGTGCACTCGTGAATGAGCAGATCGGCGTCCTTGGCCAGTTTCACCATGGATTCACAGGCCGCGGTGTCGCCCGAGAAGGCGACAGCCTTGCCCTCCGCCTCCAGCCGTACCCCGAAGCACTCGCTGATATCGCGCGGAATGTGCTCCACCCAGTCGCAAATGATTCGAACATGCTCGTCTTCGTAAGCCACCCCGGGGCTTGCCTCGATCACCTTGGGCCTGACCGCCTCCAGATTTTTCTGCCGCCGGGGATAACTGCTGCGCGCTTCGAAATCGGACTTGAAGGCGCCGCCTTCAAACAGATGGCTCACGAAATGTTGGGTACCGCGCGGACCGATCACCACCGGTGCATCGGGTCGATCCCACATCCAGCCGGTGATCACGAACAGCGGGAAATCGCAGATGTGATCGTGATGCATATGGGTGAGGAATACCGCAGTGACATCGGCTGGGCTCACGTTGGCGCGCACCATGTTGCGGGTGATGCCTGCCCCGCAGTCGAACAGGTAGTGCCGGCCGTTGTCGAGCGTGACCAGGATGCCCGATTGCGCGCGGTCCGGGTCGACGAATGCTGCGCCGGTGCCAAGCATGGTGATTCTCAAGACCTTGTCTCCCTTGAAAGGTTCGATGATAAGCGGGAGCGCCGGGCGCAGCCACATGCCCGGCGCGAATCCGGGCCGCCGTCATCTGAGCGCCGATTCAGCCCTGGTGAGGGTGTGCGCATCAACCTGCGCGCCGGGTTCAGGCCGCTACCCTTGCGCACCCGGCAATCCGCGCGCCGTCGACTTCCCCACGGAGAACCTCGCCCATGTCGCCAGACGGATTTTTCGAACAACTGTTCGCACCCATACTTGATCTCGTGCGCGCGCATCGCGAGTGGGCTGCGCCACTCGTGTTCGGGTTGTGTCTGATCGAGTCGCTCGCGCTCATCAGCGCTCTGGTTCCTGCCACCCTGCTGCTGCTTGCGATCGGGTCGCTCGCGGCTGCCGGGCTGGTCAGTCTCGTTGAACTGTCGCTCTGGGGGATGGCGGGTGCAGGGTTGGGTTACTGGGTGAGCTTCGAGGTCGGCAGACGCTACGGCGACAGGATCGAATCGCTGGGGTTCTTCGCGCGTCGCCCAGACTGGATCGAGCGTGGTCATCGATTTTTCAAGCGCTGGGGTTCCGTTGCGGTGATCGTGAGCCGGTTCATTCCGCTCGGACGCGCGATCATTCCGCTGATGGCGGGTGCGATGGGTGGGCGGCGCGTGTCGTTTCAGATCGCCAACTGGTTATCGGCGGTAGTGTGGGTGCCCATGATGCTGGCACCGGCCTCAATCGGCGTGGCCCTTGCCGATCAGCTTCAGGGCGCATCCCCGCAAATGCGTGCGGTCGTGATGATCGCGGTGGTGGTGGCGGTGGTGCTTGTGGTGCGCTCGTTCAGGCGCTGAAAGTCCGCTTACAGACAGGGAATCGTTTCCAATGAATCGTTCGTTCAAGGTCATCGACTGCGTGGTCAACCCGATCACGCCCGAAGTCATGAAGCTGCGCCCCGCCTGGTCCAAAACGTTCTGGACCGGCAAGATCGGGCGTGAGTCGTCGGTTGCAGACGGACTCACCCATGAGCAGATGCTCGAACTGATGGACCGCAACGGCATCGAGCGATCGCTGCTGATTGCCACCAAGACCGGGCAGATGGGCATTCCCGGCAGCTGGCATCTTCCCTACGAAATGGTGGCCGATGCGGTTCAGCGCTGGCCCGACCGGTTCAGCGGTCTGGCGGGACTTGATCCAACCGAGGGCATGGCGGGCGTTCGTGCGTTCGAGCGTTCGGTGCGGGAATATGGTTTCGTGGGTGGGCACTTCTATCCCCACTGGTTCGAGCTCGCGCCCGACCATGCACGGTGGTATCCGTTCTATGCGAAGTGTGTGGAGCTCGATGTACCGGTGCAGCTCCAGGTGGGACAGTCACTGGTCTATGACCCCGCGCGGCCGCTGAAGAGCGTTGGGCGGCCGATCACCCTTGATGCGGTGGCCTGTGATTTTCCCGAGCTGAAACTGGTGGGCATTCACGTGGGCATTCCCTGGACCGAGGAGATGATCGCCATGGCCTGGAAGCATCCCAACATCTATATCGGCTGCGATGCCCACAGCCCGCGCTACTGGCCGCAGTCGTTCGTGCACTTCATCAACACCTTTGGGCAGGACAAGGTGATCTTTGGCACCGACTACCCGGTACTTGATTTTGAACGCACATTACGCGAGATCGATGCGCTCAACCTCCGGCCGGTGGCGCTGGAGAAGCTGCTCCGCGGCAATGCGATGCGCTTGTATCGGCTGGGTCAGGACTGATCGGTGGCGTTGCCCCGCTGTCGGGATTCGATTCTTAACCAGTCGCCAACTTTCAGCGCAGTCTCAATCCGCAACGGGTCCGGGCGGGGGTTGATGGCAAGCGTCAACACCTCCCGCATCGGCTCGGCCATCTCCGGATAGTGACGGGCAAAGCCGGTCCAGCACGGGTACAGGTCGCGCGTATAGGCGCGCTCGCGTTCGGCGACCAACTCAAAGCCTGCGCGGACAATCTTCTTGGCAATCCATCGACAGAGTTGTTCGCGCTCGTCTGCTCCAATGCCTGGCTGGCGGGTGAGCGACGCACGCGTTCCGGCAAGCGACGTCGTCAGCCCCTGGAGTGTGATCCGGGCCTGCTGGAGCCCGAATGACGGCCAGTTTTCAGTGATGTCTTCACCCGCGATGCAGAGGCTTTGCGTCTTGAGTAAAAACTGAAGCGCAGCTGATCGGCCAGGGGTGAGCAGCCTGTCATGCGTGATGATGCGCAGATCCACGCCGGTACAAAACGGATGCGCCTCGCGCACTCTTGCCTGAATGGCTGCATGTAATGACGGCGGAAGCGGCGGCGGGGATCGTGTGACACATACCGCATCGAGATCCGAGTGGTATTCGACGGCGGTTCCGCGCGGTACCGAGCCGCGCAGATAGAGACTTTGGAGCGAGGCCCCCAGCGAGGTCTGGCACAACGTGCTCAGCAGGTTGACCGCCTCCCGCCAGGGCGGAACCACCCGCTCACTGCGGCAGGGGTTGACGATAAAGCCAAGCTCGCACACCGGGACTGCGTGGCCGATCGGCAGGATCGGAAGGTCACGCATCGCAGCGACTCATTTGTCCGGCTGATGTCGTTCGGACCGCTGCTGCATCGGGTCAAGCGCATAGCGGCCCCGCGGCTGGCGGTTGGCC
The DNA here is from genome assembly GCA_009921765.1 of Betaproteobacteria bacterium. The sequence continues at coordinate 1,496 of RFXC01000248.1, read as the reverse complement.
TCGATCTCGGAAAACAGGGATGAGAGCTCAGCGGGGTTGCGAGCGATTTCCGAGAAGCCCTCGGCGAGCCGCGCAACATGGCGCGCCAGCGCGTCGATACCCTCGTGCAGGTCGTAGCTGGGGCGGGTCAGGTCGTCGCGGATGGCAAGTCTTTTCATCATCAGGCTCGCCAGGTCGATGGGCGTGACCTGCTTGATCGCGAGCGTGAGGTGCATGGCGTGATCGGTTTCGGCAAACGCTTCGTGGATGACCCCGGCTGGCAGATAAAGAAAATCGCCTGGGCCGAGCGTGATCTGCTGCGCGACCTGACCGGCTGCGATTCTCAACTCCCGCTCAGGGGCGGGCTTGACTGCGGGATGCGCCCGGTTCGCATGCAGGCGCCATTGCTTGCGTCCGGCAATCTGTAGCGCGAGGACATCATGAATGTCGTAGTGAAGCGGGAGCCCGCGGTGGCTGCGTTGGGAAAGATACAGATTGCTCTGAACACGAACCGCGAGTTGCGCCTCCAGTGCCTGCGCAATGGCACTGATGGCAGGCGACAGCCCGTCAAGGCCGTTCAGCACCAACGCCGCGCCGTGCCCGATGGCCTGCATCACACGCTCGGGCTGCGGGCGCCAGGCGCGTTGCTCGCCATCGGCGGAGGAGCGCGCAAAGCAGTACCGTTCGGGCGCAACCCGCCGTCCATCGACCATCAGGCGCAGGCGCGACTCATCCCAGTAGCCCGTGATGTTCAGTAGCCGTTCGAGCTCACCCCAGCTCATCAGCGAATCGAAGCGGTGGGCGTCTACGGCCGGTACATGGAGAGGATGCCGGCCGTAGATCTCGCGAAGAAAGCGGTCGGTGTCGAAGTCGCCGAGGAGGCTTCCGAGTGTGAAGTGCAGGGGGCGCTGGATCACGTTGATGCGGGCCAACCAGGAACGAGGCGTTCCATCCAGCCGCTGGCAGCCAGTCGATCGTTGAACCGTGCTTTCTCGGCGGCGGTCAGGTTCGTCATGGGCGGGCGTACTGGACCTGCCCGCATTCCCATCTGGTCCATCCAATGTTTGATGAAGGGCAAGGGGTGGAGCGCGCCGTCCTTGTTCCAGAGAACCTGATACATCTCGGTCCAGATGCTGCGAAGCGGCTGAAGCTCATAGAAAAGCTTTGCGGCCTCGGCTCCCTTGCCCGCGCGCGCAAGTTCCCAGTATTGCTGGATTGGCTGACAGTGAGGGCTCTGCATCAAAAAGACAGGTGTCGTACCCAGCAGGACCTGCTGATCGAAGTGAAGCGTGGTGACCAGAAGATGCTCCTCGAGCGGATCGCTGATCACGATCCGATCGCCGCACAGCTCCCAACAGCGCACGGTGTGCGCGACGTCATTGACGGCGTCTTTGAGCGCACATACCGCAGGGATGCGAGACAGCCGCGCGACCGTCTCGGGCGTCATGCAGATGCCCGAGTGCCAGGTGTTGTACAGAAAAATCGCGATGTCGGTTTTCGAGGCAACGTATTCGAAG
>RFXC01000247.1 GCA_009921765.1 Betaproteobacteria bacterium | reverse complement strand
TGCCGCCGGCGCCGACCCGCCCCCCGCAGGTGCCGCACCGGAGTTCGCCGACGCGACCGGCGCCGTCACTGCGGTCGACGACGTTGCAGCGATCTCGAGCGCCGGGCGAGCAGGCGCGTGCTGCGTGTAATAGGCCCAGCCACCCAGGCCTGCCAGCCCGGTGATGACTACCGCGTAGGTTGCGTATCGTTTCATTGGAGGGATTTTTGTCAAATGAATCTAGCACAAGACTCGGCGATCACGCGGCCCAAGGGATACTTGGTTGAACTGGCCCCTGCACCGCGAACCCGCCGCGACGCCTCGCGATGGCCCGCCTCCAGTCAAGCCCGCTGCTGCCGGGCCACGTCGACCACCCCACGGTTGGCAAGCGCATCCGCGCGTTCATTTTCAGGATGCCCCGAATGGCCGCGGACCCAACGCCATTCGATCTGGTGTCGTTGCGCGAGGGCGTCGAGTTCACGCCACAAATCGACATTGCGAACCGGCTTGCGGTCGCTCGTCATCCAACCTCGCGCTTTCCAGCCGGGCAGCCACTCGCTGATGCCCTTCTGAACGTATTGCGAGTCGGTATGCACCACGACCAGGCTCTCGCGGGTGAGCGCTTCCAGGGCGCGAATCACCGCGGTCAGTTCCATCCGGTTGTTGGTGGTGACGGGTTCGCCACCGAACAACTCGCGTTCATGCCCGCGCCAGCGCAGGAGCGCACCCCAGCCCCCTGGACCCGGATTGCCCTTGCAGGCACCGTCGGTATAGATCTCGATCGGAGCGGTCATTGATTCAGGTGAAGGCGCAATGTGAACGGGCGCGAGCAGAATGGCTCAACCAGATTCAGGTCCGGACAGCCGCGACGGATTCTACCCGTGCCAAGGCCATCCAGGCGTTCGGCCGGGGATATGCTGAGGTCTGGGCATCGGGAGCCGATCGCATGTTGGGACTTGACCGCCGGATGATTCGCGAACTTGACCGCCTGCGCGACACCAATCCACTGCCGCTCAAGGTGCGCCTGTGGCAGGGCGATGAGGTCTTGATGTCGGCCCCGTCCGCGTCCTCGCGCGAGGCACACGCCCCACCTACGGTCACGCTGCATCTGCGCAGCCCTGCTGCCGCCCGGCGCCTGATCCGGCCGAGCCTCGATGCGCTGGGCGAAGCCTATGTCGAGGGACTGATCGATGTGGACGGGCCCGTCACCGACGCCATCGCCATCGCCTCACGCCTGGCGGCCGCTCATCACGGAGGCGCGCGGGCTGGCCGCCTGCCTCGCTGGCTGTCGCGCCACACGCGGCAGCGCGATCGGTCGTCAATCGCCCATCACTACGATGTTTCAAACGCGTTCTATCAGCGCTTTCTTGATCACCGGATGGTGTACTCCTGCGCCTACTACCGGACCGGCCACGAAGACCTGGCCACAGCGCAACTGCAGAAACTCGACCACGTCTGTCGCAAACTGCGGCTCGCACCTGGGCAGCGACTGCTGGATATCGGCTGTGGTTGGGGCGCGCTGGTGATGCGGGCCGCTGAACGCTACGGCGTACATGCGGTCGGCATCACGCTGTCACGCAACCAGTTCGAACTTGCCCGGGAACGGGTGGAGGAGGCAGGGCTAGGCGACCGGGTCCAGATCCGCCTGCAGGATTACCGCGACATCCAAGTCGACGAAGGTTTTGACCGGATCGCATCCATCGGCATGTTCGAGCACGTCGGGCTCGCCAATCTTGGCGCCTACTTCCGCCAGATTCATGCGCTGCTGAAACCCGGGGGCATCGTGATGAACCACGGCATTACCTCGGCATCGGTCGACAGCCGATGGGTGGGTCTGGGCGCCGGGGAGTTCATCGACCGCTATGTTTTTCCAAACGGCGAACTGCCTCACGTCTCGCTCGCCATTCGTGAGCTGTCGGAGGCCGGACTTGAACTGGCCGATGCGGAGTCACTGCGCCGCCACTACGCCCTCACGCTCGCGGCCTGGTCGGCTGCATTCGAGCGCGAGCAGGCAGCGCTGATCGCCCTCGCCGGCGAACGTATCGCCCGGATCTGGCGCGTGTACCTCGCCGGCTGCGCGCACGCGTTCGCGCACGGCTGGGTCAATCTGTATCAGTTGCTTGCGTTCAAACCGACGGCGGGACCACACGGTCTGCAGAGCCCGCTTCCGCTGGCTCGCGATTACATGTACCGCGATGAGTCGCCACCGGCGCCGACGCGCGTCCACTGAAGCGCTTGCGCCAGACCGGCCCCTGTAACGTCATGCCGGGCAGACGCTTGATCGCCGACTGAAGGTAGACCGCCCCCAGAATCGGCCACCAGCGATCACCCGCCCGCTCAATGAAGCCAAAGCGCTCAAGCCAGCGCTCGCTCACGCAAGCAGGTCGGAAACATCCGTGCACGGAGTCGGACGGGGAGTAACTGAGCAGTCGAAGCCAATCGCGCAACCTCAGAAGCGAGATGAGCTTTGACTGCGGCGGCAGAAAACCGTAGCCAAGCGGGAGCCCCACGGTCTCGCGCAGGCCCCACAGGCTCACCGGGTTGAAGCCGGTCACGATCATCCGCCCCTCGGGGCGCAGCACCCGGTCGACTTCACGGAGCACCTGGTGCGGGTCGGCCGTCATCTCCAGCACATGCGGCAGCACCACCAGGTCGAGCGACTGGGTCGCAAACGGCAGCTCCTCAAACTGATCAATCGTCAGCAGCGAATGCCCATGCCCGGCCACCAGCCCGGGCTCGGCGCCGGTGGAAGCCACCACGCGGTGCGGCATCCGGTTGCTGCGAAGAAAATCGTGGTTCGGGGTCCCGCACTGCAGCGCGTGGTAACCAAAGACATCAACCACCGCGTGGTCGAGCGCTGCTTGCTCCCAGGCGAGCAAATAACGTCCGGGCGGGGACTGGAGCCATGACGCCCAGGCAGACACCGAGCCGGCTCCGCTGCCGCCCGCACCCAACGGGTCGGGCACACGGGTCGGGCCGGTTCCTGTAATGTCCGGATCCTCTTGACGACGATCGGTCACTTCAATGACATCCTGGCGATATGCGGCACCGGCACACCCGCTCGTGCATCCGATTCCCGCGTTCAGCGATAACTACTTCTGGCTGCTGCAGTCGCCGGACTCCAACCGCGCAGCGGTGGTGGATCCTGGCGATGCCGGGCCCGTGCTGAAAGCGCTCGAAGACCGCTCACTGCACCTGGTCTGCATTCTACTGACACATCACCACGCCGATCACGCGGGGGGCGTCGCCGAGTTGGTCGCACGCACCGGCGCCCGGGTCGTGGGTCCCGACACGGCCAAGATTCCAACGGTCACGGAACCCGTGCAGGACCACGACAGCGTAGACACCGGGCTGGGTGGACACCTCGCTCGCGTGCTGACCGTACCCGGCCACACCCTGGATCACATCGCCTATGTGCTCCCCTCGTTGGGCGCAGACCCGCGACCGCTCCTCTTCTGCGGTGACACCCTGTTTGCGGCCGGCTGCGGCCGCATGTTCGAGGGCACGCCCCCGCAGATGGTGGCTTCTCTCGACCGTCTGGCGGCGTTGGCGCCCGACACCATGGTTTACTGCGCCCATGAGTACACGCTGTCGAATCTGCGCTTCGCGGCGGCCGCCGAGCCCGATTCGAGCGCCGTCGCCGACCGCCTTGCCGAGGCGACCGAGATGCGCGCGCGCGGGCTGTCAACGGTACCGAGCACCATCGCAATCGAGCGCGCCACGAATCCTTTCCTGCGCGCCGACCAGCCCGCGGTCATGCAACAGGCCGCCCTTCACCAGCACACCGTGCCCGCCAACCGGGTGGAAACATTTGCAGTGCTGCGACAGTGGAAAAACGACTTCCGGTGAAACACGCCCTGGCCGAGCCTGACTTGACCGTAACGGTCAGTTCTCCTAAATTCCGTCGGTTTAGCCGACCGACGGCGACTAGCCAAAAAAACAACAGTTTGGCAGGGCGCCGGGCAGCACACCGTAGCGGCACACCGCGTTCAGATCCAACACCTGCCTGGAGGTTTCGTTGCAGCGAGCCGAGCACCAAGGTTCTGCCGACCAAACCGTCGGCATGCCCAACCAGGGGGCGGGTTCTGCTTCTCGCACGATCGTTGATCGGGTCTCGCGCGCCATCGGCCTTGCCGGTTTCATAGGGGTGCTGGGCGGATGTGCAGCCTTGAACCCTGCACCTGAGCAGTCCCCGCCGGCTGCCCCGGCGCCGATCGCCGAGGCGTTTGCCCTGTCTGGACCTGAGCCCGAGCCCGGTCGACACATGAGTCTGCGCGAGCGCCAGCGGGCCGAGGCGATCGCGCGACTCGAGTTGGTGATCGACGAGGACGACGCGATGCGCGGCGCCGACCCTGGCCTTCCCGGTCGGCGCTTCGACAACATCTGGGACCGTATCCGCGCCGGCTTTGCCATGCCGCCGCTGGATACCCCGCTGGTCGAACGCATGGAGCGCTTCTACCTCGGCAAGCCCGACTATCTCCAGCGCATGATGGTTCGAGGCGGGCCGTATCTGTTTCACATCATCGAAGAAATCGAAAAGCGCGGCATGCCGGCCGAACTTGCGCTGCTCCCGTTCGTCGAAAGCGCAATGAATCCCACGGCACTGTCCACTGCGCAAGCCTCGGGGCTCTGGCAATTCATTCCATCAACGGGCCGTGCCTACAACCTGCAGCAGGACTGGTGGGTGGACAACCGGCGCGATGTGGTCAAGTCCACCCAGGCAGCGCTTGAATATCTGCAGAAGATCTACGAGATGCAAGGCAACGACTGGTTCCTTGCGCTCGCATCCTACAACTGGGGCGAGGGGGCGGTTGCGCGGGCGATCAAGCTCAACAAGTCGCGCAACAAGCCGGCTGATTACCTGTCGCTCAACATGCCCAACGAGACGCGCTATTACGTCCCCAAGCTGATTGCGCTCAAGAACATTCTGCTGCGCGCCGACGAACTCGGCCTCGCGCTGCCGCGTCTGTCCAACCGCCCCTACTTCGTCACGATTGAAAAGACCCGGCCGATTGATCTGAAGCTGGCAGCTGAATTCGCCGGCATGACCGTTGACGAGTTCCTTGAACTCAACCCCGCTCACAACCGTCCGGTGATCGCGGCCAGCCGCAACAGTGAGATCAAGCTGCCAGCCGAGCGGCTGGATGCATTCCTGGAAGCCATCGAGCGCCATGTGGCGTCGGGTCAGCCGTTCGTCACCTGGCAGCCCTACACGCTCAAGGCGGGCGAGACCCTCGAGCTGGTGGCCACGCGAGCCGGCCTGAGCGCGGCCGACCTGCGACGCGCCAACGGCGTCCGCCCGTCGGCGCGCCCGATCGCAGGAACCCGGCTGCTCATTCCGGGGCAGTCCGCTGGGGACGAGCGCAAGATCGAGGATTTCCAGGGTCCGCGTATCGTCGAAATCGCTGAGCAACGCCCGGTGCACCACACGGTGGCTCACGGCGACACCTTTGCCTCGATCGCTCGTCGTCACAAGGTTGCCGAGGCAAACCTGCGCAAACTCAACCCTGGCGTTCAGGGTGAGCCGGCGCAGGGCACCCGACTGATGATTCGCGCGGGGGCCGCGCAGACACTGGTGACCACCGAAAACGGCCAGCAGACGGTCACTGCGATGCCGGCGCCTGCCCCACAAGCACCCGCGGCTGCCGCTTCGGCGAAGCCCGCCGCTGCCGCACAAACACCCGCCGCAGCCGCGGGTGCTGGCGG
>RFXC01000246.1 GCA_009921765.1 Betaproteobacteria bacterium | reverse complement strand
AGGCGCGTGGCGAGGACTTTGCCGGCAATTTAACCGACCCTCCTAGAATGACCGCATGACTGGATCAACGAATCCCGACCGGCAAGGGGCCGTGGCCGAGCCCGCTCCCGCCCGGCTCCCCGATCTGCCCCAGCTGCAGCGCTGGGCAGCCGAGCTCGGCTTTTCCTCGCTCGGTACGACGCGACTCACGCTCTCTCACGAGGTTCGATCCGGACTGCGGGCGTGGCTCGCAGCCGGCATGCACGGTGAGATGGACTACATGGCTCGCCACGAGCGGCTGCGCGGGCACCCCGAGGAACTGATGCCGGGTGCGGTCAGCGCGCTGATGGTGACGCTTGATTACACGCCCAGCGCGCCACACTGGCGCGACCACGCCTGGTCCACGATTGCCGATGGCAGGCGCGCATTCGTTGCGCGGTACGCGCTGGGCCGTGACTACCACAAGGTGGTGCGGCAACGCCTGCAGCGTCTGGCCGACCGGATTGGCGAGGCGATCGGCCCGTTCGGTTATCGCGCCTTTTGCGATTCGGCTCCGGTGATGGAGGTCGAGCTCGCCACACGCGCTGGCCTGGGTTGGCGAGGCAAGCACACCCTGCTCATCGGCCGTCGTCGCGGGTCGATGAGTTTCATCGGCACCCTTTACACGGACCTGCCGCTTGCCGAGCAGACGCCCGAGCCCGACCGCTGCGGTCGCTGCAGCCGCTGTATCGAGGTGTGCCCGACGCGCGCGATCATTGCGCCCTATCGGCTCGATGCCAGGCGCTGTATTGCCTATCTGACGATCGAACACGCCGGCAGTATTCCCGAGGCGCTTCGGCCACTGATTGGCAACCGGATTTTTGGTTGCGACGATTGTCAGCTGGTGTGTCCCTGGAACAAGTTTGCCCAGCCACCCACAGTCAGCGACTTCGCGCCCCGGCATGGTCTGGATTCGGCGCTTTTGATTGATCTGTTCGCCTGGGATGAGGCGACTTTTACCGAGCGCACAGCGGGCAGCCCGATCCGCCGGATCGGTCATGAGCGCTGGCTGCGCAATCTCGCCGTTGCAATCGGCAACGCCGATCCTCGGTCAAGCGATGAGCGGGCCAGTCTTCTCGCCGCGCTCTCCTCGCGCGAGACCCACCCGTCGGCGGTGGTGCGTGAGCATGTCGTCTGGGCGATCGACCAGCTGAGGCGCGAGGCCAAGCGCCTGAGCCCGTGCTCAGACCAGGGCGATCCAGAACGGCAGTGCAAGCGCTGACGCGATCAGCGTCATGCTGATCAGCATTGCCACAAACGCACCATCCCCGCCCATGCGGCTCGCCAGGATGTAGGCGGCCGGGGCGGTGGGGAGCGCCGCATACGCGACCACAATCTGAGCGGGAACGGGGGGAAGCTCGAGCACGCGTGCGAGAACCAGTGCCACCAGCGGCATGGCGGCAAGTTTGACCGCGATGAACCAACCCGCGAGCATCAGCGTGCGTTTGCGCGCCGCGGGATCGCCCTGGGCGAAGATCCCCAGTTTGAGGCCCGCGCCTGCGCTCAGCAGCCCGAGCACCAGCGAGGCGGAGCCCAGGCGCAGCAAGGTGTTTTCAATGAGATCCGGCAGTCGCAGCCCCGAGAGGTTGGCGGCCAACCCGGCGACGGTGGCAAGAAGAAGCGGGTTGCGTGCGAGTTCACGCATGAGGCCACCGCCTGAATTTCGGGCAAGGGGCCAGACGGCTGCGACATTGATGGGCGGGACCGCGATACCGATGATGACCGCAGCCAGCGACAGGCCTGCATCGCCCGCCAGCCGGTGAGAGAGCGCGAGAAACACGTAGGAGTTGAATCGAAAGGCACACTGCACGCCCGAGGCGAACTGACGCGGGTCGGGATTGAGCACGGGGCGGGCAAGATAGCCAAGCGCCACGCCCGCACCGACCGCACCCAGCACCGCGCCGAGCGTGGGCCCGGCCTCGGCCGGATTGATGGGGGTGCGCGAGACGGTTGCAAACAACAATGCCGGAAACAGCACGAAATAGGTAAGCTTTTCCAGGACCGGCCAGAAGGCCTGATCGCGAAAATAGCTGCGGTGGAGCACGAACCCGATCGCAATCAGCGTCAGGTCGGGCAAAAGGAGCCAGACGGTATTCATGATGAGTGAGCGCGGCGACAGTGTATCGGAGCAGGGCCTGCGAGCCATTGAGGCGTTCTGCGATGCGGTGGGCCTGGAGGACGGGCTCTCGCGCAACACGCTGGCGGCGTATCGGCGCGACCTTGCGCTGTTTGCCGCGTGGCTTGGCAGCACCCGTCAGGCGGAACTCGACGCTGCGACCGAGGCCGACCTTCGCGCCTACATTGCCGCGCGTCACCCTGATTCACGTCCCGCGAGTGCCAATCGGCGGCTATCGGTATTCCGGCGGTTTTTTCGTCATCTGATGAGGGAGGGCCGGCGCCCTGACGATCCGTCGCTTCGGCTTCGCACGGCGCGCCAGCCGCAGCGCTTTCCCTCCACGTTGTCGTTTGCGCAGGTCGAGGCGCTGCTCGAGGCCCCCGATGTCACCACGCCGCTGGGGCTTCGTGACCGGGCCATGCTCGAGACGCTCTATGCCACCGGCCTGCGGGTCTCCGAACTGGTCGATCTGCCGTCCGTGGGCGTATCACTCGAGCAGGGCGTGGTGCGCGTGATCGGCAAGGGCAACAAGGAACGGCTGGTGCCACTTGGCGAACATGCCTGCCACTGGCTTGGCCGCTGGATGGGCGAGGCCCGGCGCGATCTTCTGGGTGAGCGCGCCTCGGATGCCATGTTCGTGACGCAGCGTGGCCGGGCGATGACCCGGCAGATGTTCTGGACGCTGATTCGTCGTTATTCGATCGTGGCTGGCATCACTGCACCGCTCTCGCCCCACACGCTGCGGCATGCTTTTGCCACCCACTTGCTGCAGCATGGCGCCGACCTGCGCGTGGTTCAGATGCTGCTCGGGCATGCCGATATTTCCACCACCCAGATCTATACGCATGTCGCGCGCGAACGCCTGAAGACGCTGCACGCGCAGCACCATCCGCGCGGCTAGCATGGCCTGGTTGTTCGCGCGCGCCCGCCGCGCTGAATCGGGCATACTTCAACGCCACGTGCCGGGCCGCCCTGGGGGCGTGTCCTGGTGAGACCAAGGGGACGGGCTGTGCGGATTGCGATCGTTGGGCTGGGTGCAGTTGGCGGGTTGACCGCTGCGATGATGGCGCGTGCGGGCCTCGAGGTGTGTGCGCTCGCGCGCGGCAAAACGCTTGAAGCGGTGCGGCGAAATGGCCTGCAGCTGATCGAGCCCGGACCCGATGGCGAGCAGCGCTCGCAATTTCCGCTCGAGGTGAGCGATGACCCGCGCGCACTCGGACGGGTGGATCTGGTGGTGCTGTCGGTCAAGGCGCCGGCGCTACCCCAGGTCGCCAACTCGGTGGCTGCGCTCCTGGGCCCTGACACCGCCATTTTGTCGGCGATGAATGGTGTTCCCTGGTGGTTTTTTCACGGACTCGACGCCGCGCTGGCCGAGCGGCGCTGGCAGTCGATCGACCCCGATGGCAGCCTGGCTGCCCGGATGCCACCCTCCCGGGTGATCGGATCGGTGCTTCATCTGGGGGCGAGCACGCCCGCGCCAGGTGTGGTGCGTCGCGCGACACCGGTCCGGATCATCATTGGCGAGCCCGATGGTCGGGCGAGCGCGCGCTGCGATGCTGCCGTGGCAGCCTTTGAAGCCGCCGGTTTCCAGACCGATCGCGAGACCCGGATCCAGCAGGAGGTCTGGTTCAAGCTCTGGGGCAACATGACCATGAATCCGGTGTCGGCGCTCACGGGCGCCACCGCCGACCGGGTGCTCGATGACCCGCTGGTGCGTGGCTTTGTGAGTCGGGCCATGACCGAGGCATCGGCCATCGGTGCCCGCATCGGTCTGCCGATCGACATTTCGCCGGAAGAGCGTCATCAGGTCACCCGCAAGATCGGCGCTTTCAAGACCTCCATGCTTCAGGATGTCGAGGCCCATCGGCCGATCGAACTCGATGCGCTGGTGGGTTCGGTGCAGGAAATCGGTGCGGCGGTGGGCGTTGAAACGCCGTTCGTTGACGCCTTGCTCGGGCTCACGCGTCTCTTTGCGCGCACCCGCGGGCTCTACCCCGAGGCACCCGTCACCCCATGAACGAGCGCGTCCGCCATGTGTCGGAGACACCCGCCACGCGCTTTCTGCGCGAGCGTCGGGTGGCATTTGATGAACATCCCTATGACTATGTCGAGCACGGCGGCACCGCTGAATCAGCGCGCCAGCTGGGCGTGAATGAACACCAGGTCTTCAAGACCCTCATCATGCAGGATGAGCGCGCGCGTGCGCTGGTGGTGCTCATGCATGGCGACCGCAAGGTGTCCACCAAGGCACTTGCCCGCCAGATTGGCGTGAAGTCGGTCGAGCCGTGTGCGCCGGACGTGGCAAACCGTCACACCGGCTACCTGGTGGGTGGCACCTCGCCGTTTGGCCTGCGCAAGGCGCTTCCGGTTTATCACGAATCCACCATGGAACAATTTGATCGCGTCTACCTGAACGGCGGTCGGCGCGGCTATCTGGTGTCGCTTGCGCCCGCGCAGATCATCGCGCTGCTCGGCTCGCACCCGGTGCAGTGCGCCCTCGACAAATGAGCAGCAGCGCTTCAGTGCAGGGCGGGCGCAAGCAGAAAGGGAACCCATGACCGCACAGCTCATGACGCTGCTGGTGGCGTATCTGATCGGCTCGGTGTCGTTTGCCGTGGTGGTGAGCCGCGTGATGGGGCTTGCCGACCCGCGCACGTATGGCTCGGGCAATCCGGGGGCCACCAATGTGCTGCGAACCGGTAACCGGTTGGCCGCGCTCCTCACGCTTCTGGGGGACGCGCTGAAGGGGGTGATTGCAGTGCTCCTCGCGCGGAGTGCCAGCCCGGCGTTCGGACTCGATGACAACACGGTCATGCTCGCCGGACTCGCCGCCTTCCTGGGGCATCTGTTTCCGGTGTTTCACCGCTTTCAGGGGGGTAAGGGTGTGGCCACCGCGGCGGGCGTATTGCTGGCCGTCGACCCCCTGGTCGGCGGCGGCACGCTCGCCACCTGGGTGATCATCGCGTTCTTCTTCCGGTACTCATCGCTTGCAGCGCTGGTGGCTGCGGTGTTCGCGCCCTTCTGGCAGGTGTGGTTGCATGGCGCCGATCAACGCGCGTTGGCGGTGGCGGTGATGGGGGCCTTCCTCATCTGGCGGCATCGGGTCAATATCGGCCGTTTGCTGAACGGTACCGAGTCGCGTATTGGCGGCTCGCGCAGCCGACCCGCCGATCCCGCGCCGGGCGATACCGATCGCTGAACGCGGGCTCGCACCATGCGGATTGGCGTGGATCTGGGCGGCACCAAGATCGAGGCGATCGTGCTTGCCGATGACGGCCACGATCTGGTCCGCATGCGGATCCCCGCCCCGCGCGGCGACTATCAACGCACACTCGATGCAATCGCCTCGCTGGTGCACGAGGTCGCTGCCCGCGCAGCCGCACAGGCTTTCGGGTCAGGCGCTTCGCAGCCGCTGGCACCCGTCGGCATCGGCATTCCCGGGGCCATCTCGCCAGCCACGGGGCTGGTGAAGAATGCCAACTCCACCTGGCTGATCGGCCACCCGCTTGCCGATGACCTCGAGCGCGCGCTGGGACGTCCCGTCCGTATCGACAACGACGCCAATTGCTTCGCGGTGTCCGAGGCGAGCGACGGTGCGGCGGCAGGGTTCGTGGAGGGGCTTGCGCG
>RFXC01000245.1 GCA_009921765.1 Betaproteobacteria bacterium | reverse complement strand
CGGCACTGACGCACCGGCCGATCACCCTCGTGCGCATCCTCGGTATCGACCCTGGCCTTCGCCGGACCGGCTTCGGTGTGATTGAAAAGCACGGGGCGGCGCTCGGCTATGTCGCGAGCGGCGTGATCCGCATTCCCGACGGCGAACTCGCCCCGCGCCTGCGCACCATTCACGAGGGCATCACCGAGGTGATCAACACCTGGAAGCCCGACCTCGCCTCGGTGGAAATCGTGTTCGTCAATATCAACCCGCAGGCAACACTCGCGCTTGGTCAGGCGCGCGGGGCAGCGGTCGCGGCACTCGCCATCCGCGATCTTCCGGTTCACGAATACACGGCCCTGCAGGTCAAGCAGTCGGTGGTGGGCTACGGTCGCGCGGGCAAGGAGCAGGTACAGGCGATGGTTCGGCGGCTGCTGCAGCTGCCAGGCGACCCCTCGGCCGATGCGGCGGACGCGCTCGCCTGCGCCATCTGTCATGCCCACGCGTCGGCACTCTCCGGGCAGCTGGGCGCCGCCGGCATTCTGGCGCGCACCGCCCGAAGCGGCGCCCGCTCGCGTGGTGGACGCGTTCGCGGCCGCTAGCGGCGCGGGCTGCTAAGATCGCCAGATGATCGGTCGCCTCTCAGGACTGCTGCTCGAGAAATCCCCACCGACCGTGCTGGTCGACGTGGGCGGCGTGGGCTACGAGGTCGACGTCCCGATGAGCAGCTTCTACGATTTGCCCGAGATCGGTACGCGGGTAGTGCTGCTCACCGAATTCATCGTCCGCGAGGATGCGCAACTTCTCTACGGCTTTCTCACCGCCCCCGAGCGCGACACCTTCCGCCAGCTGATCCGCATTTCCGGCGTGGGGCCGCGAACCGCGCTGGCCGTGTTGTCCGGCATGTCGGTGGCCGATCTCACACAGGCCGTGGCGCTTCAGGAAAGCGCGCGTCTGCTCAAGGTGCCTGGCATTGGAAAGAAAACCGCCGAGCGTCTGCTCCTCGAACTGAAGGGCAAACTCGCCCCGGCGCTCCCCCATGCACCGGGCACGGCGGTCACGGTCGACGCCGGGGTCGATATCGTTCGCGCCTTGATCGCGCTCGGCTACTCCGAACGTGAAGCGCAGGCGGCCCTGCGCGGCCTGCCCCCCGACGTATCGGTTTCTGACGGCATCCGGCAGGCGCTTCGCCAGCTCGGCAAGAACTGACCCGCGCCCGGCCCGCTCACACCATGATCGAAAACGATCGGATCGTTTCTGCAGCGAGCACCTCCCCCAGCGAGGACGTGGTCGAGCGGGCGCTGCGACCGCGCACCCTGTCCGACTATGTCGGACAGCGAAAGATTCGCGAGCAGCTGGAAATTTTCATCGCAGCCGCGCGCGGCCGCAGCGAGGCACTGGACCACCTGCTGCTGTTTGGCCCGCCCGGGCTGGGCAAGACCACGCTTGCACACATTGTTGCAGCCGAGATGGGCGTGAAGCTGCGTCAGACCTCCGGGCCGGTGATTGAACGTCCGGGCGATCTTGCGGCGATTCTCACCAGCCTCGAACGCAACGACGTTCTTTTCATTGACGAGATCCATCGCCTGTCACCGGTGGTCGAAGAAATCCTTTACCCCGCACTCGAGGACTATCAGATCGACATCATGATCGGCGAGGGGCCAGCTGCCCGCTCGATCAAGCTCGATCTTCAACCGTTCACGCTGGTGGGCGCCACGACCCGCGCCGGCATGCTCACCAACCCGCTGCGCGACCGCTTCGGAATCGTCTCCAGGCTCGAGTTCTACGATGTGGATGAGCTCACGCTGATCGTCTCGCGTTCGGCGCTGTTGCTCGGTGCCACCATCACTGCCGAGGGCGCGGGCGAGATCGCACGACGCTCGCGGGGCACGCCGCGCATTGCCAACCGGCTGCTGCGCCGCGTTCGAGACTACGCCGAAGTGAAAGCGGGCGGTCAGATCGATGCGCCCATCGCCGACGCGGCGCTCAAGATGCTTGACGTCGACTCGCTGGGCTTTGATCTGATGGACCGGAAGCTGCTGCGCGCCATGATCGAGCGCTTCGGTGGGGGACCGGTCGGCCTCGACAACATTGCCGCGGCAATCGGCGAAGAGCGCGACACCATCGAAGATGTGCTTGAGCCCTACCTGATTCAACAGGGGTTCATCCAGCGCACGCCACGGGGCCGCGTGGCCACCTCGCATGCCTGGCAGCACTTCGGCCTTGCCATGCCGGCCGGGCGTACGCCCGAGCTCTGGGACCCACGCGGTGAATGACGACCCGCTGGCACGCCTGCACCAGCTCACGCCCCGCACCTGGGTCACCTATCTGATCGTCGCGGTCAATGTCGTCGCCTGGCTGGCCGCGGTCGCGGGCGGCGCGTCGGCGCTGAACCCGAATGGCTCTGAACTGCTCGCACTGGGCGGCAACCGGCTTGCCGAAACACGGAACGAGCCCTGGCGGCTCATGAGCGCCACCGTGCTCCACGCGGGCGTGCTGCACCTGGTTCTCAACATGTGGGCGCTGTGGGACACCGGCCGGGTGGCTGAGCGCTTCTACGGCAATCTGCAGTTTCTGGTGCTGTATCTGGGCTCGGGCCTGGCGGGCTCGATGGCCAGCCTGTTTTTTACCGGGCGCAGCGCTGTGTCGGTGGGCGCCTCGGGTGCCATTCTGGGTGTGGTTGGTGCCTTGCTTGCGGTGATCTGGCTGCGGCCGGGCAGTCTTCCTGCTCCGCTCCTCAAACCGCTTCAAAGCTCGCTTCTGGTCTACATCGGCGTGTCGCTGCTGCTCGGCTTTACCGTGGGCGGCGTCGATAACGCCGCCCACCTCGGCGGACTGATCGCCGGCATCGCGCTGGCAGCCATTCTAGACGGCCGCCCCGGCTGGGAGGATGCACCCGTGAAGGCGGCACTCCGCCTGGGCGCAGCGCTCACACTCGCGGCCGCCTGCGCATGGCTGGCGTGGCAGGTGCTGTCGTGAGCAACAGCCCTGGTCTGCCGGCCCCGATGCCGGTCGTTCGCAGCGACGATGCCCGCACGTTTGATGTGGCGGCCCTCGGCGAACCGCTGATCGAATTCAGCCAGACACCTGGCACGAACGACTGGTGCCAGGGCTTTGGCGGCGACACGTCAAATTTCGCCATTGCCGCTCAGCGCGCAGGCGCGCGCTGCACCTACCTCAGCCGCTTGGGCGATGAGGACTTCGGCCGCGCGCTGATCGCGCTCTGGGGGCGCGAGGGCGTGGAATGCGGCGCCGTCGAACTCGACCCCCATCAGCCAACCGGCCTCTACTTCATCCGTTACGACGAGCGCGGTCACACTTTCAGCTACCGGCGCGCGGGATCAGCTGCCACTGGCATGCGGCTCACCGATGCGTTTCGCGCCCGCATCAAGACCAGTTGCTGGCTCCATGTTTCAGGCATCTCGCAGGCCATCTCCGAGCGCGCCTGCGACACCGTATTCGAGGCGATCGAGTTCGCACGCGCCCACGGCACACGGATCAGCTACGACCTCAATTTCCGGCCACGCCTGTGGCCGGCGGCGCGCGCTGCGGCCATTGCCCGCGCAACGTTGCCGTACTGCGACCTGTTCCTGCCTTCCATCGACGAGGCGCAGGCGCTATTTGAATCGACCGACCCGGCGCGGCTCTCAGACTGGGCGATCAGCGCTGGGGCGCGATCGGTTGCGGTCAAGCTGGGGGCAGCAGGCGCATGGGTCGCCAACCCCGAGACAGCGCTTGCCATCGCCGCGCATCCGGTCCGCGCAATCGATGCCACCGGTGCGGGCGACTGTTTCGGCGGGGTCATGGTGGCGCGTCTGATCGCCGGCGACACGCTGGCCGCAGCCGCCCATGCCGCCAACGTCGCTGCAGCAATTGCCACCACCGGCCGCGGCGCCATCGACCCTTTGCCGCGCTGGGCGGACATCGCCCCGCATTTGCCCCCTGTCCCGGGATTGGGTATTGCCCCCGGGGCGGCCGGGTGATTGGCCGCACGCGCAGACGCGCGCGCATGTCGAGGGGTGCCAGTAGGCTAGAATCGCGCGCGTGCCATCTCCCGAACCCGAATCATCTGTCGCGCGCGCAGCGACCCGCAACCGCTTTGCCGATCACGCACCTATTTCCGCAGCCACGGCGGGCTCGGCGAGCCTGCTCACGCAAACGCTTCGTGTCTATCTGGAAGACACCGACGCCGGTGGCATCGTCTATCACGCAAGCTGGTTGCGATTTTTCGAGCGCGCCCGAACCGACTGGCTGCGCGCGCTTGGCATCGAACAGTCATCGCTCGGACCGGCAACGGGTATCGGTTTTGTGGTGCGCGACATGCAGATCGCGTTCCTCCGCCCCGGGCGGCTGGATCAGACGATCCGTACCGAGCTGCGCCTGGCCGAAGCCCGGCGCGCCTCGCTGTTGCTCGCGCAGAATGCATTTGATACCGCAAGCGGCGGGGAACTGGTGCGCGCCACCGTCCGCATCGCGGCGCTCCGCCTTACCGACCAGCGAGCGGCTGCCTTGCCGCGACCGCTGCTCGCCGAACTTGCCACCCGTGGCGCGCTCGCCACTGAAACTTGATCCGATGGGCCTTCAATGAATTCAGACATGTCGATCCTGTCGCTCGTACAGCAGGCGAGCGCACTGGTGCAGTTTGTCATGGCACTGCTCCTTGCGATCTCGGTCGCCTCGTGGACCGTCATCTTTCGCAAGCTCTTCGCGCTGCGCTCGGCGCGAATTGCCACCGATCAGTTCGAGGCCGAGTTCTGGCGCGACCGCGATCTGGGCGAGCTTTATCAGCAGGTTCAGGACAAATCGCGTGATCACGGCTCACTGGCCCGGATCTTCGAGGCCGGCATGAGCGAATTCCTCAAGGTTCGCCAGCAAAAGCCGGGCGATCCCATGGCCATGCTCGATGGCGCACGTCGTGCCATGCGGGCGTCGTACCAGCGCGAAGTGGACATGCTGGAATCAAGCGTGCCATTTCTTGCCTCGGCCGGTTCGGTGAGCCCCTACATCGGTCTGTTCGGCACGGTGTGGGGCATCATGAATTCATTCCGGGGGCTGGCCAATGTGCAGCAGGCGACGCTCGCCTCGGTCGCCCCTGGCATTGCCGAGGCGCTGGTTGCCACCGCCATCGGCCTCTTTGCTGCCATTCCGGCCTTCGTGGCCTACAACCGTTTCTCGCACGACCTCGATCGACTGGCCTCGCGTTTCGAGACCTTCATCGAGGAGTTCTCCAACATTCTTCAGCGCCGCGCGCGCTGATCACTCCTCATGGCAACCGTATCCTCCCGCGGCGGCCGCTCCGGTCGCAGACGTCCGGTCAGCGAAATCAACGTCGTCCCCTACATCGACGTGATGCTGGTACTGCTCGTGATTTTCATGGTCACCGCACCCATGCTGCCGCCTGGCGTCGTCGACCTTCCCAGCGCCGGGCGCAGCAACCAGCGCCCCGATGCCTATGTCGAGGTCACGGTCACCGCTTCCGGGGAAATGAAAGTCAGGGCGCGCAACCGCGGCGACTCGCCCGAATCCACAGTGGGGCGACGCGAGCTTGCCGACGCCATCCGGGCCGTCGGCGGCGGCGATCTGCCAGTGGTCATCAGCGGCGACCGCCAGGTGCGTTACGAAGTGATCATTGAAGTGATGGGTGAACTCCAGAAGATGAACATCAATCGGATTGCGCTGATGGTGCGTCCGCCGAGCGGCAGCCGATGAACGCTAACCGTCCGGAGCCGGACGACCCCAGCGCGGTTCGCCCGCCCACCAAGCCGCCCGCGCCGAAGGGTCGGACCAAGGCATTTGTCCTGGCGGTGGTG
>RFXC01000244.1 GCA_009921765.1 Betaproteobacteria bacterium | reverse complement strand
CAGTGCCACCCGCCAGTCGAGGCCCGGCAGCAGCCACTGCGCCCAGACCGATGGCAGCAGCAACAGGAGCGCCATCAGCACAAACGCCGTCAACCCGACCTGCGCACCGCCAAGCCCGAAAACAAAGCCGCGCATCGCTTTGAGCTTGGCAAAGTTGAACTCGAGTCCGAGCGAAAACATGAGAAACACCACGCCCAGCTCGGCTGCCGCATGCAGCGTGCCTTCGCCCTCCGCGAGCCCCGCCGCATGCGGGCCAATCACGACCCCGACCGCAAGGTAGGCAATGAGCGGCGGCACGCCGAAACGACGCAGCGGCACCACGATGAGCGTGGCCGCGGCAAGCAGGATCAGGGCAAGTTCGAGACCGGAGAGCATATACTCGGTGGGGTGAATTCCCGATCCATTGTAGCGAGCGCCGACCGCCTGATCCTGCGTGCGGTCGAGGTGCTTCGTATTGAGGCCGAAGCGGTCGATGCGCTGTCGCAGCGAATCGGCACGCCCTTTGTCGAGGCGTGCCAGATGATCCTCGCTTGTAACGGCCGGGTGGTGGTGAGTGGCATCGGCAAGTCCGGCCATGTGGCTCGGAAAATCGCCGCAACGCTTGCTTCAACCGGCACGCCGGCGTTTTTCCTTCATCCCGCCGAGGCGAGCCATGGCGATCTCGGCATGGTCACGCAGGACGATGTGCTGGTGGCGGTCTCCAACTCCGGGGCCACCGAGGAGCTCGCCCGCATCATGCCGATCGCGCGCCGCCAGGGCACACGGCTGATCGCGATCACGGGACGCGTCGATTCGCCACTCGCCAGGCTCGCCGATGTGCATCTCGATGCCGCGGTCGATCGCGAGGCCTGTCCGCTCAATCTTGCACCTACTGCCAGCACGACGGCCGCGCTTGCGCTGGGTGATGCCCTGGCCGTCGCGCTCCTCGATGCGCGCGGCTTCGGGCCCGATGACTTTGCCCGCTCGCACCCGGGTGGCGCCCTGGGCCGAAAGCTCCTCACGCTGGTCGACGACGTGATGCGCCGTGACCCGGCCCTGCCAAGGGTCCAGCTCGGCGCGCGGCTTACCGAGGCCATCCTTGAGGTCACCCGCAAGCGCATGGGCATGACTGCAGTCGAACGCGCCGATGGGACGCTCGCGGGCGTCTTCACCGACGGCGACCTGCGCCGCGTGCTCGAGCGCGGCGCCGACATCCAGTCCATGCGGATCGAGGACGCGATGACGCCGGGCGCGGTCACCATCGGCCCGCAGGCACTCGCCGCAGAAGCCGTGCGACTGATGGACGAGCGGCGCATCAGCGCGCTGCCCGTGACCGACGCTGATCATCGGATGGTGGGCGCAATCCACATTCACGACCTTTTGTCGGCCAAGGTTTTCTGATGGCCGCAACCCTTACCGATGTCCGGGCCCGAGCGGCCGCCATTCAGGCGCTTGCGCTCGATGTGGACGGCACACTCACCGACGGTCACATCTATATCGGCCCGCAGGGCGAAGCCATGAAGGCGTTCAGCGTCCGTGACGGGTTTGGCCTCACCCTGCTGCGTGAAGCGGGGCTGCGGCTGGCGATCATCACGGCGCGCCGCTCGGCCATCGTCGAGCATCGCGCGGCCGAGCTTGGAATCACCACGGTGATCCAGGGCGCCCGCGACAAACTCGCTGCGCTCGATTCGCTGTGCGCCGAATTCGGCCTCGCGCGCGACCAGGTGGGCTTTGCGGGCGACGACTGGACCGACCTCCCCGCGATGATGGCCGCCGGATTCGCTGCCGCAGTGGCCGATGCCGAACCGGCGGTTCGTGCCCGCGCGCACTGGGTATCAACCCGCCCAGGCGGCGCCGGGGCGATTCGTGATCTGGCCGAATTCATCCTGGACTGCCGCGGTGCGCTCGAGGCGGCACTGGCCCGGCGAATCGGACCAGGCCCGTTGCACCCGGCATGAATCCGCGCTTTTACGACCGGCTGGCGGCCGCGGTATCGATCGGGCTGTTGCTCATGCTCGCAGCGGGTTCCTACTATCTGGCCGAGATCGCCCAGCGCTTCGTGATGCCCGGTCTGGTGCAGGACACCGCCGACATCGCCGATGCCTTTGGCGAAAATGTGCTGCTGCTGCGCCTGAACGACCGGGGCGAGCCCGCGTTCCGGATGAGCGCCGACCGCATGGAGCACTTTCGCCGCTCCGACACCACCCGCTACACCCGGCCCACCATGGTCTCGCTTGACCCGGCGCAGCCACGCGTGACGGTGACCGCACTTCGCGGACAGTCGGTGCGCGAAAGCCAGGAGACCATCCTTGAAGGCTCGGTGCAACTCGACCGGCCCGGAACCGCCATCGACCCCCCCATGCAGATCCGCACCGAATTCGCCAGGGTGTTTTCCGACCGCGAGGTTGCGGTGACCGATCGTCCGGTGGTGGTCACACGTGGCCAGTCAACCTTGACCGGTACCGGTATGGAATTCAATAATCGCGCCCGAACGCTGCGCGTCGATGCCGAGGCCCGGGGCGTCTGGGTGTCCGAGCGACGCAACCCCTAAGCCCTGTCAACGCGTGCATTACCTCCTTCATCGCCTTCGTGCAGTCATCATGCGCCACACCCCGGTCGGCCGGGCAGTCTGGCTGCGCAAAGCAGGTGCGCCGCTTGCGGCCGGCCTGGTCGCCTTCTCTCCGAGCGTGCACGCCGAGAAGGCCGACCGGGACAAGCCGGTCCAGATCGAGTCTGACCGGATGGAGTATGACGACGCGCGTCGTATCAGCACGTTTATCGGTCGCGTGATCCTCACCAAAGGGACCATCGTGATCCGCTCCGACCGGATG
Organism: Betaproteobacteria bacterium; assembly: GCA_009921765.1. Next base: position 2,980 of record RFXC01000244.1, on the reverse strand, counting down.
GTCGTGCGTGAAGACACCGAGGGCTTTCAGTACGGCCGCGCCGAAGGGCAGCCCGCGAGTTTCCGGCAGAAGCGCGAGGCACTCGAGGAGTTCGTCGAGGGCTATGGCCTGATCATCGACTACGACGGCAAGGCCGAGACGGTCACGCTCACCAGCCAGGCCTCGCTGCGCCGGCTCGAGCGCGAGCAGGTGCAGGATGAAGTGCACGGCGCGCGCATCATCTATCAGAGCAGCGCCGAGTTCTACACGGTCGAGGGCCGCGCCCCAGGCGCGCTCGGCAGCGACCGCGTCCGCATGGTGATCCAGCCGCGGCGAAGTGGCGGCCCGGATGCGGGCGGGGCCACGCCAACGCCTGCGCCCGGCGCCGGATCGCCTACCTCCGGAGCGCGGCCGGCAACCGGCGGCACGCCTGCCTCGTCGCCTGCCTCGCCGCCCGCCCAGCTGCGCCCGGCCGAGTCGCTGGGCAGCACGCCGCCCGGACGCTGAGCCACACGGTGAGCACAGCGCCTGCCAGCAGTCGGCTCGTTGCCACACAGCTGATGAAGGCCTATCACGGGCGCAAGGTGGTCCGCGATGTGTCGGTCGAGGTCGCAAGCGGTCAGGTGGTGGGACTGCTGGGGCCCAACGGCGCCGGCAAGACCACCTGTTTTTACATGATCGTGGGCCTCGTGCCATGCGACGGCGGCAGCATCACGCTGGATGACCAGCCGATCGGAAGGCTACCCATCCATCGCCGCGCCCGCCTGGGGCTTGCTTACCTGCCGCAGGAAGCGTCGGTGTTCCGCAAGCTCACCGTCGAGGAGAACATCACCGCGGTGCTTGAGCTGCAGCGTGATGCCGAGGGCGCGCCACTCGACAAGGCGACGATCCGTGAGCGGCTCGATCGCCTGATCGACGAACTGCAGATCGGCCATATTCGATCCAATCCAGCGATGTCTCTCTCGGGAGGCGAGCGCCGTCGGGTGGAAATCGCCCGGGCGTTGGCGAATTCCCCCCGGTTTATCCTGCTGGACGAGCCGTTTGCCGGCGTCGACCCCATCGCCGTCCTCGAGATCCAGCGAATCGTTCGTTTTCTCAAGGACCGCGGCATCGGAGTGTTGATCACAGACCACAACGTTCGAGAAACGCTTGGCATCTGCGACAGGGCTTATATCATTAGGGATGGTACCGTTCTTGCTTTCGGCCGGCCCGATGAAGTCGTTGAAAATGACGACGTGCGGCGCTACTACCTTGGTGAACATTTTTCGATGTAGCGCAGCTGCGGGTGGGCTGCGCAAAACCAGGCCCTGATGAAAACCGCCCTCCAGTTCAAGCTCAGTCAGCAGCTCGCCCTCACCCCGCAGCTGCAGCAGTCCATCCGGCTGCTGCAGCTCTCCACGCTCGAGCTGAACCAGGAAATCGAGCAGATGCTGGCCGAGAACCCGCTGCTGGAACGCGATGACGATCCGCTGGGCGAGTGCGTGAGCATCTCGGCAAACGGCACGCTTGATCCGCCGCTGCCGCAGGGACTCGCTGACCTGGGCGGCACGCCCGCCGAAACCGCCCAGCGCAACGACGAGGGCGACAGCGAGTCTGGCAACGACTCGGAAGGCAGCAACCCGGATGGCGATGACGCGCCTGCCGACTGGGGGCACGACAGCGGCTCGCGCTCGCAGAATGATGACGACGATGAGCGCGAATACCCACAGCTCGCGGGCGCCGGCGTCTCGCTGGTTGAGCACCTGCGCGAGCAACTCGCCGCCACCCGCCTCGAGCGCCGCGACCGCGCGCTGATCGAGCTCCTGATCGACGAACTCGACCGCGACGGCATGCTCAACACCAGTCTGGACGAATTCCGGGAGGCGCTGCCTGCCGAGCTCGAAATCGATCCGGACGAAGTGGCCGCCGCACTCAAGCTGCTGCAGAGCTTTGACCCGCCGGGCGTGGCCGCGCGCAATCTGCGGGAATGCCTGCTGCTGCAGCTTGCCCAGGCCGACCATGATGACCCGGCGGTGATGGCGATCGCCCGGGAGATCGTAGTCAACCACCTGGAGCTGCTCGCAGCGCGCGATTTTGTTCGTCTGCGACGGGTGTTGCAGTGCGACGAAGACCGCCTGCGGCAGGCGCACGCGCTGATCCGCAGCCTGGAGCCCAGGCCGGGCGCCCGCTTCGGGTCGGATGACGCCGGCTATGTGGTGCCCGATGTGATCGTTCGCCGAACGCGAGCCGGCTGGGCGGCTGTGCTCAACCCCGATGTGATGCCCAAGCTGCGCGTAAACGACATGTACGCCGACATCCTGCGCCGCAATCGCGGCAGCGCTTCGGGCAACCTGTCTGGCCCGCTCCAGGAAGCCCGCTGGCTGATCAAGAATATCGCTCAGCGTTTTGACACCATCCTGAGGGTCTCGCAGGCGATCGTGGAACGCCAGCGCGGCTTCTTCTCGCACGGTGCAGTGGCCATGCGGCCGCTGGTTCTGCGGGAAATTGCCGACACGCTGGATTTGCACGAATCCACCATTTCACGCGTCACTACACAGAAGTACATGCTCACACCCCACGGTACATTCGAGCTCAAGTACTTCTTTGGCAGCCATGTTGCCACCGACACCGGGGGCGCCGCCTCCAGCACCGCGATCCGGGCGCTGATCAAGCAGCTGATCGGCGCCGAAGATGCGCGCCGCCCGCTCTCCGACAGCCAGATCGCCGACATGCTGGGCGAGCAGGGGATCGTCGTGGCCCGCCGCACCGTCGCCAAATACCGGGAGTCGTTGCGCATCGCACCGGTCGCCCAGCGGAAATCGCTCTGACCCTGGCCCGCGGGGCTGGGCGAGACTGTTGGCCCAGTACAACGGAGGGCGCACCTCACGCACGTTGGCGCGCCGCAACATCGGGCGTTGTTGCGGCGCAGCAAGATCGCTCGTCGGGAATACCGGACGCTTGTATACTCGCAGCACTTTTTCCACCGGATTCGCCTTCGATCCGATCGAGCGACCCTGCCGGC
>RFXC01000243.1 GCA_009921765.1 Betaproteobacteria bacterium | reverse complement strand
GGCCAGCACTTCGCCCTCCCGGTTCGCGCAGCCGATCCACGCGTAGCTGGGCATTGAGTTTTGCAGAAGCTCCAGGTCGTGCTGCAGGGAGGTCAGGGACTCGGTTGGCCCCATGCGGCAGAGGTCGTTCGCTTGCACGACCAGGTGGGTAATCTTGTGCTCAACATCTGTATTGATCCTCTGTGCAAGGGCCTCCGCATGACGGGTGACCTGCTCGCCTCGCTCGGACAACGTTGTTTCACGAAGGAGATGATCGACGACCAGCCCGATCACGACCGCTGAAAGGGCCATGACCAGCAAAAACGAAGCAAGCATCCTGGCGCCCAGCGACACACCTTTTACCTGGGCTATTTGCTGACTCAGTCCCCGGTCCATCGTATGCTCTCGCAAGAGGGAATTGAGGTGCGGCGCCATCCAGGCGCGGCGCTTTGACGACGCCAGCGGTGGAGGTCACCTATGGAACTGCTCAATCAAACCTTGCTTCAGGCCCTCCGGGAAGCACTACCAACCGATGCGCTGGATGCTCTCCTGCAAGAGCTCAAGGTCCATGTTATCGCCGATTCGAAAGAACTGACGCGGCGGGCGCAGGCCGGTGACTGCCGTGAAGTGCTGTTGCTCGCCCATCGGCTCGCAGGCATGGCAGCAAATTTCGGATGTGAGGCGCTGGCGGATGCCCTGAGTCGTATCGAATCGGAACTGCGGGCCGATCCGGGCCGCGTTCCCTCGCCGGGCACGCTGGATCGGGTTGATGGCCTGGCGAGAGCGACAGTCACTTCGCTGGACGAGATGATTTGCAGCTGGCGGTCGGCATGCACAAACGCGGTTCCGATTAGCAAGTCTGCGGTGCTTGTCCCTACTGCTGGAAGTGCCTAGAATCATTCGGAAGGTCAGCTGTAGCGCCGTCGCTGGCCCGCTTTCACAATGGCGCATCATCCAGGGGGGAGACCATGCTCAGACGCTCTTGCGGGATCGCTGTGTGGTTGGGCCTGATCTGTTCGCAGGCGATTGCTCAGCAGGAAATCAAGCTCACGGTCGCATCGGGGCATCCGGCTGTCACCGGTTCGGTGGCGCTGATTCGCGATGTGTTCATCCCCGAGGTCGACAAGCGTCTGGCCGCAGGGGGCAAGTACAAGATTGTCTGGACTCAATCGTATGCGGGGGCAATCGCCAAGCCCCCCGCCATGCTGAAAGCCATTGAAGACGGCGCAGCCGATGTGGGACATGTGCCGTTTCTGTTCAACGCTGATCGGCTGCCGCTTGAACAGGTCACTTACGTCACGCCCTTCGGACCCGAAGACCCGGTCAAGCTCGCACGGGTGATCAATCAGCTGCGCGAGCGTGTGCCCGAGATGAATCAGCAGATTTACAGGCACAAGCAGGTGATCCTCGCATCGCTCACCACCGATGCTTATCAGATCGTTGCGAAAAAGCCGCTGCCAGGAATTGCCGACTTCAAGGGCGTCAAACTGGGCACTGCGGGCCAGGCAGCCAACTGGGTGCGCAACACTGGCGCAGTCACGGTGGCCGGCAATCTCACCACCTTCTACAACTCTATGCAGACTGGCGTGTTCGATGGCGTGATCACGTTTGATACAGCCATCGCAGCCTACAAGTTTCATGAGGTGGCCCCCTACATCAATCAGGTTGGGTTCGGCGCCATGTACGCCTCGGGTCTGACGGTGAACGAGCGCCGGTGGAAGTCGTTCCCCGAGGAGGTACGTCAGGCCTTTCTCGAGGTGGCGCCGATCTACGAGACCAAATCTGCCGAGTATTACCGCGATGCCGGCGAGAAAAGCGTCCGGGACGCGCTGGCACAGGGTGCCAAGCTGGTGCCAATCACAGCCGCCGAGCGCGCAAGGCTTGCTGCCATGCTGCCCAACATCGCCTTGGAGTGGGCCAAAGCGGCTGAGGCCAAGGGGCTGCCAGGGGTTCGTACACTCAAGACCTACATGGAACTCAGCCGTGCAGCGGGCGTGGCGCACGCGCGGGCCTGGGACCAGGAATAGGAATGAACGCCAGCTCCGGGCTGTTCCAGCGCCTGACCGCGGTGCTCGCTGGCGCAGGGTCGGTCTGGATTGTCCTGGTCATGTTTCTGGTCTGTGCCGATGTGGCGGGGCGCTACTTCATGAACCGGCCGATTGAAGGCGTGGCCGAGTTGGTGGCGCTCTCGATCGTAGGTATCGTGTTTTTGCAACTGGCGCATACCCTCTCGGTGGAGCGCTTCATCCGGTCGGATGTGTTCATCCTGCCTTTGCTTCAGCGCAAGCCCCGCGCGGGCTATGCGCTGCAGGGCGTGCAGCATCTCATTGGCGGGTTGCTGTGCCTGATGATGCTGGTGTTTGTCGCGCCGGTATTCGTAGAGGCCTGGACCGAAGGCGAGTACGTGGGCACGGCGGGTGTGTTCACCGCGCCCAAATGGCCTGTCCATTTCATTGTCTGCCTCGGCGCGGGGCTCACTGCCATTCAATATTTTCTGCACACCTGGCGTGATGTCAGGGTGGCGCTTGGCCATTTGCCGCCCCCGGTGCTGTCTGAGGAGGCACCCAGGCATGATTGAGCATATTGCCCTTGCTCAGGGAGGCGGTCCTCATGGGCGCTGATGCCGTCATCGGGTTGATGTCGATCGCGGCCATCGTGCTTTTGATCCAGACCGGCATGCATGTGGCTGTTTCGCTCCTGGCCGTATCGGTGGTGGGGCTCACGCTGATCCGGGGCGACTGGGTCATTGCCGGCAACATGCTCGCCCAGGCGGCCACGGAGTCCATCGCCAATTATTCGTTTGGAACCATCCCGCTGTTCGTCATGATGGGGTTTTTCGTGAGCGTATCGGGCATTGGGCGCGATACGTTCGATGTGGCCGGGCAGTTGTTCCGCCCCTTTCGTGGTGGCCTTGGGATGGCCACGGTTTCGGCCAATGCGGTGTTCGCTGCGGTAAACGGCACCAGCATCGCGTCGGCTTCGGTCTTCACCAGGGTGGCGGTTCCCGAGTTGCTGCGACTGGGCTATACGCCGCGTTTTGCGGTGGGCGTGGTGGCGGGGTCCTCGGTGCTCGGCATGCTCATTCCGCCCAGCCTTCTCATGATCCTGTTTGGCATCGTGGCCGAAACCTCAATTGGCGATCTCTTTACCGCAGGCATTGTGCCGGGACTGCTGCTCACCCTGGTTTACTGCGTGATGATTGGTGGCTTTGCCCGCTGGCGGTCGCGATTCGTGTTTGTCGGCGACGGCGAGGTGGGCCGGGGCAACACCATCATGCCGGTGTCGGTGATGATCGCGAAAGCGGCGCCCATCGTGTCCCTGGTGGCTGCGGTGCTGGGGGGCATCTATGGCGGGGTGTTTACGCCGATCGAAGCGGGTGCGGTCGGAACCCTGTGCGCGATGCTGCTGGCCATGTTCAAGCGGGCGCTGGATCGCAAGACCATCGTCGAGATTCTGACTGAAACCGGAATCGTCACCGCAGCGATTTCTTTTCTGATCGTGGCGGCTCACCTCTACGCCACGATGCTGGCCTCATCCGGGTTGCCCAATGCCATTTCCGGCTGGGTCCAGGCCAACGATCTGAGCTTCTGGACCGTGATGATTGGCTATCTGCTGCTGATTCTCGCGCTGGGCACCATTCTCGATTCGGGGTCCATCGTGCTCATCACGGTGCCGCTCGCCTTGCCCATTTTCACCGGCTTTGGCACCGACATCATCTGGCTGGGCGTGGTGACCGTCATTGCGGTGGAGGTGGGGTTGCTGACGCCACCACTCGGTGTCGCCTGCTTCGTCGTGAAGGCCAACCTTCAACAGCAAGGCATTACGCTGAATGATGTGTTCGCAGGATCGTTTCCTTTTGTGGTTGCCATGACGTTCACGCTTGTTCTGGTTACCGCATTTCCGCAACTCGCGCTGTTTTTTGTCCGATGAGGGGGTAGGTCATGGCTGCCTGGCAATTTCAAAAAGGGCTTCACGATCTGGGCAATGGCCTATGGGCCTATCTTCAGCCAGATGGTTCCTGGGGGTGGTCCAACGCGGGCCTGATCGTTGATGGCGACACCTGCCTGCTGGTCGACACCCTGTTCGATGTGCAGCTCACGGGCGAGATGCTGGCCTCCATGCGGGCTGCCACGCCCGCGGCTCGGCGAATTCCCCGGGTGGTGAACACCCACAACAATGGGGACCATGTGTTTGGCAACCAGCTGGTGGCCGACTCCGAGATCATCGCATCGCGCGCCTGCGCTGAAGACATGGAACTGCGCCGCCCGGAGGACATGGCCGCAATGGTCAAGAACTGGCGCGAACTGGGTCCTGGTGCCCAGTTCATGCACGAAACCATGGGTCGATATTTTCGCTTCGATGAAGTCCGGCATACGCCCCCCACGCGCACCTTCGAGGGGCGTCTCGATCTGAAGGTTGGTTCAAAGGATGTGCACCTGATCGAGGTGGGTCCGGCCCATACACGGGGTGATGTGCTGGTGTGGGTCCCTCAGGACAGCACAGTCTTTACCGGCGATATCGTGTTCATGAACGGTCACCCAATCCTGTGGGCGGGGCCTGTGAACAACTGGATCGCAGCGCTCGATCTGATGATGTCCTGGGATGTGCAGACGGTGGTGCCGGGGCACGGTCCGATCACCGACCGTTCGGGGCTGCAGGGGCTGCGCGACTACTTCGTGTATATCCGCGACGAAACGCGCAAGCGGTTTGATGCGGGAATGAGCGCGGAAGACGCAGCCTGGGATATCCGCATGGATGGATGGTCGCACTGGCTCGATGGCGAACGCATCGTGGTGAACGTGCACGTGCTGTATCGCGAGTTTGCCGGCATGCCGCTTGAAAAACGCGAGGAGGGCGAGGTGCTGCGGCTATTCGGTCTGATGCGCAAATATCGCTGCGAGAAATGCGGCGGCATTCATCAGCCCCAGACCACCTGAGCGGCGACCAGGCCCGCGCCAGCCCTGCCTATCGCGGGGCGCGGCGTGTGGCAAGCAGAATGCCCGTGGTGTCGATGCCATAGCCGTAGCCCAGCCGGAAATTGATCGGCGCGGCGGGGGCTTGCTCAAACAGTCGGGTAAGCGCGGGCTGGTGCATGTAGTCGAACATCTGAATGGGGCGGGTGTAGCGGCCAAAGGGCGTGACCTGCCAGACGTTGGGGTCATAGCCCGCCAGCGGCACGCCGGTGTCGTCCTGGAGAATGCGCACACTCTGTTGCATGACCGTGGAGCGGATGCGCAGAAAATTTTCAGCGTGGGGCAGGTAGGAGGCGCTTTTGAAGAAGGCATCGGACTGCCCCAGTCGCTCGATGAACTTGATGAAGGCGCCATCGGCGAGGCCGGTATTGGACAGATCGATGCTGAAGTAGAAAAGCTTGCGGTCGGCGGCCTTCTCGCGGTCACGGAAATTGATTTCAATGCCGTTCGGGCGCACGCGGGCTGGTGCGGGCAGCGTGACGGTGCCGCCGTCTTCCGTGAGGCCCAGGTGGCGCACCGAGGTGATTTCCATGCCGGAGCGGGCAAGAAACACATAGAGGAGCGGCATCACGCCGGAAAAGGCGTGCCCCTGCAGGTCTTTGAGCATGTCGGCGGTGATGAAGAAACTGGCATCGAGAATGCTGCGAAGCGACTCGCGCAGGTTCTCCAGCCCCCGCTGACGGTCTTCTGCCGACAGGGGGCCAGGCCGGACCATTCGCCCGGGCGGCTCAAGGCCGGCGAGCACATAGGTGCTGGCGTCGGGAAAGAAATTTCGCGCGTAGAGATAATCGGGTCCGCTGAACATGTAGAGCAGCGTGGGGCTGGGCGGGCCCAGGTGGGCTGCCGACCAGGCGCGAACGGGCTGAAG
>RFXC01000242.1 GCA_009921765.1 Betaproteobacteria bacterium | reverse complement strand
AATGCGACCTCATCGCGCAAAGCTTGCAGGCTGTCGTTCACCCGGTTTAAAGCCAGCAAAATTTGCAAGATGTACAAATTGGCCTGGCGCGAATTGGGGTTGGCCGCCTTCCAAGCCCTGGCAGCTTGCAAAGCCGCATCGCTGATCGCGAGTTCAGTGGCCCCGCTTGAAGCGAGCGGCACGCTGATTGAAAAGTCACCGGTGACCTGCTGACCCGCGAGCGACACCGTCAAGTCGTTGGCGGCCAAGGTGGCGCGCGCGAACCCCGGGGTGGCTGCGAGCGAGAACTGCCCCGCGACATTGAGCCCGCCCAGTTCGAACGCGCCATTGAAACTGACGGTCTGGGCAGTGACGAAATAATCGGCGTTGAGCAGTTCGCCGATCTGATTTTTCTTGGTGTCCAGGCCTACGGTTTCCGCGAGCCGCAGCCCGGTGCCGACTCCGCTGCCCAGTTCGCGCGCCACCAGTTTGACCTGGCCAGCGGTGGTGGTGTTACCCGTCTGGACAATGTCGAACCAGACGTCATCATGAAGACCGAAAAGTCCGGTGCCCCGCTCAAACTGGCCGCTCACGCTGCCATAGGTGAGCACAACGAACTCGTCACCGGCCTTGGGCTTGAAACCATCAAGCAGTTTCAGATCGATGGTGCCCGCGAGCGTTGCCCGGCCCGACACGTTGACCTGGTCATGGAAACCGGCGCCGGTGCCCGGTGAAGTACCGGAAAACTCGAATTCAACGGTTCCCGCTGCGGTTTGGGTCCAGTCGCCAGACACCGCCTGGACCCCTGGCGAATAACCAGGGCTTGCAATGCCGTCGTTGTAAACCGATCCGTCGATGAGGCCCGACCCGCCCAGAACCTGTCCGCGCTCGACCCTGAGCTCCGTGCCATGAAAGCCGGCTCGCTCGAGCGCGGCCGCATCGATACGTGGCAGCGACACCAAGGTGGTGAGCGAGGTCAGATCGAGACGTTCATCGGTCTCTTCGTGGCCATCTTCAGCCAATCTCGGATTGGCAAGCACCTCCACCGGCAAACCGATACCGGGGGCCGACCAGTCTGTGACACCCAGCGGATCGGTGAGCGAGGAAGGTAAGCGCGGGGCCAGGTTTACACGATCGCTTTCCTCCTCCGCAGCAGGCTGCGGCAATACGCCTTCGTTGAGTGGGGCGAGGGGCGAATCGATCAGCACGGAGGCGTCAGGGCGGGTGTCGCCTGCGCCCTGGGTAGCGGCCTCGGGAGTGTGACCAGGAACCTGCTCAAGGGACCCCGCCCGAAGCTCGGGATCGATGTTGTTTAAAACGGTGGCTGGCGTTTGGGCTGTTGGAGCCGCCAGCGGCTCGAGGCTGATGAGCGAGGCTGTGCCGTCTGAGGGCACCGAATCAAAACTATGAAAACCGGGAGCCGCGGCCTGGCGGTCGCGGTCATCCATGACGATCGCGGGAACCACAGCGGCCACCGGATCGGCCGACAACAGCACTCGCGGCTCAAGTGGCTCGACTCGAAAGGCGTCCCGGACCAGCCGCGCCAGAGCAGACTTCGACCTTCTTTTCAAGCGACCCCCGGAACGACACTAGGGGACCGGCCTGCGCCGTGTCCCCTTATCCTGAACCAAGCCCCGCGCTCAAGGCGCAAAGCCTCCCTGTTTTTCCTCCCAGAGTGTAGAAGAAACCGCCTCGTTAAGGCTGATGATTACTGACCGGGTTGAAACGGTTCCGGCGATTTTCGAATCAATCCCGCGCAGGCTGGACAAGATTGCGCAAATACAACCCCGCCGGGCGTGCGTTCAAAAGACGGCCGGAGGCAGTTCGATCCAGAAGCGATTGCCTTCCGCGCCAGCGGGGTCGAGCCCGGCATCACCGCCATGCGCCCGGGCAATCCGACGAACAATGAAGAGTCCAAGCCCTGCGCCAGGCCCGACAACCGCCCTGGACCCGCGCACGTAGGGCGCGAAAAGCACTGCCTTCTCGGTTTCCGGGATCGGCGGGCCGCGGTCAACAACCCACACCCGCCATCCACTCTCTACGGCCGTGATTTCAATCCGGACGGGTCCAGCCACGGGACCATAGGTCAACGCGTTCCCAACCAGATTTTCGAGCGCAACCCGCAGGAGACTCCCATCAGCTTTGACCAGCGCCGCCCCTGCCGGCGGCGGCAGGACCTGAACCGTGCTCCCCGGGCGATCGCTCATGGCCACATCGCGCACCTGTGCGGCCAACATCACGAGGTCGATGTCGCGGACATTGACTGGCTGCCAGTCGCTGCGCACCCGCTCGCTCGCCAACATGCGATCGAACAGCTCCCGCAAACGCCCGACCGACCGCTCGATCTTGCCATGCCGCACTTCCCGGGCAGCGCTGTCAAGCGACGGCACGTCGCGAAGCAGTCTCGCACTCGCCTCGATGGTTGCCAGGGGCGTACGCAATTCGTGTGACAGCATCGCCAAGAAATCACGCTCAGACTGCCGCGCAGCCCGTTCGCCCGCCAGTTCAGCCTCCAGCGACTCGCGCTGCGAAAGCGCCCCGGCAGAGCGGGTCGCAATGCCAAAGGCCAGAACACTGAGGTAGGCGATCGACATCATCTCGTGCAACCCCTCGGTCCACCATGCGCTTGGCAGAACGCCCAAATTACGGAGCACCCGAACGAGCGACATGCCGGCATAGCTGCCGACCCCCGCCAGAAAATAGCCCGCCGCCTCGCTACCTCCCCGCCATTGACGCCACAACGCGGCCAACACGACCGGTGCAACAACCAGGATCACAAACTGCAACCTGAGGATCGTTTCGCTAAAGTACCCTGCCAGGATGGACAGGCTCGCAGGAACACAGATGAGCCAACCCAACCCCACACCCCAGCGAAAAAGCTGCCGCGCGCGCAGTTCAGGCCCCGCCAGGCGCACAACAAAATCGCACACGGCGGCCACTGTCAACACCAGCAGCACGCCATGAAGTTTGTCTGCCATCCCGGGGATTGACCGAAGCCCGATCCAGCCCGGGATTCCCAGTAAGAACAGGAGCGACAAACCGCTCACCAACACAAAGACGGAAAACAGCAGCCAGACCTTCTCGCGAAGCGCCAAGGCCACCACGATTCCCGCCAACACAGCAAACAGATGCGTGCCAGCGATCAACCCTCCCTGAAACAACTGCCGGTGCTCGAACCAGAGCATGGACTGATCATCGCGAATCGCGATCCGCGTTGCGACCGCATTACGTGCCTCAATTCGGACAAGGATCCGGTTTTCTCCGGGTTCGAGGCGGAGCGGGACAGTGGGCAGCAAAGTCGGCGCAGCCGCATCGGAAACAGCCATGTCCTCGCCGGCGGACAGCACGCTGACGCTGCCATTGGATCGCTGCTGGTAAACATTCACATGGTCTAGGAGAGGGTTGGACAGCACCAGCCACCAGTTTTCGGCGACCGACAACGGCCTGTCGAGTGTGAACCGTGCCCAAATCACATGGCGCGGAAACCCTTCGGACAATCCATTGGAACGAGTTGGCCCCGACAGCGCTTCCCAGCGGCTGAAGAGTGATGCCGCCGACGCCGATTCGTCCACAGCCTCCAGCAATTGAACCGTGGGCGCAAGATTGGTCTGATTTCCCAATTTCGTCACCGGCGCCGACCGCGCATCGTTGCAAGCGAAAACAAACGAAACGACCATCGCAAACGCGACAAACGATCGCAAAAAAAACGCCTGACAGTTCATGGGCCCGGCTTGCGTGAGAAAAAGAACAATCCAATACCGAACGCGACGCCTCATCGCAGGAGCGTAACACTGCGATAATCCCGATGCTCGTATGAAGGCGAGCAGATCAACGCATTCCGCTCTCCTGCGCTCACACCGATTCGACGCACCCATGGCACCCGACATTCTCCTGATTGAAGACGACCCCGACCTTCGTGAAGAGGTCGCAACATTTCTCCGATATTCCAGTTTTGAGGTGCGGGAATGCGCGGGTGTGGCCCAAGCAGCAAGCGCTATTCGAGAGCGCCGCCCCGATGCGGCGCTGATCGATGTCCTGCTCCCCGATGGCTCGGGCCTCGCTCTCCTGCCTATCCTTCGCAGCGAAGCACCGCAGTGCGTGAACCTCATGCTGTCAGCCCGATTTGAACTGCAGTTGAAGCTTGACGCCTACCGGCAGGGCGCTGACAACTACCTCGTCAAACCGATCGACCCGCGTGAGCTGGTGGCACTACTGAACGCGGTGATCGCGCGCGCGCCCACGGGATCGAAGGGCGCCTGGATCATCGAAAGCGACTCGCCCACCCTGCGGGGCCCCAACGGTCTGACCCAAACCCTGAGCCTGCAAGAGGTCACCATTCTCAAAGTGCTTGCGCTCGCCCCGGATCGGTTCGCAACGCGCCGCTCGCTGGTTGAAGCGCTGGGCCACAACTATCTTGCGTATGACGAACAACGGCTGGAGGCCATGATCAGCCGCTTGCGCAAAAAGATCGCCCCGCTCGGAGACAACCCCATCAAGGCGGCGCACGGTCGGGGCTACGTGTTCAACCAGACGATCAAGGTGGCCTGACGGGCCGCGTCTGCCCTCAGTCGCGCTGAAATGCAGGCCAGGTCCAAAGGCCAGTTCGCAGGCGGTCCAGCCAGAGCGCCACGATCTGGGTCTTGACGTCGGTGAGTTGGCCCGACAGCACTGCTTCCAGCATCCAGTCAATCGTGACTGGCTCGGTTTCCAGAAATTCGCCGTGATCGAGTTGCCGCCCGCGAAATTCGAGCCCCCGGCACAGATAGATCTCCAACACTTCGTCGGCAAACCCGATGGCGGGATGAAGGCGGGTCAGAAACGCCCACTCGGCTGCGACGTAGCCGGTTTCCTCGAGCAGCTCCCGCTTTGCGGTCTGAAGAAAATTCTCACCCGGATCACGCTTGCCAGCGGGCACCTCGACAAAGACCTGCCCAACCGGGTAGCGATACTGGCGCTCGATCAACACCCGACCATCGTCGAGTAGCGGCACCATGACCGCTGCCCCCGGGTGAACAATGTATTCGCGAGTCGACTGCGATCCGTCGGGCAAGCGAACCTGATCGCGCTTCACCTCAAGAAAATTGCCGCGATAGACCGTTTCAGAGCCGAGCGCAAGTTCGGCCAGGCGTTCATGTGCGCCGTCAGCGACAGACATCAGGCGAGGTGGCAGAAGCCCCGGCTCAGGAGCCGAGTGCCTGCCGGACCGCATCCAGGCAGGCACCGATCAACGGCCCGGGAAGCAATCCGAGGAGAAACACCAGCGCGCCGTTCACGGCTAGCACCAGCGCCGCGGAGGTGGAAGGCGCAACCGGCACCGAATCGGCCGGCGTGTCGAAGTACATGAGTTTCACCACCCGGAGGTAGTAGAACGCAGCCACCAGCGACAGCATGACCGCGAACACCGCAAGCCAGGTCATGCCGGCCGACACCACAGAGCCAATGATGATGAACTTGGCGTAGAAACCCACCATCGGCGGAATGCCGGCGAGCGAAAACATGAGCAGCAACATGACCAGCGCGATCCAGGGACTGCGCTGGTTCAGGCCCCGCAGATCGTCAAGCGTTTCGGCTTCAAAACCCGCGCGAGACAGCAGCATGATCACGCCGAACGTGCCTACGGTTGTGAACACATAGGTGACGATATAGAAGAGCGACGATCCCCAGGCGTCAGCCGCCCCGGCAGCATCGCCGTCCACCACGCCAGAGAGCATGCCCAGAAGCACAAAACCCACCTGAGAAATGGTGGAGTAGGCGAGCATGCGCTTCAGATTCTGCTGCGCGATAGCCGCCACATTACCCACCACCAGCGAAGCAACCGCGAGCACCAGGAGCATGGGCTGCCAGTCTGCCCAGGCACCCAGCATGCCTTCGGCCAG
>RFXC01000241.1 GCA_009921765.1 Betaproteobacteria bacterium | reverse complement strand
TTGACAGCCGCCCGCTTCTGATCGGGCATGCGAAGCCGCCAGCCGCGAACAAAGCCCTCGGCATCGATCTGCAGTCGATGGCACAAGAGCGACGGCCAACCAAGCTGGCGCATCAGCGGGCTCGCGAACTCGTAAAAAGTATCCGACAGAATGAACACCTGGTAGCGCTCGCGCAGTCCATCAAGAAACGCGCGCGCACCCGTCATGGGACCCATGCCTTCAATGACCCGCTGTATGTCGGCGAGCTTCAAACCGTGGCGTTCAAGGAGGCCCAGGCGAAAGCCCATGAGCTTGTCGTAATCCGGCTCATCGCGCGTGGTGCGGGACAGTTCGGCAATACCGGTCCGCCGCGAGAATTCAATCCAGATTTCCGGGACCAGGACACCTTCGAGATCGAGACAGACCACCTGCACGGGCACGCTCCGATAAAGCGCCGACCGAAGGGGTTCCGGTCGGCAAGCCGCGAATTATAGGGATCCGCGAGCAGCCCAGGGGCCGCCGGGGCTCAGCGTTGTTCGAAGATCCCGAGCTTGCGATGCACGGGAGATTCGTCGGCCATCGCAATGAAGGCAGGCGCCTTCGACGACCGGTTCTGCAGCTTGAGCGTGGTCCACCCCGGCACACACGCTGTGTCGGACTGGGTCAGATCGAGCGTGGTGTCGCCCACCAGCGCCTGCGCATCGCCTTCGACCATGTGCAGCATGCGCGCGGCCGACATGCGCGGCAGCGAGGTTTCCTCGCCGGGACGCAGCATCAGCACCGAAAAAGAAATGGTGTTGAGGCAGTCAGCGCCGGTTTCGGGGTTGATGTAGGCAAGCAGGACCGGCTCGCGCGAAGGCAGGTTGGTCGCGAGCGCCCCCAGCGCGGCCCGGGTACGGGCCCAGGGATAGCGCAGCAGCGGGTAGTCGGCGCTTGAGCGCACGCCATCACGGATCGGCGCGAGCCCGCCCGAGGCATAGGTCCAGGCGGGCTTCGAGGCTTTCTGGGTTTTGCCGTCAATGTGATAGGAGCAGTCGATTGCCACCATCAGCGGCACGTCAAGCACATCGAGCCAGATCATTGGCCCGGGCCCCTTGTGGCGATGCTCGTGCCACTGCCAGGTGGGGGTGAGAATGAGATCGCCCGGCTCCATGGGGCAGCTTTCGCCACCTACGATCGTGACCCCACCCGTGCCTTCCACCACAAAGCGGGCCGCGTTGGGCGTGTGCTTGTGGTTGGGCGCATTTTCGCCCGGCAGCACCAACTGCATGCCCAGATAAATGCAGGCCGATGCCTGCAGCGCCTCCAGCCCGCGTCCGGGGTTGGCGAGCACCAGAACCCGCCGTTCGGCCTTTTCCATGGGGGTGAGATCGCCCGCGCGCATCAGAAGCGGCCGAATGTCACTCCAGGCCCAGCGACACACCTGCGTGGCGCTGCGGGGTTGCGTCGGCGGCAGCAGCGCGCGCAGGCTGGGCCAGAGTGGAACCAGGTTCCTGGCCCGCAAAGCGTCGAGATATTCGCCAGGCAGTTCGTCCAGCGTTCCAAGCGGCTTCATAATCCGACTTCCCCCCTTTTTTGATTGTTCCTCTATTTTCCAGAAAGCCCGGCTTTCATCAAATTTGGAGTCGGAATCCCCGGACCATGCAACTGCTCACCAGTCTGCTGCTACTGATCGTCGTCGCTCGCCTTCTCGGACATCTGTTCACGCGCTGGGGGCAGCCGGCAATCGTCGGCGAAATGCTGGCCGGAGTGGTACTCGGCCCCTCTGTGCTCAATCTGATCCAACCCAACGACGCGCTGTCGGGGATCGCCCAGCTGGCGATTTTCCTCGTGGTGTTGTCCGCCGGTATCGAGATGGACTTCCAGCGCGTGGTGTCTGCCATGCGGGGCCGCGGTCTGGTGGTGGCGCTGCTGGGCTTTGCACTGCCGTTCATCGGCGGCGTGCTGGTTGCATGGGCCTACGACCTCGACCCGATGCGAACCGTTTTCATGGGGCTCTGCATCGCCATCACCGCACTGCCGGTGGCCGCCCGGATGCTGTCGGACATGGGGTTGATCAACACCCCGATTGCCCGGTACGCAATTGCCACCGCGGTGCTGAACGACGTGGTGGCATTGTTCATCCTCGGCATCGTACTGGCCCTGCCCGCCGATTCCGGTACGACCGACCTGCTGAGCGGCGGCCTAACAGCCTGCGCCAAGCTGCTCGGACTGCTCGCGCTGGTGGCAAGCGCCAACCTGCTGATCCGCTGGCTCGAGGGGCGTGGCATCAACCTGTCGAGCATCAGCGAACGACTGATCGGCACCTTCGGCGCCGAGGCCTTGTTCGGCATGGTGGCGGTGTTTGTGCTGTTTTTTGGCATGGTGAGCGAAAACCTTGGTTTCCACTTTGTGATCGGCGCTTTCTTTGGGGCGCTTTTGCTCGACCGAAGGCAGTTCGCGCCCGAGCGTTTCGAAGACCTCAAGCGAACGCTCGCCTCGGTGACCGCAGGCTTTCTGTCGCCAATCTTCTTCGCTGATCTGGGTCTCGACTTCACCTTCCGTTCATTCGGTCAGCTCGACTTCATGGCGGTCGTGCTGCTGGTATCGATTGCCACCAAGCTGATTGCCGGTTGGTGGGGCGGGCGGCTGATCGGCATGCCCCACCGTGAAGCCTTTGCGCTGGGTGCCGTGCTGAACGGGCGCGGCGTCATGGAACTGGTGGTCGCAACCATCGCCTACGATCGAGGGTTCATCGGGCCCACCATGTTTTCAGTGCTGGTGCTGATGGGCGTGGTCACTACGGTGCTGAGTCCCATCCTTCTGAATGCTGCGCTGGGGCGCGAGGCACGCGAGCGCTATGCCCGCGCGAACGCCAACGCTCCGCCTCAGGACAGGTAGTCGGCCCGCAAGGCGCGCCGCCAGTCGCCGCCCTGGCCGGGCGAAAGCGCACCGATCCGCTCGAGACCACGCTGCATAGTGACCATCCCGGTTTCATCAAAGCTGCCGTCGCTCCAGAAACCGCTGCCTGCTAGCAGGCGCTCCACGATGGCAAGCGCAGCGGCAGGCTCGATGCCGTAGTGCCCGGTGATCACCAGCGCACCCTGCCCCGGCTCGTCGCGGATGGCCAGCACGGCGCGGCGGCGGGCTGCAATGATGCCGCGCAGCGTCGCGCCATGCCGAAGCATCCAGTCGCTGCGCACCACGCCAACCGTTTGAACGCAGGGCCCCAGCACCTCGTCGGCGCTCCATACCGGGCGCAGCCAGTCGCGCTCGCGGGTAAAGAGCGGCTCGGCCACCATCGCCACGTCGACCGTCCCGTCGCGAAGCGCGGCGAGCTTCTGACGGACCGGCCCCACGATCTTGCGCTCTACACGCGAAGCGAGCCCAACCGAATCGATCATGGCGCGGCTCACCATGTCGCTCAGCGTGCCGGGCGCGGTGTAGCCCACCTTGCGGCCAGCCAGGTCGCGCGGGGAACCAATGGCGGATTCGCCGCGCCGCACCACCCACAACTGATCCGACACTGTCTGCACACCGCCGTGAACGATGGACAGTTCAATGCCCTGCCCGATGGCCGCTATGGCCGCCGGCAGGCTGACCTCGCCGTAGGGCACCTCCGCGGCCAGCGCATTTCTAAGCGTTGCCCCGCCTTCGGACGAGCCGATGAACCCCCTCACACCGATGCCCGCCATTTCGCCAAACCAGCCGCGTTCACGGGCGAGCAGAAACGGGACGGCATGCAACCGGTTGGCGATCTGCGCCACCGTGAGATCGTGCTGGCGCGCCTGCGCCACACGATGAAACGATGCGAGGCCCGCAAGCGCCGCCGCGGTCACCCATCCGAAAGCACGCCGTGCCGGCATGCGCCCACCCATTGCCTGCCCCTCCGTATTCAATGACTGTCCGGACCAGGCTTATTCGCCTGTGGTGTGATTTTTTTAGGCTGGCCCGTCACGACGAGTATAGCGCCGTGACCCGCGTGCAGGCCCACCGCCGTGCCGCTTCCGCGCCTGCCTCGGAGCCTGGGTTTTCAGTCTGGCGATACACTGTCGGGCTCTGCCAAACGGAAGGAATCCGCCATGATCAGGTTCTGGTACAACCTCGCACCCAATCCGATGAAGGTCGCGCTGCTGCTCGAGGAACTGGGTGTGGCCTATGAGGCGGTTCCGGTCGACACCCGCAAGGGCGAGCAGCACACGGCCGACTTCAAGGCCATCAACCCGAACGCCAAGGTGCCAGCGATCGATGACGCAGGCACGGTGGTTTTCGACAGCAACGCGATCCTGCTCTGGCTCGCTGACAAGCACGGGCGATTTGTCAGTCGTGATCCGGCATCCAGCGAGCGCGCGCAGACCCTGTCCTGGCTCATGTTCATTGCGAGCGGCGTCGGCCCGTATTCCGGTCAGGCGGTGCACTTTCGGACAGCCGCCCCCGAACCCAAGGAATACGCGCTCAACCGCTACGATTTCGAAGCCCATCGCCATTGGGGAATCCTCAATGACCATCTCGCCTCACGAACCTGGATGGTTGGCAACGACTACGGCATCGTCGACATGGCGTTCTGGGGCTGGGCCCGCATGGTCCCGTTCGTGCTCGATGACAAGGAGGCGTGGTCGCGCTATCCGCATCTGAAGCGCCTGCTCGATGCGATCAATGCCCGCCCGGCAGCCGCCCGGGTCGAAGAACTCCGCAAGCGACACAGCTTCAAGACCGACATGGACGACGCCGCGCGTCGGGCCATGTTCCCCCAGAACGAGCGGCTCGCCAGGCGCTGAACGGCAAGCGGTCGGACACCAGCCTGCCCGGTGTCCCGTCAAGGAATCCCACCATGAATTCACGTCCGCTGATCGTTGGCCTGGGTGGCACGGCGCGCGAGGGCTCAACCGCCGAGCGGGCGCTGCGCGCTGCGCTCGCCCGCGCCGAGCATCTGGGCTGTGACACCGCACTGTTTGCCGGCGGCGCCTTGCCGGCCGAGATCTACGACCCGGGCAGCAGCGAACGCAGCAGTCAGGCGCGGTTGATGGTTGACGCCCTGCGACGGGCCGACGGCGTGATCATCGCAACCCCGGCCTATCACGGGAGCGTGTCGGGTCTGGTCAAAAACGCCATCGATTTCATCGAAGACCTGCGAGGCGATCAGCGGGTCTATCTGCAGGACCGAGCGGTGGGCACCATTGTGTGCGCCGACGGTCCGCAGGCCATGGGTGCAACGGTTGCGGCGCTGCGCGCCATCGTGCATTCGCTACGCGGGTGGCCTACGCCCTATGCTGCCACCCTCAATTCGCGCCAGCGGCCGTTTGGTCACGATGGTCAGCCCGCCGACCCCGCCGCTGTGCAGGCTTGCGAGGCGGTGGCCGATGACGTGGTGCGCTTTGCGCGGCGGGGCGCGCCCGCGCAGTAAGGTGCCTCAGCGGCCGCCAGCCAGACCCGGGGAGCCGACGCCCGCATCTCGGTGGCCGGATTCAACGGGGGGGCCGACATCGTGTCCTCGACCAACGAGTTCTCCAACGTCGTCCCGGGCGTGACGTTCACGGCCAAGAAAGAAAGCGCGACGGCAGCAACCGTCACGATCGAACGCGACCCATCCTCGCTGGTGACAGCAGCGCGCAACTTCGTGAACAGCTACAACTCCATCGTCGATGCCATCACCGACGCCACGGGCAAGGACGCCCTGAACGCGGCCGATCCCTCGCTGAATGCCATCAAGCAGAAGCTGGCCCTGATGATGACGGGCAAGATCGGCAGCTACTCGGAGGGCTTCGACTCGCTGGGTTCCATCGGGATCGCAGCCAACAAGGACGACAGGACCCATCTTTCGATCGACGAGACCAAGCTGAACGACGCCTTGTCCTCCAATCGGGACCGCGTGGCCGAGTTGTTCAAGCGGGTGGACACCACGCCTTCCGTGACACAGGTCGGAGTGGCCGCGCGGATCGCCAGCTACATCGACGAGGCCCACAGCGTGAACGGTGTCTTCAA
>RFXC01000025.1 GCA_009921765.1 Betaproteobacteria bacterium | reverse complement strand
GCGGGGGACTGTCTGCGATAGACCGCCACCTCGCGCACGCACATCGGGCAGGAACCGTCGAAAAAAACGCTCAGAATTGGACGCATGGCGAGGAGGATAACGCGGGCCGCAGGCCGCGAGCTCGTCAAACATCCTCTGCAAGGAGGGTCAATCAGTGGGCCTCGGCAAAGCGCAGGTTGCCAGACCCGGCAGACTGTAATCGCCTAGTAGCCCCCGCCCGCATCAATGATCGACCCGGTGACATAGGACGCCGCTCCTGACAAGAGCCAGATGACGGCTTCCGCCACTTCGTCGGGACGCCCCATTCGCCGCATCGGGATCACCTGCTTCATCCGCTCCATGAGCTCCGGCGGATTCGCCGCGTGAATCTCGGTGTCGATCACGCCCGGACGAACTGCATTGACCCGAATCCCGTCAGCCGCCACTTCCTTGGCCAGTCCGAGGGTCATCGTATCCAGGGCCGCCTTGGAGGCAGCGTAATGCACCCAAAAATTCGGCGATCCGCTGCGGGCCGCAGCGGAAGACACGTTGACAATGCTGCCACCGCCTCCCCCTCGCGAGTGCGCCATGCGGCGAACCGCCTCGCGCGCGCAGATGAACGCACCGACGGTATTCAGATTGAACACCGCGCCGAGCTGGTCGGCACTCACGTTCATGACCGTGCTTTGCCCGCCCGTCATGCCTGCATTGTTGACCAATCCAACCAGCTGTCCCTCGCGATCCGCTGCCTCGAAGCATCGAAGAATGTCGTCTTCTCGACCAACGTCGGCACACACCGCAACAGCGTGGCCGCCATCGCGCCGGATTTCACTGACCAGGGTTTCGGCATCACGATGCCTGCTTTGATAGACCACCACCGGAACGCGCCCCTCACGCGCAACGCCCCGGGCGATCGCCGCGCCAATGCCCCGTCCACCACCGGTAATGAGCACAACCTGGTTTGGCATCAGCGCTCCTCGGCGCCCCGGCAAGGCCCGATTCGGTCAAACGATTTTTCGGATGGCATCCTCGATCACCTTCTGCGAAGGAATGACTGCAAGCTCAAGATCCGGGTTGAACGGCATGGGCACGTCAGGCGCACCGATCCGCATCACAGGCGCATCGAGCCAATCAAACGCTTTCTCCATCACCATGGCCGCCACCTCCGCCCCAAAGCCGCCGGTTTTGACCGCCTCGTGCACCACCACCAGGCGACCGGTCTTGCGTACCGAGGCCAGGATCGTTTCTTCATCAAGCGGTCGGATGGTCCGCGGATCAATCACCTCGACGCTGATGCCTTCACGCTCGAGTGCGCTGGCCGCTGCCAGCGCGCGCGCCACCATGGCAAGCGTTGCCACCACGGTGACATCGGTACCTTCTCGCTTGATGCTCGCCTTGCCGATCGGGATCGCATACGGCTCGACCGGGACAGGCCCGCTTGGCCCATGGTAGAGCAACTTGTGCTCGAGAAAGATCACCGGATTGTCGTCACGAATCGCAGCCGTGAGGAGCCCCTTTGCGTCATAAGGCGTTGACGGTGCAAGCACCACCAGGCCAGGAATATGAGCAAACCACGCCTCCAGGCTCTGGCTGTGCTGTGCAGCCAGGCGGATCCCGCCGCCCTGCGGCCCCCGGATCACCACGGGTACGCTGGGCTTGCCGCCCAGCATGAACCGGAACTTCGCCGCCTGATTGACGATCATGTCCATCATCTGGGTGACAAAGTCGAAGATCTGCACCTCGATGACCGGGCGCATGCCGGCAATGGCTGCACCAACACCCGCGCCACTGAAGGTGGCCTCCGAGATGGGCGTGTCGCGAACCCGGGACTCGCCGAATTTTTCCGACAGCCCTTTTGAAACCTGGAACAACCCGCCGGTCTCGGCGACGTCTTCACCCATGACGAATACCGAGTCGTCCCGCGCCATTTCCTGATGCAGCGCTTCGTTGAGCGCCTCGCTGACGGTCAGTGTTCGCGAACCCGTGGGTCCGGGCTCATGATGGGCAAGGTGCGGGCCAACCACTGCAGCAAACATCTGGCTCACGGTGGGCTCATCGCTCGCAAGGCCAAACGCCACCGCGTCGGCAATCTCCTTCTCGGCGGCTTCCCGAATGGCTGCGCGTTGCTCTGCAAACCCGGTGTTGTCGTCCGCCCAGCGCTCGAACCGATGAATCGGGTCGCGGGCCAACCACTCGTCCATCGCATCCTTGGACCGCGGATCCGGCAGGTTGACGCGCAGACTGTGTTGAGTATGGCGCCATGTCATTGCTTCAATGAGCGAAGGACCTTGACCCGCCCGTGCGCGCGCCACCGCTTCGCCTGCCGCCTCATGAACCGCAAGCGCATCGTTGCCGTCGATCG
This sequence comes from Betaproteobacteria bacterium, assembly GCA_009921765.1. The sequence goes on along the minus strand of RFXC01000025.1, from coordinate 25,949 downwards.
TCACACCCGGAATGTCGTAAGCCGCTGCCCGCGCAGAAATTCGCTCAACCGATGACGTCTTCAGAATCGAGGTGTTGAGCGCCCACTGGTTGTTCTCGCAAACGAAGATCATCGGCAGCTTCCAAACCGCCGCCAGATTGAGCGCCTCGTGAAAAACGCCCTGATTCGACGCGCCATCGCCGAAGAACGCCACCGTCACCTGATCGGTGTTGCGAATCTGAGAGGCAAGCGCCGCACCCGCTCCCAGCGGCATGGTTGCACCGACGATGCCGTTGGCGCCCAGAATATTGAGCGCCATGTCGGCCACATGCATCGAACCGCCCATGCCGCCACAGTAGCCACTTGCCTTACCCATCAGCTCAGCGAGCATCCGGTCCATCCTGGCGCCCTTGGCAATGCAGTGTCCGTGGCCTCGGTGATAGCTTCCGATGTAATCGTCGGGGCGAAGGTGAAAGCACACGCCGGCCGCGATCGCTTCCTCGCCCGCATAGCTGTGAGCTGTTCCCTTCACCACGCCTGCCTGGAACAACTCGAGCACTTTCTCCTCGAACAATCGGATCCGAACCATCACCGAATAGAGCCGAGCGAGCGTCTCGGCAGGCATGAGCGTCGCCCGGCTGGTTGACATGTTCATGTCATTTTCGCGTGTTGGCCCGAGATTCCGGCGGTGAACTGGAAACCGACCTTCTTGACGTGCTCAAGCGCAGCCGAACCGAATTTCGCCTCGATGTCGTGCCCAACACTTGGCGCATAAATCAGGTCGTTCATGTCATGGGTGCCACCCGAGATCAGCACCAGCAGGTACGCTGTTTCATCGCCGACATTCTCGAAGCGACGACTGACCGCTGCCGGTACCGCGAACGTGTCAAACGGCTCGAGTATGGTTTCGTACTCGCCTTTGTCGCCCCATTGAAGCTTCCATTTACCGCTTAGCGCCATGAAGGTTTCTATCGTCTTGGCATGCATGTGCAGCGGCACGCCACCGCCAGGCGGAAGTTCGGCGATGATGTTCACGTAGTCTGGGACCTTGACCCGCGCCTCACCCCACGGCCCGTTATCGAATTCAGGCGCGGTGATTGCGAAAGCCGGCGCAGCCAACATCTTGTAGACGCCCTCGGGAATTGGGCCTTCCTTGCGCTTTTCCCCGGCCCCCATGTACTTCAGTTTCTTGAACCGGACGATGCACTTCTCTTCCATATCTTCAGGCGTGTAGTGCTTGCTTTGCATGGTGATCTCCTCTGTTTTGGGGTGAAGGCTACTGCGGCTTTGAAATTCGGGTGGCGGATTCGAGCATTTCAAATACCGCCGCAACTTCGTCGTCCTGTTTGCCCTGGGACATCATCTTTCCAAACCACTCGAGTTGCGCCTTGAGCACCGGGGCTGCCAGGCCCATCCGGTCGCTCTCGTCTCGAATGAACTGCAGGTCTTTCCACAAAATATGAGCGGGACCCGGCGCGGGCTTGAACTTGCGCTGCGCGATCATGGGCGCGCGAAAATCGAACACACGCGACTGTGCGGCGCTCGGCCCGATCACCTTGATCATCAGCTCAGGATCCAGGCCAGCTGCAACGCCAAACACAAAGGCTTCGGCAACCACCAGACTGTTGGCGCCCACGATGAAGTTGGTGACCAGCTTGATCGCCATTCCGCTGCCGAATTCTCCGACGTAGTAGTTCTTCGGGGAGAACGCATTGATCACATCGGACCAGCGGTCTGCAACCGCCTTGTCTCCGCTTACGAACAGCACACAGGTCTTGTTCGCAACCATTGAGGGCGTACCGCTGATCGGGCTGTCCAGCATGACCGCGCCGGTGGGCTTGAGCGCCTCTGCGAGCTCGGCCTTGAGCGCCGCTGGAAAGGTGCCCATCTCGAGAACGGTGAGGCCGGGGTGCGCGCCAGAAACGATGCCGTTCGTACCAGTGAAGCCTTCCACCATCGACTCTTCGGTGGGCAGACAGGTGATGAGCAGATCGCTCCTGCGGGCGAGTTCAGCCGCCGACTCCACCAGCTGTCCACCGACACCGACAAAGTCTTCCGTGCTCGGGCGCCGCACCGCAACAACGGTATACCCTTCCTTGAGGAGGTTTTCGCCCGCCGCGCGGCCGATTTTTCCGAGCCCCAATATGCCAATGGTTGGCTTCACGCTGTCTCCCCTTTTCCCCGTAGACAGCCAACGCGACCATGTCTTTGCTGGTGACGGGATTGCTTTGCTTGATTGATATTCGAAACTTGAGACGCGCAACCTGCACGCTGTATGTTGACTTAATCGTATAACATGGGTTTCAGTAGACCGAGCGTCATCAATTCCAAAATATAAGGGGGAGTTCAAATGATCAAGCATGGTGTCAATCCTCAGCGCCTGCGGGCCCTGATGTGCGTGTCGGCGCTTGCCACGGCCGTCATCACCGCCTTTGCAACACCGGGTACCGCACGGGCTCAGCAGGCCACCGGCGAGCCCATCAAGATCGGGGCTATTCTCGCCATCACGGGCCCTGGTGCCGGCCTTGGCGGCCCAACCCGCAACGGCATCCTGCTCGCCGAAAAAGCGGTCAATGCGTCGGGCGGTGTCCGGGGTCGCCCAATCAAAGTGATCATCGAAGACGACGCAAGCAATCCCGATAACGCGCGCACCAAGGCGAATGCGCTGGTGCACAACGAAAAAGTGGTGGGTCTTCTCGGGCCGTCACAAATTGCCCAGGCGCTTTCCACGGGTGCCATCACAGACCCGCTGAAACTGCCGCAGATTGTTCCCGCCGGCCTGTCGGTCCCGGTCGAGCGCGAGCGCAAGTGCATCTATCACGTGCTCCCCTCCCAGGAGCTGAATGCGCGCGCGCTCATGGAATACGCGGCCACAGCGCTCAAGGCAAAGCGGGTCGGCGTGCTGCATGACTCGGGCTACGGCAACGCCGTGATGGGCGCGCTCAAGGCAATCTCTTCCTCCTACCCGGGCGTGGAGTTCGTCACCGTCGAGAAATTCGAGATCGGCGCCACCGACGTCACCACCCAGGCTGCCAAGGTCCGCGCGGCCAATCCCGAAGCGGTGATGGTGATCGCCACCTCGGGCGTACCGTTCCGCGCAGTCAAGCAGGTTCGGCTCGAGGCACCGGTCATCGCAGCCATCGGCTCATCGTCATACTCCTACGTGAAGGCCATGGGCGAAGGTGCCGACAACGTGGTCATCCCCGAGTTCCTCGTTGGCGAAGATCCTCTGCCGCATCAGAAAGCGTTCGTCGACATGTACCGCCAGGAGTACAAGGAAACACCCAAAAACTTCGAGGCTGCGGGTTGGGACATGGTGCAGTTCATGGTCGCCGCCCTGCGTGCGGTTGGCCCAGAGGCGAAGCCGGCTGAAGTCTGCGAGTGGCTGCGCCGCCCGCACTCAGGCGTTCTGGCCGACTATGATTTCCGCGAGTCCGACCTGACCGGCATGAAGCTTCCGAGCTATGTCTACTCGAAGCTGGTCAAGGGTGAATACACCCGCCTGCCGTTCCGCGTCGCGAAGTGATGACTGCCCAGGGTCTTGCCCTGGGGCCGGGACGAGATTGAGCTCGCCGTGACGCTCAGTCTCGTCGCTCAGGCCGTTTTGTCCGGGGTCACCAACGGCGTGATCTACGCCTTGATCGGCATGGGGCTCGCCGTCATCTTCAAGGGAAGCCGCGCCATCAACGCCGCTCAGGGCGAGTTCTCGCTGATCGGCGCGGTGGCAAGCGTATTTGCCATGAAGGCAGCAGGCTTCTCGTACCCCGCGGCATTCGCGGTGGGTGCACTGGCTGGCGCCGCAACGGGTGTCCTGATCGACCTCTTTTTGGTCCGACCCATGATCCGGCGTCGCGCACAGGAAGACGCATTCCTGTTGCTCACCATCGGAATCGCCTTCGCCATCTCGGCCGCAGTGTTGTTCTTTGCTGGACGCGATTACTTCACGCTGCCCTCGATCGGGTCCGATGGCGTGGCAATCCTGTTTGATGCCACCATCCGCTACCACGCGATCTGGGTCATCGTGATCACTGCGCTGATCGTCATTGCGCTGCGCGCGTTCTACCGTAAAACCAACATCGGCCTGTCGATGATGGCTGCCTCCATCGATGCCGATGGCGCATCCACCACCGGAATCAACGTCGACCTCATGCGCACGGCAACCTACGGCATGGGTGGTTTGCTCGGCGCGTTGGCGGGGCTCCTGGTTGCGCCGCTCGTGCCCCTCAGTTTTTATATGGGGCTGGTGTTCACCTTGAAAGGCTTCTGCGCCGCCATGATTGGGGGACTCACCAATCCGATGGGCGCAATCGTAGGCGGGCTCATGCTCGGACTGCTCGAATCCCTTGCCATCGTCTTTATCGCCTCGGCATACAAGGATGTGGTCGCTCTCACCGTACTGATTGTCATCATGATTCTTGTGCCGCACGGCATCCTCGGTCGCGCCGGCCGGGCGGGCGGTTGACACCATGAATCGGCGCGTGCTGTTTGCAATCGCAATCCTGGTCTGGGCCGTGCTGCCAATGGTGCTGCCCAGGCATTTCACCGATCTGCTGGTCTTCGCTGCCATTTATTCGGTCGCCGGCCTGGGCGTGGGACTGCTCTTGGGACATTGCGGCATCGTGACCCTCGCACAGTCCGCGTTTTATGCGATCGGCGCCTACGCGTCAGCGATTGTCACGGTGACTTTGAAGCTGCCCATGATCGTTGGCGTCGCTGCCGGACTCCTCACCAGCGCAGTCATTGCGCTTGCGCTGGGCTGGCCTGTGCTCAGGCTCCGCGGATATTTTCTGGCGGTCGCCACGCTGGCGCTCGCCATGATTGCAAGCGCACTGTTTTTCGAATGGGACTGGCTCACGGGCGGAACCATCGGTCTGGGCGGAATCCCCAAGCTGGGCGCGTTCGGCGTGGTGCTCGATACGCCGCAGTCGTTCTACTACGCCGCCTGGATCACCGCAGCGCTCGCCATGCTTCTGGTGCACAACCTGGTGAGCGGACGTACTGGTCTTGCCATGCGGGGCATGCGTGACGCCATTGATGCAGCCCGTGTGCTCGCCATCGACATTCACAGTCTGCGTGTCCAGATGTTCGTGCTTTGCGCGATGCTGGGCAGTCTTTCCGGAAGCCTGTTCGCCCACTACACCGGCTACGTCAGCGTTGCCAGTTTTTCAATCGACAAGGCGATCCTCTTTCTGCTGATTCCAGTCATCGGCGGTGCGGGGTCCATCGCGGGCATCATCGTTGGCGCACTCTTCATCACATTTGTTCCAGAGGTGCTCTCGAAGATCGGGGACTTCCACGGCATCGTATTCGGCCTTGCCCTGGTGGTTGTCGTGATCGCAGCGCCGCACGGTATCGTCGGTACCGTCGAACGCTGGTGGCAAAACCGGCGCTCGGGCGAGTCTCCAACGGCAGAGGCCCGGCGATGACCTCGCTCGACGTTCGCGAAATCGGCCACAGCTTCGGCGGCCTGAATGTTCTGACCAATGTCAGCTTCGAGGTGCCGGCTGGGAAAATCGTTGGGCTGATTGGTCCCAATGGATCCGGCAAAAGCACGCTCTTCAACATCATCAACGGATTTCTGGTCCCCCGGGCAGGCAAGGTTTTGCTGAACGGCACCGATCTTTCGGCCATGAGCGTTGAGGCACGCAGCCGGGCGGGACTCGTGCGGACCTTTCAAACTCCCAAGGTGTTCGAGCACATGACCGTGATCGAGAACCTGATGGCAGGTGCCTACAAGCTCACCCGTTCGGGAGTGCTCTCGGACATGCTGCGCCTGCCAGGCGCCCGGCGAGACGTCGCAATGATGCGCGATCAGGCGCATGAACTCTGCCGACGATTCGGTCTTGAGCGTCTCCATGCGACTGCAGCCGGTCTCCTCACAAGCGGACAGCGGCGAATGCTTGAGCTCGCTCGAACCTATGCTGGCAAGCCCCAACTGCTGCTCCTTGACGAACCCTCGTCGGGTCTGACTGCCGAAGAGGTTTCGCAACTCGGTGAGTGGCTCAAGACTTTGAACAACGAAGGTATGACGCTGCTCCTCGTCTCCCATGACATGCAACTCATGAACGTGGCGAGCATGGTGCATGTGCTTTATTTTGGCGAGATCGTCGCCACCGGCACTATGGACGACATCCAGCAAAACCCGAAGGTACGCGAGGTCTACCTTGGCGCGTAGCACGCAATTGCCCAGGGGGCGTCATGCTTGAGACGCATCAGCTCGCAAGCGGCTACGGCAAGATGACGATCCTGCGCGATATCGGGATCCGCATCGGTGATGGTGAGGTCGTGGCGATTGTTGGCGCCAACGGCGCTGGAAAAACCACCCTGGTGCGAACGATCTGCGGCCTGATCGCCCCCAGTGCGGGAAAGATCATCAAGAACGGCGCTGACCTCACCCACGTACCCACCCACAAGCGGATGCGGCACGGGATCGCAGTCGTGCTTGAAAACCGGCGTCTCTGGGGCGAGCTGACAGTACGCGAAAACCTTAGGCTCGCAGAAGTCAACGCCCGACCCACAGCATCGACCCGAATCACCTACGAAGACACGGCCAAGCTGTTCCCAATCATCGCAGAGCGCCACGCCAGTCCGGTTGAACTGCTAAGCGGCGGCGAGCAGCAGATGGTCGCCATCGCCCGGGCGCTCCTGATGCAACCCGATCTGCTGATCATGGACGAACCGTCAACGGGTCTCGCGCCGAAGATCGTGAAGGACATCCTCCGGGTTTTAGGCGGTTTACGGGAACGCGGAATCAGCCTGCTACTGGTTGAGCAGAACGTTGCGCTGGTATCCGAAATCGCCGATCGAGGCTACGTCATGTCCGTTGGGAAAATTGTTCACACCGTCGGCCCCGGAGAATGGGCCGGCTTCCTGGCTGACGAGAAACTCGTCAAGGCCTATCTCGGCGGATAGGCACCGCTTCGGGCGTCAGTGCCGCGTCCGTGTCTCACCTGTCAGAGGACCATTCATGCCCATACCCGTGATCCTGCCGACCCTCGGACCGGCGATCGAGGAAGCAACGCTGGTGAAGTGGCTTGTTCCGATCGGGGCTTTCGTGCGACGCGGCGACCCGCTGTTCAGCGTTGAAACCGACAAGACGCTCACCGACATTGAAAGCACCGACGAAGGGTATCTGATCGAAATCAAGGCGGCGGAAGGGGCCACCATAAAGGTTGATCAGGAGCTTGCGGTCCTGGACGAACACCCCGCCAAAGGCGCTGCCACGCCGGTGCCAACACCACCACCCGCAGCTGTCGCACCACCAGCGCCGGCTGCGGCTGTCTTCGCCGAGTCGGTAAAAACGCCGACGCAAGAACCCGCCTTCCTATCGAACGTATCAGATGACCGTTTTGCAGACACCGCCCCGACTGGCAGGTCGCACGCTTCGCCGCGTGCAAGACGACTGGCGCGCGAGTCTGGCGTCCCCATTGACCAACTTCAAGGCAGTGGCCCAGGCGGACGAATCATCGAGAGGGACATCACGGCCTTTGTTGCTCAGGCAGTCGCAGGCACATCGGGCACGACTGCGCAGCCCGCCACGTTGAAACGATCTGACCAGTTCCGTGACCTGCCGCTGTCCGCAGTACGTCGGTCCATTGCGCGCAGGATGATGGAGTCCGCTCAGGGCGCACCGGTGTTCTTCACGACTGTCAAAGTCCTCACCGACCCGCTCACCGAATTCCGTTCGCAGCTTGCCCGCGCGCGGTCTGTGCAGGTGAGCGTCAATGATGTGGTGGTTCGCGCCTGCGCGCTTGCGCTCCGGGAGCATCCCGGGATCAACGCGAGCTTCACGGGCGAAGCCATCAGGATCTTCGAGGACATCGATATCTCTATCGCCGTGGCAATCGACGACGGCCTGATCACCCCGGTCCTGCGCAATGCCGACCAGAAAGGGCTGATTGCCGCAGCCACAGAAATCAGAGCGCTCGCCGACAAGGCGCAACGTGGGCAACTGTTGGTGAATGAATACCAGGGTGGGACATTCACGGTATCAAATCTTGGCATGTTCGGTGTCGAGTCGTTTACCGCCATCCTCAACCCTCCTCAGGCCGCCATCCTTGCGGTGGGTGGAATCAGCCGGGAAGTCTGGCTTGATGCCGGGGTGCCTCGTGAACGCGGGGTCATGCGACTGACGCTCACTTCGGACCACCGGGTGATCGACGGCGCACAGGCCGCCCGCTTTCTTGCAACGCTCAAAGCGCTGCTCGAAAACCCCTTCAGTCTGGTTGTCTGATTCGCCAGCATTTCGAACCAACCAACCCCATCGCGGTCACCAGGATTGCGGCCACAACGCTCACCAAGAATTCCGAAGGAGATGACGGATGCATGACTCCCGGTCTTTCGCCGATGTGACCTACGATGAGGCAATCGGCCGCGCCACTGCAATGATTCCGGTGCTCCGGGAGCGGGCCCAGGAGGCTGAACGCGGACGGATCATCCCGCCGGAAACCATGGACGAGCTTCATCGCAGCGGCCTGCTGCGGGCCCTGCAGCCCAAGCGATGGGGCGGGATGGAGCTCGACATCGTCGCCACCTTCGACATCGGTCACGAGCTGGCTCGCGGTTGTGCGTCCACTTCCTGGACGGCCGTCAACCTGCTCATTCATCACTGGATGCTCGCCCTGTACGAAGAAGGCGGCCAGGAGTGGATCTGGGGTCAAGACCGCGAGGCGTGTATTGCGTCGGGCGTCGCAGCCGCTCAAGGTCAGGGCCGCGCGGTGGAAGGCGGGTTCGTCATCAGCGGCCGCTGGAATTTTTCAAGTGGTGTGAACGTCTCGGATTGGAACATGCTCGCGGCCACCATTCGCGACGACAACAACAAGGTGATCGACCATCGTCTTTGCCTGCTGCACAAATCCGAGTATGAGGTGGTCGATGACTGGCGTGTCCTGGGCATGCGTTCAACCGGAAGCATGACCGTTGTCGCCAAAGACGTATTCGTTCCCACTTACCGTGCGTCATGCATGTACAACACCCGCGGCGGCGATCATCCCGGCGCGCGCGCCAACCCCGCCGCGGTGTACCGAGTTGCACTGCCGATGATGGCGGGCCACATCGTGGGATCTGTGCTGGTTGGCAATGCCCAGGCCGCGCTCGAGCAAACCATCGCATTCATCAAGGAACGAAGCGGAAGTTATACCGGCGTGAAGCTGCGTGACGTTCAGCCGATCCAGATCAAGATCGCTGCTGCAGCCGCCCGTATCGATGCCGCGCGTCGGATCATTCGCGGCGAATTCATGGAGGCCCAGGAGCTCGCCAACCGTCATCAGGTGCCCGACCTGGAGACCAAGCTGCGTTGCAAGCGCGATGTCGCCTATGCAGTCGGCCTTTGCACCGAGGCTGTCGATATGCTTCATGCAATGGCGGGCGCAAATGGCATTTACGATGCTTATCCGATTCAAAGAATTTTTCGCGACGCCCACTCCGGTTCAAGCCATTTCCTTCTGGGCAGCGACCTGCAGTTCACCAATTGGGGGTTGAGCGCGCTTGGCGGAGACGTTGCCAACCCATTGCTCTGAGTCAACCGGCGTCATGGCAAGCCCATATCCTGGCCAGGCGCTCATTGTCGTGCGTTAGCGTTAACCGATCCCAACCGCAAAGGAGACCTCCCATGGCCATCAAGGTGCTTGAAATCCATCATCACGCCATTCGTATCGACGGCGTTTCGGAGCAGGCGGTACTCGATTTCTACACGAAGGTGCTGGGCATGGAGGCTGACAAGGGCCGCCCGACCATTCCGGGCATTCCAGGCTTCTGGATCAACGTGGGCGACGTGGGGCAACTGCATCTCATCGGCGGCAGCGTTCCGTCGCCGCTCGCCCGCAGCCCCGAACAAGACCCTGCTGCGCCGCATGTTGCGCTTGGCGTCGAAAGCGTTCCCGAAACCAAGGCCGAGCTCGAGCGTTTGGGGATTCCCTACTGGACCACCCGCGCGGCCAACCCCGAGCTCGAGCAGTTGTTCGTCAATGACCCCCGCGGGAACATGATCGAACTCCACCAAGCCGGGAGCTGCCGCTGCACGCTCGCCAATCGCAGTCGCTGAAACCCTGCCTGCGCTCAGCTTCGCAGATGCACACCGGGGCGGGCGCCCGTGTCCGCCCCGTTTTCAAACACCGACTCGCCCGCCACAATCGTGTAGTGCATGCCCCGCGAAGGCATCACGAACCGTTTCGCGCCGCCGGGTAGATCAAACCGCTTGTGAGCGCGCTCGTCGGAGCCGACTGTGTCGGGATCGAAGATCGCCAGGTCGGCCGCCATTCCTTCAGCGATCTGCCCCCGATCGCGAAGTCCCAACAGGCGGGCTGGTTCGGAAGTCAGGCGCATTACCGCATGCTCGATCGAGAGCGCGCGACGCTCGCGCACCCAGTGTCCCAACAGATACGTGGGATACCCTGCATCGCACAGCACCCCCAGATGGGCGCCGCCATCGGAGAGCCCCAGGACCGTGCCAGGGGTTCGGAGCAAGCTCGCCACACCCTCCTGATTGGTATTGAGAAACGCGAGCGCAAACTCGGTCTGAAGATTGTCCTCGATGGCCAGATCAAGCAGCGCATCCACCCCATCTTTCCCCTGTTGCCGCCCAACGGCGGCAATGGTCTGGCCGGTGAAATGTTCCAGGTGCGGCGACTTCGCCTCTGCAATCGCCATCAGTTCCCAATTGCCGGTGAATTGCGCCGGCCCTTTCAATTCCTGTCGAAACTGGTTACGAAAGGCAGGGTCGGCATAGACACGCTTTTGCTCCTCGACCGACAGGTTGAGCGCGCGGTGCCACGACTTGAAACTCATGAACGAGTGCGGGGTCCGCAGATCCATGTCGCGCGTCAGCGGTCGGGCACAGATCTGAGGCACCGATCCGAGCGAGGTCAGATGCGCTGCCTTGGCCAGGCTCGCCGTACACGCCTGGGGAATGTCATCGCGGTGGAGCAAGGCGAGCCAGGTAACCGGGCGGCCGCTTTCACGAAGCAAAAATTCGAGCATCTCAAGATTGCTGTCCGAGAGCACCGACATCTGCTCGGTCAGGGCCACTTCAATGAACCCGCGACCCGCATCGCGAAGCACCTGTGCGTAATCGCGCAGCTCGGCACGATCGGCCTGCCTGCAGGCAATGGGTCGCCCGCGATGCCCCATGTGATTGGGCAGCTGCGTCGTTGAGAATCCGAAGGCGCCAGCGGCGACCGCCTCCTTGAGCAGATCTCTGATCCTGGCCCGTTCGTCATCATTGGCCGCACGCTCAATGGCAGCCTCACCCATGACGTAGTAACGAAACGGGGTGAGGGGCGCAAGAAACGCGACGTTGGCGGCAGGGCCCCGCTGGGCGGTTGCACGCATGAACTCGGGAAAGCTTTGCCAATCCCAGGTGATGCCGCGAGGTATCCCAGCAGACCTGGGCGTCGTAATGGGTGTGGGGATCGATGAAGCCGGGCGCAACCACCAACCCGTTTGCGTCGATCACCCGCGAGGCGCCTTCCTGCAGCTTTCCGATGCTGACGATTCGTCCCGCCTTGATGCCAATGTCCACATGGCGTCCGGGTGCCCCTGTCCCGTCAACGACCAGACCACCGCGAATTGCCAGATCGACTGCCATATTGCCTCTCCCGGCTTGTCAGGGCCGCCAGTGCGCTGAGGTGAGTGAAGCAAGGCAGTGTAAGAACCGACGCCTGATCAGTCTTGATGCGTTGCAGCATCGAGTGCCGTTTTTGAACAATTTCAGGGGCACGCGCGTCAGGCCTGCGCACGGCGCCCACGGTTGCGGGGTCAGGCCAGCCTGGGAAACAGCTTGAGGGCATTGTTCCGGTCGATCGCCGCCCGTTCGGTCGGACCCAGGGCGTAGCGATCTAGCAAATCGGCAAAGTGCGCACCGCGCTCAACAGGCGCATAGGGATAGTCGCTGCCGAAGAACACATGATCAGGTTGGGCAAATGCGAGTAGCGCAGGCAGCGCGTAGTGGCTGCTGCTGAGTGCAGTGTCATAGTAGAAGCGGCGCAGACGTTCAATGCCGTGGGCATAGTCGTTGTGTGCTGAGCAGGTTCGCGCAATCCGCTCGGCCGCAAAGGGTACGAAGCCCCCCGCATGCGACAGAATGATGCGGACATTCGGGAACCGCTCAAGCCATCCCGACCGGGCGATATTGATGGCAGCGCGTGTGGTGTCGAGCAAAAAGTCGGCGGCGAACGGGGGGATGCCGGGTACAGGCGGAGCGGGCAGCTGTGAAGGGTGAACAAACACCACAGCATGCCGACGATCGAGCTCCTCAAACAGCGGTTCGATCGACGGGTCGCCCAGGTAAACCCCGTTCACATTCGCAAGCAGCACGACACCATCGGCGTGCAGTACATCGAAGGCATGCGCGAGCTCCGCGAGCGCGCCATCAATATCGGGCAGCGTCAGCGTCGCGAAAAAGCCGAACCGCTTTGGAGCAGCCGCAACCTGGGCAGCGGCGAACTCATTGACCGAACGTGCCATGGCTCGCGCTTTGGCTGAATCGCCCAGATGAACACCTGGCGTTGACACCGACAAAACGCCCGCCGCAATGCCCAGCCGCTCCATCATCGAGAAGGCTCCCTCGCGGGTCCAATCGGGGATCTCGCGCCCGCCAGCATCGATACCCTGGGAGCGTAGCCATTGCGCGTAGTCGGGCGGCACCACATGCAGATGCGTATCGATTCTGTTGCCGGATTGCATGATGCGAGATCCTTGGGCGTCGATTCAATTATTCAGGCTGGATGCCAGCGCGCTGAACCGCTTCGGCCCAGCGGGCCTTTTCCCGGTTCAGAAAGGCGGTCGCCTCATCAACCGACCCACCCACCGGGTAGGCGGCGGAGGTCTGCAATTTTTTCTGCATGTCCTCCGAGGCAAGCGCCGAATTGACGGCCGCGTTCAGCGCCTGAACCCGTTCAGCCGAGGTGCCCCGCTTTGCGAACAGCATGAACCAGCCAGTGGCTTCGAACCCGGGCACCGTGTCGCGCACGAGAGGTAATCCTTCAAACCCGGGAAGCACACGCGAAGCCGCAACGCCCAGTGCAGTGAGCCGCCCTGATCGGACCAGCGGCAACAGCGGTGAAATGCCGTCAACCGAGACCTGCGAGTCTCCACTGACAATCGCCTGAATGGCCTGCGCGCTCGAGCCCATTGGCACCATGTGGAACCGGACGCCACTTGCAATCATGAGAAGTTCCGCCGCCAGATGCGGAATCGAACCACGCGCCGGACTGGAGAGCAGGATGCTGTCGGGCTGCGCCCGCGCGGCTGCGAGCGCATCGGCGAGCGACTTCGGCCCTTTTCCGGGATGCGCCACAAAAAACATCGGCGTTTCCGCAACCACCGCGACGGGGGCCATGTCGCGAGCCAGATCATAGTTGGCCGCCTTGTAGGTGACGGGCGTGGTCGTGACAACGGCCGCCTGCGCGAGCAGCAACGCGTCCGCCGATGCGTGTGAGCGCGCGGCATTTACCGCCACGATACCGCCACCACCGCCACGGTTCTCGATGACCACTGCCGCGCCCAGCCTGGCACGCAGTTCATCGCCCAGCAGCCGCGCAACGATATCGGGCGCACTCCCAGGCCCGGACGGCACCACGATCGGCAGCGTGGGGGCTGCCGCCGACTGCGCAGCACCGACCGATGGCAGCGCCAATGACAACGGAACCACTACCGTGAAAATCCATCGCGACAGAATCCGACTGCGCATTGTCGTCTCCAGATGTTCGGTCGAAGCGCCGAGCGTTCAAGGGTGCGAAGGACTATAGCGCGACTGAGATTTGCTGTCTGCAATCGACTGCGGCCGCCGGTTCAGGCTGCAGGCAGTGACCGCCCGTCGGTCATCGCGGGACGTATCGTTTCGCTTCTTCAAGCAATTCACCGTGCAACCACCCCCGGGCGGTGATACTCAGCGCCCACCAACGGCTGCCACCGGACCATGCAGAAGGAACCGCCATGATCCATCGAATCCGCTTCGCCATCTGCGCCCTGTTCGCCCTGCTCGCCCCGCTCATCCCCTTTGCAACCGCGAACGCGCAAACCTTCCCCAGTCGCGCCGTCACCCTCATCAATCCCTACCCACCGGGCGGCGGCGCTGATGTGGTGGCCCGCGCACTTGCCCGCGAGCTTTTCGAAATCTGGCGCCAGCCTGTGCTGGTCGAAAGCAAGCCCGGAGCAGGCACCACGATCGCAGCGGGCTTCGTGGCCCGCGCGCCTGCCGATGGCTACACCCTGCTGCTGTCCACCAGCCAGCACGCCATCGCACCGGCGCTCTTCAGGAACCTGCCCTATGACATCGTCAACGACCTGCAGTCCATTGCAGTGGTATCCGAGAGCCCGCTGTTTCTGGTCGTGCGCCCAGACCGGGGCATTCAAACGCTCGCCGATCTGATCGCACGCCTGAAAGAGTCGAGTGCATCGATGAACTACTCGTCCTCGGGTATCGCGGGCCTTCCGCATCTGGCGGGCGAATTTCTGAACCAGATGACGGCCACTCAGGCCACCCATGTCCCGTTCGCGGGCACATCTCCCGCACTGACCGCGCTCCTGGGCGGACATGTCGATCATCTGTTTGCCGATACCTCTGCTGTGGGTCAGATCCGGGCCGGCAAGGTTCGCGCGCTGGCGGTCACCTCCATCTCGCGCCTGCCGGCTTTCCCCGACCTGCCGACCATTGCAGAAACCCTGCCCGGATTTCAGTTCACCGTCTGGACCGGACTCGATACGCCGACCGGTACACCCCGCGCGGTGATTGACCAGATTCATGGGGCCGTCCAGAAAGCCCTCGCAACGCCAGCCATGACCAAACTGTTTGCCGACACCTCGCGCACCGCGTCCTCGATCAGTCCCGATCAGTTCGCCGCCTTCAAGGCAGCCGAGGTTCGCAAATACCAGGATCTGGTTCGTCGCGCCGGCATCAAGGCCGAATAGTCGGCGACGTTTCATCAAGGTTTCGGACATGCTGCGCATCGCGCTCTTCGCGCTCACCATCTTCGTGAGCGCATTTCTGCTGTTCCAGGTTCAACCGATGGTGAGCAAGGCCATCCTGCCGTGGTTCGGCGGGGGGCCAGCGGTCTGGACAGCCGCCATGCTGTTTTTCCAGTGCGCGCTCTTTGGCGGCTACCTGTATGCACACGGACTTGCCTCGCTCAAGTCGGTTCGCTATCAGGCCATCATCCATATCGTGCTGCTTGCGACGGCCGCGCTGCTTGCCCAGGCGGTCATCCCCGATCCCGCATTGCGCCCGCAGGGTGCCCAATCGCCGGTACCGCAGATTCTCTGGATCCTTACCCTGTGCGTGGGGCTCCCCTACTTCTGCCTCGCGAGCACCGGGCCCCTCCTTCAGCACTGGTTTGCGCGCGCAGGCGTCGCAGGATCGGTTTACCGACTTTTTGCGTTGTCCAATCTTGGCTCGCTGCTGGCGCTCCTGTCATTTCCTTACCTGTTCGAGCCGTGGTTCGAACTGCCCGTGATCGGTCGCGGCTGGACCTGGGGATTCTGGGTGTTCGCGGTGGCCTGCGCGGTCGTGGCCTGGACCCAGGCGCGCGCTGCAGAGGCCCAGCCGGTTGCCGCTGCGCCTGAGCAAGCCCCAACCACCACGACACGTACCACACCGGTCAAACCTTCCAGACAATGGCGCGACATCGCCGCCTGGGTGCTGCTGCCTGCGCTTGCCTCGATGCTGTTCATCGCCACCACCGACCAGGCGAGCCACAACATCGCGCCCGAGCCCCGTCTGTGGATTCTGACCCTATCCATCTACCTGCTCTCCTTCATCGTGAGCTTCGACCACTCGCGCTGGTATCGCCCGGGTCTGGTGGCCACGCTCACACTGCTGGCGGTGCTCTTCGTTGCTGGCCGGCACGCCATCCCCGAATGGTTCGGCGTGCGCTGGGGATATGGCGCCACCGAACTGCGCTATCTGTTCTCTCTGATGCTGTTTCTGGTGTGCCTGCTCTGCCACGGCGAGCTTTATCGCCGCCGCCCGGCCGACCCCGCGCGCTTGACCGGCTACTACCTATGGATGTCGTTTGGCGGTGCCTGCGGTGGGCTGTTCGTCGCGCTGGTGGCCACCCATGCGTTCAATGATTTCCACGAGTGGCCGATCGGACTTGCTGCGGCGGCGGCGCTCTCGGTACTGGTCATCGATCGACAATGGCGCGCGCGCCGCCAGGCGGCGCACGACACCGCGCAACCGGGCCAGGCACCTCTGCAACCCGTGCGTTGGGTCGCGGTGGCGGTCTGCGCGAGCCTTGCCTTCTGGTGGGACAGCCCCATCCGCGGACGCGCCACCACGGTGCCCGGCGCGGTCGAAGCCACGCTCGATCAATCAAGGAATTTTTACGGGGTCGTGGCGGTGGTCGAGCGCCGCTTTCCAGCCGATCCTGCACGTGACCACCGCGTGTTCTATAGCGGGCAGGTCACCCATGGCATCCAGCCGCTCTCGCCCGAACTCATGCAAAAGCCTGTGAGCTACTACAACCTCGACAGCGGTATCGGTCAGGCGCTGCAATATCTCAACGCGAGACAGAACAAGGTCGATGTCGCCATCACGGGGCTGGGCGCAGGCACGGTCGCGCTCTACGCGCGACCCAGCGACCGCTATGATTTTTTCGAGATCAATCCGGAGGCCGAACGGATTGCGCGCAGCTGGTTCACGTTCCTGGGCGACTCACGTGCGCAAAAGCTCCAGGTGCTGATTGGCGACGCCCGCCTCACCTTTGCGCAACTCCCCGAAAACCAGCGCTACGACATGATTCTGCTCGCAGCCTTCAGCGGCGGATCGGTACCGGTACACCTTCTCACCCGCGAGGCCTTCAGCGCCTATGCTGCCCATCTGAAACCCGATGGCTTTCTCGTGGTGAATATCACCAACGCTTACCTCAACCTGTATCCGGTGGTGAAGCGGCAGGCCGAGGCACTGGGTCTTGAGGTGCGCAGCCGCTTTCAGGAGAGCGACCCTCGGCGCTTCATCCGTGAGAACCACTACATGATCCTGACCCGCGATGCCGAGTTTCTGCGAACGCACCCCTCGGTCGATCGCCCGATTCGTGACGCCCAGGGCCGCATCATTGGAACGGCCCAGAACGACATTCCCGGCGTGGGGCTTTGGACGGACAACTTCAGCAGCATCACGCCCCTCGAATGGCGATGAAGCGCGAAACTCGCCTGTCGACCCGCATACCTACCACCCAATCCGATTCCTTCACCACCCGGACATCAACCCATGCCCGAGATTTACATCTACGCCATTGAAGGCCGATCGATGGATCAGAAACGCGCGCTGATCCGTGAGATCACCGAATCGGTGGTCCGCAATTTTCAGGTGGACCCCTCAACCGTGATGATTCAGATCATGGAGACACCCAAGACTTCGAAGGCCAAGGGCGGGGTGCTGTTCTCCGATCGCGACGCGCCGTGAACCGACGGCGAGCGCCCTGCGCATGACAGGGCGCGGGGGCGCGCCGGCTCGGTTTGACCGTCGAAAAACTCGAATCACTCCACTTTTGCGCCGGAGCTTCGCACCACGCGCTCCCAGAGCGCGAATTCGTTGGCCAGAATCGCCTGCGAAGCCTGAGGGGCCGACCTCACCATGTCCATCCCCGATTCCCCGAGCTTGCCGATGATCTCGGGCTGTGACGTCACGCTCGCAAGCGTGTCGTGAAGTGTGGCAAGCACCGCAGCCGGCGTTTGCGCGGGCACCATCAATCCCACGATCAGGCTTGCGTCCATGCCGCGCATCCCCGCCTCCGCAAACGTGGGAACCGAAGGCAAGCCATCGAACCGCTTTTCACCAGTGAGCGCAAGCGGCCGGAGTTTGCCCGAGGCGATATGCGCCCGCGCCGTGCCAGGAACCGCAAACATCATCGGTACCTGCCCACCGATCACATCCAGAATCGCCTGCCCTGCGCCCTTGTAGGGCACATGGACGAGATCGATATTTGCGGCAGTCTTCAGCATCTCAGCGGCCAGATGCACCAACGTGCCGCTGCCTGCCGAGGCATAGGTCAGCCCACCGGGGCGGGCGCGAGCGAGCGCAATCAATTCGGTCACATTGGCCGCGGGCAGCGTGGGATGAACCGCCAAGACGAGCGGGGTACGACCCACGACCATGATCGGAGCGAGGTCACGGCGCGCGTCATAACTCAATCGCGCATAGAGCGAGGCATTGACCACCAGCGCGCTGTCAAACAGCAGTACGGTGTAGCCATCTGGCGCAGCCTTGGCAACATGATCAATGCCGATGTTGCTTCCCGCGCCCGGCCGGTTCTCAACCACGATCTGCTGCTTGAGCGCCTCGCTCCACCGGGGTGCGATCAGTCGGGCCACGAAGTCGCCGATCCCGCCAGGCGGATAGGGCACGACCATTCGAACCGGTCTGGACGGAAATGCTTCCTGCGCCTGAGGGGCCGCGCTCAGCAACATGCTGGCCAGCACCACACCAAGCGGGCCTAGCAGACGGGGCAGACGGGTCCGGGAAAAGGTCATGGGGCGCTCCTTGCAGTGCTCGCAAACAAGGCCTTCCAGGCGAGGGGGCCAGTTCGGTTGAGTCTAGCCCTCGTCTGCGGGAAACGATAGCGCCCGTTTCGCGGCCGCGCGCGGCGACCTTGCGGGATACCCGCCGCCGGCCCGATGTGATAGCGTCAAATCCGTTCAGATCAAGGAGATATCGCTGTGCAGCGTCGATCCCTGTTCGCCCTGGGTATTGCCTCACTATCGCTCGGATCGCGTGTCGCTCGGGCGCAGAGCACCTGGCCCTCACGCCCGGTTCGTATGGTGGTTCCCACCGGCCCGGGCAGTTCGCTTGACCTCATTGTTCGGGCCACCAGCGATCGACTGTCTGCGCGGCTGGGCCAACCCATCGTGGTCGACAACAAGCCCGGTGCGGCTGGACTGATCGGTACCGACGCCGTTGCCAAGGCCTCTGACGGCCACACCTTTGGCATCAGCTTCAACGGCCCCCTGGCCTTCGCGCCATTTCTCTATCAAAAAATGCCTTATCGTCTGCCCGACGATTTCGCGCCCATCGTCATGACCACCAGCCAACCCAATGTGCTGGCGGTCAATGCCAGGCTGCCGGTGCAGTCGGTCGCCGAACTGGTGCAGTGGCTGCGGGCCAACGTTGGCAAGGCCTCGTTTGCATCGATCGGCAACGGCAGCTCCTCGCACCTGTCAATGGAGTTGCTCAAGGTCGCCACCGGCACCTTCGCGCTGCACATTCCCTACAACGGCTCGCCCCCGTCGGCCCTGTCGGTGGCGACGGGTGAAACGCAGATGATCATGACGGTGGCACCGGCGCTTCTTCCCCATGTTCAGGCGGGCCGGGTTCGACTGCTCGCCGTGACCAGCCGCACGCGGTATCAACCGCTGCCCGATCTCCCCACCATCGCGGAGTCGGGGCTGCCGGAGCTGAAAGACTTCGAGGCCATTGCATGGAATGCAATCGTGGGGCCGGCCAGCACCCCCACACCAGTGGTTGAACGCCTGAACCGAGAATGGAACGACGCCCTCCAGGACCCGGCTATCTCAGAGCGGCTGATCGGTCAGGGTATGACCCCCACGGGCGGCAGCCCGCAGGTGCTCGCCCGACTGATGGCCGACGAAGCGGCGCGATGGGGCCCGGTCATCCGGCGTACCGGCATCACGCTGGGTTAAAGACGGGACACATTTCATGCACCGCTCATCACCCGCTTCAAATGCGACTGTCATGCACGCTCGTGTGCCTCTGCCTATCACCCGCTTCATCCAGGCCGCGCTTTCGGCGTTGACCATCCTGCTATCCGCAGGCAGCGCATTCGCGCAGAGCTTCCCTGCCAAGCCCATCAGGCTGGTGGTGCCCTTCGCCCCAGGCGGTGCCGTCGATATCGTCGCGCGCGCCATTGGCCAGGAAATTGGCGCACGTCTGGGCCAACCTGTTGTTGTTGAAAACCGCACCGGGTCGGGTGGCAATATCGCTGCGGAGCATGTCGTACGATCGGCCCCCGATGGCTACACGCTTCTGATGGGCTCGCCCAGCAATGCGGTCAACGCCACGCTGTTCCGAAAGCTTCCGTTCAACCCGGCCACCGACTACACCCATATTGGCCTGGTGGGTGCGGTTCCCACGGTGATGCTGGCCGGCCCCTCCATGCCAGCCCGACATTTCAACGAGTTTCTCGGGCTCGCCCGAGCCCAGCCCGGCACAATCAACTACGGATCCGGGGGATCGGGCACCAGCGAGCACCTCGCCGCCGTCATGCTCGCGTCGGTGGTGAATATCGACATGGTCCATGTTCCCTACAAGGGCGGCGCGGCAGCCATGACCGACCTGCGCGGCGGGCAGATCCACATCATGTTCTCCAACCTGTCGGGGGCACTGCCAGCCATCAAGGCCGGGCATGTTCGCGCGTTCGCGCTCGCCAGTCAGAGCCGCTCGCCGGCCATCCCCGATGTGCCAACCTTTGCCGAGCTCGGCTTTCCGTCGCTCACGATTTCAGTTTGGTGGGGGGTGCTGGGCCCAGCCGGTATGCCGTCGGCCGTGGTCTCAAAACTCAATGCGGCCATCAATGACGGGCTGACCTCGGGCGAGATGCGGCAGCGACTCGAGACGATGAGCGCACAGGCGTTGCCGGGCACACCCGAACAGTTCTCGCGATTTTTCGAAAGTGAACTCAAGACCTGGGGGGACACGGTCCGGAAGTCGGGCGCCACCGCAGACTGAGACCGGACTTTCCCCCATGAACCCGTCGCGCTAAGCCGCCCGCAAGGCAGGCAGCACATGCTCGCCGAACAGCTCCACCGTGCGCACAGGATCACTCGCCAGACTCACGGTGAACATCAGGCGCGTGGCGCCTGCCGCCTTGGCCGCCAGCGCCTGTCGCAGGCAGTCGTCGGGGGTCCCCCAGATCGATAGCCGTCCTGCGAGATAGTCGAAGAGACCCAGTTCATCGACCATCCGCGCATCGGCCTCGCCCGGTCGGGTGCTGTAGCGCCGGCGGAGCTCGCGCAGTGGCTCGATCTTGTCTGGCGGCACGCCGCGCGCCTCGAGGTCTTCAGTGCCAATGACATAGCCACTCACAAAGGCGAGGATCGCCCCGATTTTGCGGCGTGCCACGTCCCGGTCTTCGTTGCAGTCCAGGCAGCCAATCTGCCAGACCTCGACGTTTGCCGCATCGCGCCCCGCCTCCGCCGCACCCCGCGCGATGTGTGCGGTGGACGCCGACAGACTGACACGGTCGAGCCCGTAATTGACGAAGACGCCATCCGCGCAGCGCCCGGCCGCCATCAGTGAGCGGGGAAGCGATGCGGCCTGGAACACGGGCGTGGGACGCTTGACCCACGGAAGCTGCGCGGTACCGCCCCGGTATTCAGCCTTCTCGCCCGCGAGCAAGGTCTTGATGTATGCGATGCCCTCGCTCATGTCAGCGACCGGGGTGCCCTTGACACCCAGGTTGCGGGTGCCGGAGTTGCCCGCGCCAATACCAAGTATGGCGCGACCTCCCGAGATGAGGTCGACCGAAGCGATGGCCGCGGCAGAGACCGCTGCATGACGGGTTGCAAGATTGGTCACGCAGATCGACACCTTGGGCCGACGCGTGTGCTCGGCCACCAGCGCAGCCGTGACCCAGGGATCCATCGCGTTACCGGGGGTGTCAGCCACACCGATCATGTCGTAACCGTAGCGCTCGGCAGCCGCTGCCATGTTCATGGTCAGCTCGACACTGAACGGCCAGTAGAAAAAACCGACTTCCATGCTACTCCCCGAGATTGAGCTTGGCCTCACGGATCAAGCGGCCCCACTTGTCGTGCTCGGCACGGATGAACTCATCGAGCTGGGAGGGCGTGCTCGCCACGACCACCATGGTCTGATCGGACAGCTTGTTGCTCACCGCCGGATCGCGCACCGCCTTGACCACTTCAGTGTTCAGCCGGGCAATCACGGCAGCGGGCGTTCCCGCAGGCACCACCACCCCCACCCAGGCCCCTGAGTCAAACTGCGGAAACCCTTCCTCGGCGGTGGTGGGCACATTGGGCAAGGCAGCGGAGCGTTGCGCGCTTGTCAGCGCAAGCCCCTTCAACTTGCCGCTCCGAATATGCTGCGTCACCACACCCGCCGCAAGAAAGGCAAACGGAATTTGTCCGCCTAACAGATCTGCGACAGCGGGACCGCCACCCTTGTAAGGCACATGTACCAGCTCGATGTCGCTCAGAAGCTTGAGCTGCTCGGCGGCGAGATGCCCCGAGCTTCCCGCGCCCACGGACGCGTAGGAATACTTGCCAGGGTTCGCCTTGGCAAGCGCCACCAATTCTCTGAGATTGGACGCGGGTACGTTCGCCGCCGCAGCGATTGCGAGCGGAATCTTCACCACCAGCGACACCGATTCGAAATCTTTCAGGGTATCGAAGGCGAGGTTCTTGTAGATGTGGGGGTTGACCGCATGCGTGTCAAACGCAAAGAGGATGGTGTAACCGTCGCGGGGGGACTTGGCGGCGAGCGCTGTGCCAATCGATCCACTGGCACCCGCGCGGTTGTCAACCACCACCTGCTGGCCCATGCTCTCGCTCATTTTGGAGGCGACCTGCCGGGCTACGGTATCGACCACCCCGCCGGGCGGGAACGGCACGATGGCGCGAAGCGGTTTGGACGGATAGTCCTGCGCAACCGCGGCGGATGCTGCGATGGCAAGCGAAACGAACAACGCTTGAGACAGTCGAGTCATGTGCGGCCTCCCTTGAATACGCCCATGCTACCGGGGCGCTTCCCGGACCATGTGTTTCCGTTGCGTTATTCAACACGCTCGCGGACCGAAGCCGATCCGCGCTCGCCGGGATAGACTGTTTCCCTCATCTGACGCAACGGGGCGCGGCCGTGTCCGGACTGACCTATTTCGACAAAGTGTGGGCGGATCATGCCATCCGGACCCTTGAAGGATCCACCGACCTGCTACAGGTTGATCGCCTGATTCTTCACGAGTTGGGCGGCAGCCAGGTGCTGCACGCCATGGCGCGCGCCGGCCGGACGCCCGACAGCCGCGCCCAGGTCTTCACGATCATCGAGCACCTGATCGCCACCCGCCCGGGCCGGGGACCGACCGACTCGCCGTCCCCGAGTGGCTTTTCCATGATCAGCACCACGCGCGCCGAGGCGCAGCGCTGGCAACTCAATTTCATCGACTATGACGACCCGCGACAGGGTATTGCCCATGTGGCTGCCCCCGAACTGGGCATCGCACTGCCGGGCACCACGCTGGTGTGCTGCGACAGCCATACCTGCACGGTAGGTGGCATTGGCGCGGTCGCCTGGGGAGTAGGCGTGAGCGAGGCCGAGCATGTGCTGGCCACCCAGACACTTGCCCAGACCCGCCCCGCGACGATGCGGGTCTCGTTCAACGGAAAACTCGGCGAAGGCGTCTATGCGAAGGACATGATCCTCGCGCTGATCGCTCGACTCGGGGCTGCCGCAGGCATCGGGTTCGCCGTCGAGTTTGCGGGCGATGCGGTGGCGTCGCTGCCGGTTGAAGCGCGCCTGACGCTTTGCAACATGTCGATCGAGTTCCAGGCGAAATATGGCTTCGTCCCACCGGACGACGTCACCTTCGAATACCTGGCGGGTCGCGCCTGGTCGCCCAAGGGCCAGGCCTGGGATGAAGCCATCGCCTACTGGCGAGCCCTGCGCACCGACGACGGGGCCCGCTTCGGCCGCGAGGTGTCGATTGACTGCGCATCGATCGCCCCGCAGTTGAGCTGGGGCACCAGTCCGCAGCACTCGGTCGACATCACCGCAGCCGTGCCCGACCCTGCCGAAGCGGCCGACGCCGAGGCGCGCGATCTCGCCACCCGTGCGCTCGCCTACATGCAGCTGTCGCCGGGTACGCCACTCATCGGCACGCCAATCGATGCGGTCTATATCGGCTCGTGCACCAACGCACGGCTGTCAGACCTGCGCGAAGCCGCGCGTATCCTGCGCGGCCGTCGCGTCAAGCCCGGGGTACAGGCCGTCTGCGTACCCGGGTCCACCCCCGTTCGACAGGCGGCTGAGGCTGAAGGCATCGATCGCGTCTTTCGCGAGGCCGGCTTCGAGTGGCACGAGGCGGGCTGCGGCTACTGCGGGCATCTTGGCGACAACCGCTTCGCAGATCAGCGTGTAGTGAGCACCACCAACCGGAATTTCGAAGGTCGACAGGGACCACGCACCCGAACGCATCTTGCAAGCCCGGCCACGGTCGCCGCCTCGGCGGTAAGCGGCGCGATCGCCGACCCGAGACCGCTACTCGCCAGCCACCGCTGACCACCGGAGACCAAGATGGAATCGTTTCAACGTGTCACGGGGATTGCCGCCGCGATGCTGGTCATCAATATCGATACCGACCAGATCATCCCGGCCCGCTACATGGGCGGGCCTGATGCCACCGGCTACGGCAAGATGTTGTTTGCCAATCAGCGGTTCCTGGGCGATGACCGCACGCCCGATCCCGCGTTCATCCTGAACCGCGCGCCCTATGACCAGGCCCAGATCCTCCTCGCCGATCGGAATTTCGGCTGTGGTTCCTCACGCGAGCGCGCACCCAAGGCGCTGCGCGAGTTCGGCTTTCGCGCCCTGATCGCACCGAGCTTCGGCGGTATTTTCTTCAACAACTGCTTCCGCAACGGCATCCTGCCGGTCGAGCTGTCAATCGAAGCGGTTCGGCAGATCGCCGACGAGGTGGAAAAGAGCGACGGGCAGGCGCAGGTCACAGTCGAGGCCCTGGGCTTATCTGGATGGCTGCTGAAGTGCAGCCTGTGTCGTGGGAAGAGACCGCTCCCGATCAGGTCTGATAGGACGGATCGATTTTCGCCATCAGCCGCATGACCGCGCTGAAGTCGAGTTCGCCGTGCCCGATCTGGCGACCGCCTGGGCCAATACGGAAGAACCACTCATGGCGCTGCGCCGAGTGTTCCAGCGTGCGCGCCGAGATGCGGGTGAACGGTTGCCCCGTCGTGAGAACCCGCAGCTGCACCTCGCACGCAAGCAGCAATCGGTACATGCGCAGAAACGCCGAGTCCACCGTTTCCCCGATGGTGACCAGGCCGTGATTGCGCAGTATCAGCGCGATGTTTCGCGAGCCAAGTGCGGCAGCCAGACGTGTCCGTTCATCCACGGCAAGGCTCGGCCCTTCAAACTCGTGGTAGCCGATTCGGTCATGAAAGTCGGTGCCTTCCAGCGTAAGCGGAAGCAACCCCTCCGACAGACATGACACCGCCATGCCCGCCACGGTATGAACATGCAGCACGCAATGCGCGTCAGCGCGCGCTTCGTGAATTGCCGCGTGAATGTTGAACCCGGCCGGGTTGATCGGATACTCGGTGGGCGTGAGTACATTGCCGCCTGCGTCGATTCGCACCAGATTGGACGCGGTGATCTCCGAGTAGAGCAGGCCATAGGGGTTGATCAGAAACTCGGAGGGCTGGTCACGAACCCGCAGCGAGATGTGATTGGCGGTCAGTTCCGACCAGCCAAAATAATCGACAGCACGATAGGCCGCTGCGAGCCGCAGCCTGAGCGCCCACTCTGCCGGTTCAATACGCTCGCTAGACTGCCTTGCGCTGTCAGCCACCGGAACATAGCCATCTCCACGTTGGGTCAAGTCGGACCTCCTTTGCGGCAATTCAATGATTCGCTCAGATCATGGCGGGGCAAACCCTGCCGGCCCAAGGTGTATAGTTGAGATTACAGGTGGACATGTCAATATGTGTTGACATCGCAAGCCTTCATCGACGGCTTGATCGGTGGCCAACCGGGGGCCCGCCTTGAACACCTACATCATCGTTTTTCTGATTATCGGCGCGGGATTTGGACTTGTCTCGTTTCCGAACCGGCATCTGTTCAGCGAGGGGCCGAACCAGGCAGCGGACAGTGCCGAGCCGGGCTCGGCCGGGTCACGGATTGTCTGGGCGCTGGTTTGTACCTTCCTCTGGCCGCTACTGCTTCTTGCCGGGCTCAATTCGGCCCGGATTCTCGCGCGGCGCCGACGCGA
>RFXC01000240.1 GCA_009921765.1 Betaproteobacteria bacterium | reverse complement strand
CAAGGCATCGGTGTTCTTCGACTTTGGTACGGGGGGCACGGGCAAGGTCTTCTATGTTGACGATGTATCGATTGGTGGTGCGGCGCCTGCAGCCGTTCCCTCGGCGCGAACGGTGGATTTCGATGCGGGCGATTCGGATTATCAGCTGGGGGGCTCGAGCGACTTTGGAAATGCCGTGTCGTCGCGCGCTGCCGATCCGGTGGTGAGCACCAATTCAGTGGCGAAAGTCATCAAGGCAACTGGTGCTGAAACCTGGGCGGGAACCACCTTCATGAAGACACCCGGTTTCGACCTGATTTCATCAGGCAGCGAAACGGTCGGGATGAAGGTTTGGGCGCCTGCAGCCGGGATTCCAGTGCGCCTCAAGCTTGAATCGATCGCAGACAACACAAAGACTGTCGAAACGCAGGTGAACACGACCGCTGCAGGCTGGCAGGATCTGACCTTCAATTTCGCGAGTCCTGTCGTCGGCACCTCGCCGCTCGACCATGCCAGGACCTTCGATATGGCGTCAGTGTTTTTTGATTTTGGATCCACTGGCTCAAACAAGACTTTCTATTTTGATGATGTGACCTTCCGGGTCCTGCCGGTTTGAGGGTTTCGATGACCGATCCCACCCCCTCCTCCCCACTTGCCATCTTCATTTTCGGTGGCACGGGGGATCTGTCGTTCCGAAAGCTCCTGCCGGCGCTCTTCATGGCGTTTGCGCATGAGCGCATCCGACCGGACACCCGGATCATCGCTACCGGTCGGCAGGCGATGTCGACCGACGCGTTCCGTGAACAGGTAACGGCAAGGTCCAGGGTGAAGGCGTCGAGTTCGGTCGACGAGGCGGTCTGGCAGCGGTTCATCGCCCAGCTCGAGTATGTCGAACTCGACGCGTCGGACGCGAATGGGTACCGAAACCTGGGCGCAGGCGCCCGACCCGGTGAGGTACGGGTGTTTTATCTCGCGACCGCACCCGCGCTCTTCACCACCATCTGCGCGAATCTGGACGGCGCGGGCCTGATCGATGCCGACGCACGCGTGGTGTTGGAAAAGCCGCTGGGTCACGACCTGATTTCGGCGCGTGCGATCAACGAGCAGGTATCGCGACACTTCGCCGAGAACCGTATCTATCGTATTGACCACTACCTGGGCAAGGAAACCGTCCAGAACCTGATGGTGCTGCGTTTTGGCAATGCGATTCTCGAGCCGCTCTGGCGTGCGCCTTACATCCGCAGCGTACAGATCACGGTGGCAGAGACCCTGGGAGTGGGGTCGCGCGCGGCCTTTTACGACGGGACGGGGGCGCTCCGCGACATGGTGCAGAACCATCTGCTGCAATTGCTCTGCATCGTTGCGATGGAAGCCCCGATCTCGCTCGATCCGGATGATGTGCGCGACGAAAAGCTCAAGGTGCTGCGTTCGCTCAAACGCATGACGCCCGAGGATGTGATGCGCCACACGGTGCGCGGCCAGTATCGTGCGGGTGTCGTGGATGGCGAGCCTGCTGCGGCCTATCTGTCCGAGCCTGGAGTGCCTGCGGGCAGTGCCACCGAAACCTTTGTTGCACTTCGCTGCCAGATCAACAATCCAAGATGGGCGGGCGTACCGATTTTTCTCCGCACAGGAAAGCGCCTGCAGGTTCGACGCTCCGAGGTGATTGTCGATTTCGCGCGTCCGCCTTTTTCGCCGTTCGACGACGCCGACACCGAATCCAATCGTCTGATCATCAGCCTGCAGCCCGAGGAGTCCATCAAACTGCAGATGCTCATGAAGGAGCCAGGCTCTGGAATGCGACGCCGCCCGGTTACCCTTGACCTCGATCTTCACGAGGCCTTCAGTACGCGCCGAGCCGAAGCCTATGAGCGGCTGCTGGTCGACATCACGCGTTCGCGCCTCACCCATTTCATGCGGCGTGATGAGCTCGAGGCCGCCTGGTCATGGGCCGATCCGATTGTCCGCGCCTGGGATGACTCTGGAGCGGCACCCAAGCCCTACGCTGCGGGCAGTTGGGGGCCAGCCGCTGCGTCGGCTCTGATCGCATCCGAGGGCCTCGCCTGGCATGAGGAGGCCGCGGGTTGATGGGCTCGGAGTCGTCAGCGGGGCAGGCGGTGCCGCGCCATCCGGTACTTGAAAAGGTCACCCAGCGCATCATTGACCGAAGCCGCACGCGCCGCGCTGCTTATCTGGCGCTCTGCGCCCGTACGGCTGCGCGTCCGCGCGGCGTTCAGCGAATGGGCTGCGCCAATGTGGCGCATGCGCTGGCGGCCATGCCGGTGAACGAACGGCTCGCCGCGCTCGCGCCCAGGGCGGTCAATCTCGGCGTGGTGACCGCCTACAACGACATGCTCTCGGCTCACAAGCCCTACGAACGCTATCCCGAGATGCTGCGCCGTGCAGCAGCCGAACTCGGTGCAACTGCGCAGGTGGCAGGGGGCGTACCCGCAATGTGTGACGGCATCACGCAGGGGTTTGAGGGCATGGAGCTCTCGCTGTTTTCGCGTGATGTCATTGCGATGTCCACCGCGGTGGCGCTCTCCCATGATGTCTTTGATGGCGCGCTCATGCTGGGTGTTTGCGACAAGATCGTGCCGGGTCTGGTGATGGGAGCGCTTCACTTCGGCCATTTGCCGGTGCTTTTTGTTCCGGCTGGACCCATGCCGTCCGGGCTGTCGAATGTCGAAAAATCATCGATTCGGCAACGCTACGCGTTGGGCCAGGTGAGCCGGGACGACATGCTGAAGGCGGAGCAGGCCGCTTACCACGGCGAGGGCACCTGTACGTTTTATGGCACCGCCAATTCCAACCAGATGCTCCTGGAGGCGATGGGTCTGCAACTGCCAGGCTCATCCTTTGTCAATCCCGGCACCGCGCTTCGCCGCGTGCTCGATCTCGAGGCCGTGCGAGTCCTCGTGCGA
The DNA here is from genome assembly GCA_009921765.1 of Betaproteobacteria bacterium. Next base: position 3,060 of record RFXC01000240.1, on the reverse strand, counting down.
CTGACCCGAAGCCGGCGCGCCGCGTCGTCGATCGGGTCGATCGTGAGTGAGCGCTCGATTGTCAATGCCATGGTTGGGCTGCTGGCAAGCGGCGGGTCAACCAATCACACCATTCATCTCGTTGCGATGGCGCGCGCCGCCGGCATTCTGATCGACTGGGATGACTTTGCCGAGCTCTCGGGGGCCGTTCCGTTGCTCGCCAAGGTGTATCCAAACGGACAGGCCGATGTGAACGATTTCCATGCTGCGGGAGGCATGCCGGTGCTGATCAGCGAACTGCTGCGCGCAGGCCTCATGCACGAGGACGTGGAAACGGTGCTGGGCCCGGGGTTCAAGCGTTTCACGGTCTCGCCTGTGTTGAACCAGGCGGGCGAACTGGTCTGGGAGCCAGCCGGCGCGAGCCGCGATACGTCGGTGTTGCGGTCCGCGGAGCATGCGTTTTCACCGGACGGCGGGCTGCGCGTACTTGCCGGCAACCTGGGTCGTGCAGTGGTGAAGGTATCGGCGGTTAGGCCTGAACATCGCCGGGTGACCGCACCCGCGGTGGTGGTCGGCAGCCAGGAGGAGCTTGCTGCGCGGTTTGCGCGTGGGGAGTTGCAGCGCGATCTCGTCGCTGTGGTGCGGGGCCAGGGCCCCCGAAGCAATGGGATGCCTGAACTCCACAAGCTCACGCCACTGTTGGGCGCGCTCCAGGATCAGGGTTTCAAGGTGGCGTTACTCACTGATGGCCGGATGTCGGGCGCATCGGGCAAGATTCCGGCGGCGATTCATCTGAGCCCGGACAGCGCGGCGGCAGGGCCTGTCGTGCGTCTTCGCGAGGGCGATCTCATTGAGCTCGATTGTGATCGGGGCATGCTCAATGTTCGGGTGGACGCGGCAGAATGGCAGTTGCGCGAGCCCTGGGTTCCGTCGCCGCGCGAATCGGATGATTCGCTGGGCCGGGGTCTGTTCTCCCTGTTTCGCGAGCACGCATCGCCCACTGAGGCCGGTGCATCCGCGCTACTTTCCTGAGCCCTGTCATGACTGAATTGCCGTTGTTTCGCTCACGGGTCGTTCCGGTGGTGTCCATCAATGCTGCAGAGGAGGCGGTGCCGCTTGCCGAAGCGCTTCTGGAAGGCGGCATCGACGTGATCGAGATCACGCTCCGCCGCCCAGGCGGCCTCCCGGGCATTGCCGAGCTGTCGCGTCGCGCGCTGCCAATCTGCGTGGGCGCCGGCACGCTGCTTGATGGCGACGATGTGCGGCGGGCAGCCGATGCCGGTGCAACTTTCGGGCTCTCGCCAGGATGCACGCCCGCCCTCGCTGAGGCGGCGCTGCGCGCACACTTGCCGTTCGTTCCAGGGGTGATGACGCCGTCTGAAGTGATGGCCGCGCGCGCCCTGGGCTTCAAGCTCTTGAAACTTTTTCCGGCGGCCCAGGCGGGGGGCATCGCCATGCTCCGCGCAATGGCGGGCCCGCTTCAGGATGTGCGGTTCATCCCCACCGGTGGCGTACGCGCTGACACGCTTGCCGAGTGGCTGCGTGAACCGAATTGCGAGCGCGTGGGCGGCACCTGGATCGCCCCTGCCGATCTCATTGCACGTGGAGACTGGGCGGGCATCGCACGGCTTGCGCGGGAGGCGGGCGCGATCGCCCGCACCACCTGAGCGCTGTCACTGGCGGGACTTGCCGGCGCGTTCCGGGCCCTTGTATTGCAAGCGGCCCCATCATTGCCGTTTAGCCCCCTACAGATACTTCGAGAAAAAGTCCACCGAGTGCGCCAGCGCCTCATTTGCCTCGGCCTCTCTCCAGGTGCGCCCGCCATGCCTCGCGAAGGCATGGTCGGCCTCGGGGTACTTGTGAATCGTGACGAGAGGGTTCGGTGACAGGCGTCGCTCGAGCAGTTCATTGACCTCGGCCTGTACCCAGCGGTCCTTCATGGCCATATGCAACATGAATGGACGATGGAGTGTTGGTGCCTCACGAATGTTGTGCTCGATGTAGGTACCGTAATAGGCCACCGCGCAGTCGATCTCGGTGCGGCAGCACATGAGGTAGCAGAGCTTTCCGCCCAGGCAGTAGCCGACGCTTCCCACCTTGCCATTGCCGCCCTGAATCTTGCGCAGATACGCCATGGTGTCTTCCATGTCGCGCACGCCAAGGTCGTAGTCAAAATCGTAGTAGAGGTCGAACGCCTTTCGCACATCCTCGGGGTTGCGGTCGTAAAGCTCTACCCCGGGCTCCTGGCGCCAGAACAGATCGGGCACCAGGCAGATGAAGCCCGCCTCAGCGAACTCCTGCGCATGCCGTCGCATGGTGTCGTTGACCCCCCAGATCTCCATGATGGCGATGATGGCGCCGGCTGGTGTCCTGTCGGGCCAGGCGATGTGCGCACCCATCACGCCATCACGCATCGGGATCTTCACGCTTTCGGTTCTCATGGTGCTGCGACTCCTTGAATCGAATGACGTTGGCCCAGCCTCAGTAGGCGAGCCAGGTGGATAGAGAAGGGAAGAAGATCAGCAGCCACAATACGGTGAACATCGTGGCAACGAAGGGCAGCGACCCCGCGAAGATTGTTTCCAGCCGAATGCGGTCGACTCCGATGGCGCTTTGCACCGCAAAGACCGAAAGGCCGAAGGGGGGCGTGAGGAGGCCGATCTCGACTGCCACGATGGATACGATTCCGAAATGCACCAGGTCAATGCCGAAGCTCTTCGCGATCGGCACTGCAATGGGCGTGACGATCAGCAGAATCGATACCGAGTCGAGAAACATGCCCAGGATCAGCAGGCAAATCACGTAGGCCAGAAAGAATCCATAGGGGCCCGCACCAAGTTCTGAGATCCAGGAGGCCATCATCCCCGGCACCCCGGCCATGGTGAGCATGCGCGAATAGAGGCTCGCAGCCATCAGCAGGAACAGGATCCCCACGGATACATGCCCGCTTTCCACCAGCACGCCCCACAGACTTTTGCGATCGAGGCTGCGCCGCCATCCGGCGATCGCGAGCGCACCCAGCGCGCCCGCCGCTCCAGCCTCGGTGGGCGTGAACACCCCACCGTAAATACCGCCCAGCAC
>RFXC01000239.1 GCA_009921765.1 Betaproteobacteria bacterium | reverse complement strand
TGGGGCGCAGCCACCAGCGCGGCCTCGGCTGCGCCGCGCGCCAGCTCATCGGCCTGCGGAAAACATCCCGCCAGTTCGGCCACCCGGACCTCGCGCCCCATGGCACGCAGACCGTCAACGACCCGCTGCGCGTACAGATAACCGCCGGTGCGCTGCGCAAGCGCCCCCGGCACTGCGAAGACAATCCTGCGGATCAACGCAGCGAACCCTCGAAGCTTGCCCACGCGACCGGCGATTCGCGCAGCACCACCCGCATTGACTCAATCGCGCCTGCAGTGCCCGGACCCACGGCGCCCGCCGCCACGCGCGCCTTCATCCGGCGAAAGATTTCACCGGCCATGAACTCGGTGGTGGTGTTGCGACCCGCCAGGTCAGGGAGCTCGTCGAGGTTGTGGTAGTTGAAGCCCGCCAGCACCTCTTTCAGCACATTGAGCGCGAGACCGATATCGCAGACCAGCCCGTGCTGATCCAACTCGGCGCGTCGAAACTCCACTTCAACGCCGTAGGTTGCGCCATGCAGTTTTTGCGCAGGTCCGAAGACCTCGCCACGAAAACTGTGGGCAATCATGATGTGATCTGAAACGGCAAGGGCGTACATGGGTGGACTCCAGGGGCAGAGGGCAAACAGAGGGGAAGGACGCGTCACGCGCCTTGGTCGTAGATCACCCGATGGCAGAGTTCACCGTCGGGCAAGCGGGTCAGACGCGCAAGCGTCTCGGGCAAATCAGAAAAATGGCTGCGCCCGCCCAGGCAGGCCTCGAACACCGGATCGGCGAGCAGCTCGAGGGCCAGGGTCAGGCGTCGACGATAGGTCCAGCGCGCGCGCTGCGCGGTGGCCACCGCGCCCACCTGCGAGGAACGGAGCGTGAGGCGCCGCGAGTGAAACGCTTCGCCAAGCGGCACGCTCACCTCGCGCTCGCCATACCAGCTGAGCTCGAGCACGGTCGCCTCAAACCCGGCGATCCGAAGCGCCGTGGCGAGTCCGCTCGCGTGACCGCTCGCATGGACCACCAGATCGGCCTCTGGCGTTGCCTGCGACGGCAGCGCGAAGCGACAGCCGAGGGCGCTCGCCAGTGGCGCGCGGCGCAGATCAACATCGATCAGTTCAACGCTGACACCCGGCATGCGCGCAAGAAGCGCTGCGCAAAGGGCGCCGACCACACCCGCGCCCACGACGGCCACCCGATCGCCAATACGGGGCGCCGCGTCCCACAGACCATTGATCGCGGTCTCGAGATTGGCGGCAAGCACCGCTCGCTCGGACGGAACCCCTTCCGGAACAGGCACCAGTGCATCGACACTCACCACGTAGCGATCCTGGTGCGGATAGAGGCAGAAAACCCGACGGCCCATCCAGTCGGCGGGCCCCGCTTCCACCCGACCCACCGAGCAGTAGCCGTACTTGACCGGGCCGGGGAACTCGCCTTCCTGGTGTGGACAGCGCATGAGCGCACGCTGACTGGCCGGCACAGCCCCCGCGAACACCAGCGTTTCGGTGCCGCGGCTCACGCCACTTACCAGCGTGCGAACGCGCGCTTCGCCTGGCTGCACCTCGGGGAGCGCCTCAAGGCGAAGTTCGCCTGAGAACGGTTCACGGACCCAGAACGCCCGAGCGGTATTGGAGTCGGACACGGTGAAAGATCAGATCGCGGCCGGTGAGTGCTCAACCACGAAAGACACACTCGACCAGCATGTCGCTGCCAAGCTGGAACTGACGGGTGACAGGCCTCAGGCTATCGCGCAGATCCTCGATCACCGGCAACTGAACGGCGGGCCGCCCCGAACCCAGGATGACAGGCGCAATCGTGAGCTGCAAACGCTCGAGCGCGCCCGCATGCAGAAACCGCGACACGGTGGTTCCACCGCCCTCGATAAAGAGCCAACGCAACCCGCGTGACGCGAGCACCCGACGGATGGCGATGGGGTCGAGATCACCACCCGCTCCACGTTCAAGCGCAACCACCTCGGCATGTCCGAGCGACCGCCGACCGGCCGCACGATCGGCAGCAACGATCAGAAGCGTCGGCGCCACCGGATCGGTGAAGACTCGCTGCGAGCCGTCGATCCGAAATTCCGGATCAATCACCACCCGCACCGGATGACGGCCTGTGCAGCGACGAACGGTGAGCTGTGGGTCGTCGTACAGAACGGTATTCACCCCCACCAGCACCGCATCGGCGAGCGCCCGCATCCGATGGGTATGCAGCAGATCTTCGTCACCGCTCAGCCATCGCGAGACGCCACCGACCGTGGCAATTCGCCCGTCCAGGCTTTGTGCCAGGTGGGCAATGGCAAAGCCCTCATGAAGGTCTACCGAACAGAGCGGGCCATACAGGGCATCAAGCAACGCGTCATCGGCGTGCGCCTCGGTCCCGTGCGCGCTCGCAGCAGTCGGCGCCGACACGCGCGCGATGGATTGGTCAGCGTAGCGCACGGCGAGTAAGGCCTGCCAGGCGGGGCTGTCTACAGCCGGCGGCTCCGGCGGCAAACCCTCACCCAGCGCAAGCTGCTCTGTGACCGCATTCATCGAGGACTCCGCTGCCGGCTGTCGACAGGTGCCGGACTGAAATCGGCGAACACATGATCCGGCGCACTGAGGTTGTGCCGGGAGGGGGAATCGCGACCGAAGCGGGCGCGGCTCGATTCGAATCGACCGAATCCGATGATAGGCGCCGACCGCATGCCTGAACCATCTCGCCAGGCCGCCACCGAAGCATCGGCGTTGTCGGTTGTCACGAACATGGAGCGTAACGCCGCAAACGGGGCCTGACCGGTTGAGGTCGCGCCCAGATCCATTACCACTCGGGTGCGTTGCGATGTGGCCTCGGCCACCGCAAGCGTGCCGGTGCCGCCGCGTGCAAACTGCAGCGTAAAGCGTAGCGTCGCGGGATCGAACTCGAGCGCGCGGATCGCCACCAGCGGCCGGCCATCCTCCTCGACCGGGCCAAACAGGAATGAACTGCCATAGGCGCTGTCCGGCAGTTGCGCAGGAGGCAGCGGCTTGGCGCGCCAGTAACCATCGGCCGGGTAGAGCACCAGAATTTCGATGTCGCGCTTCGGCCCACGACGCAGCAACTGCAGCAGATGGAGCCCACGCTCGATACGCTCCCCGACCTTCACCTCAACGATGTCTGGCCGCCAGAAGTTGAAGAACGTGTGTCCCACCAGCCGGATCGAATCGTTTTCGTAAACGATCAGTTCGCGCGGTGTGAAGGCGTGCTTGGGATCGCCACTCATGTCGCAGTGCGTGAAGTCTGGCGCGGTGCTGTCCGAGGTCACCGCTGTAATGTAGGGCGGATGCTCAACCGACAAGGAAAAGCTGCGAACGCCCGACGCCTCGAGCTTCACATAGACGTTATCTTCCTCGGCACAGCGCGTGGGCTTGCTCGCGTCGACAAATTGAACCCGCATCTCGTCGCGTGTGTCGGCACGGGCCGGTTCGATTGCAGCCCACCCGATTGCAGCCCAACCGATTGCCAGGCCCAGCGCGCAGACCGCTACCCTTGACGCCCGGCGACGAGACAACATTAACGGGCGCCCGCGGCAACCGGACTGAAGCCGAGCAGCGTGGAGGCGCAGTCGGGACCTGCGCTACGCACCTCTTCGGGCAGGCGGCAGAGCCCTGCGTCGCGCGCGAGCGCACCGACACGCGGCGCGCCGCTCACCATGGTGATCAGGATTGCCGCACCCAGGCCGGTGTAGAACGGCAATGCGATCCACATCGCACCGGGCGCAAGCAGAAACAGCGACACCCCAAACGCAATGCCCGCCACCGTGTGCACCCACAGCCGACGAAGAGCAAACCCGATCGGTACGCCTTCCGCATCGCGCTGCTGGGCGGTCCAACCCACCTGCCGGCCCAGCGGAAGGCCCAGGACGAACAGGGTGACCGACAATGCACAGATCGGCACAATCAGCATGGTGAAGACGGTTTCGGCGAGCGCACTCAACAGAACAGCCGGCGCGCCACCAAAGGCCTCTCGCAGCCGCCTGCGCAACAGCACATCGGCCAGCGTAGCCAGTTTGGGCGCGAAATTCATGGTGAGTGACAACACCAGCAGCAAAAGCCCCAGATCGGCATCCATCGGCCCCTGGCGAATGAGGCCGAACACGGTAAACCCGATCCAGCCCGGACCGCTCAGATACATGGCGATCGCGATCCACAGCTGCCAGCGACTGACCGGACGCAACCCCGGCATGCCGAGGAAGCGGAAGTACTGCATGTTGCCCTGGCACCAGCGCAGATCTCGGCGAATGAATTCGATCAGGTGCGGCGGATTTTCTTCCCAGCTGCCGCCCTCGTCGGGCAGCACCCGCACCTCGTAGCCCGCGCGACGCATGAGCACTGCCTCCAGCTGGTCATGACTCAGCACATGACCACCCAGCGGCGGGCGTCCGGGCAGCACCGGAAGTCGGCAGTGTTCGGCAAAGGGTTGGATGCGGATGATCGCGTTGTGCCCCCAGTAAGGGCCGCAGTCGCCCTGCCACCACGCCGCGCCGAGCGTCCAGGAACGCATGCCCAGACGCATGCCGAACTGAAACACGCGTGCGAACGCGCTGTCTGAGGGCAGCGCGGTGACGAGCGTCTGCAGAATCCCGATCTTCGGGTTGGTCTGCATGATGCGAACCAGCCTCAGCATGGCCGCAGGGGTCATGACGCTGTCGGCATCGAGCACGATCATGTACTCATGACGATTACCCCAGCGATCGAGAAAATCGCGCAGGTTGCCCGCCTTGAAACCCTCTCCGCCCACCCGCTGGCGCCAGGTCACCGCGACGCGCCCTTCAAAGCGGGCCGACAGCGAATCGGCGAGCACTTTTTCAGCAGCCAGAATGTCGGGCTGGTTGCTGTCGCTCAGCATGTAAACATGAAACCAGCGGCCCTCTCCCGTGGCGGCCAGCCGCTCGATCATCCAGCCGAGGTTGCGCGCCAACCGCTCCGGGTCTTCGTTCCGGATGCACACCGCGATCGCAGTGGAACTGTCGATCGCTTCATCGCCCCGAATGCTACGCAGGTGCGGCGCTACCAATCCTTCCGGGTCTCGCGCGAAGGTCATCAGCAGGAAGCCGATCAGCGCGTTCCAGAAGCCAATGGTGGTCCAGGGAAGCGTGAACACAAACGCAGCCAGCATCGCGATGCCCCAGGCATCGATGCCTGCGGGTAGAAAAAGTGCCGCCGCCATCAGGGCGAGCAGCCCCGCCGCGGTAAGAAACACCAGCGCGGCGAACAGCACCCGGCGTCCGGTCAGCCGGGGCGACTCGCCGGAGGAAGGGAAGACGCCTGAGGCAGTGGAATGGGAAGCCATGTGGAGGAATCTCAGAACATGCGGCGCGAGAGTGCATCGCGCGCCAGGAAACGGTGATAAAGGCCACCCGCCAGATGTGCGGCGAGCAGCGTGCCCATGGCGACCGCTCCGCACCAGTGCGTGAATGACAGCGCCTTGGCGATCGCCTCATCCTTTCCGATCGGAGAAGGCAGGGGCAGCACTTCGAATACCTTGAGAGGAAAGCCCCAGGCATTGGTCGCAAGAAAGCCGGTGATCGGCATCAGAACCAGAAGCGCGTAGAGGCTTGCGTGCGAAAAACCGGCCAGCAGCCGCACCCAGGCTGGGGTATCCACCGGCCAGGCAGGCGGCGGATACAGCCACCGGTAAACCAGCCGCAGCAATACCAGCACAAACACCACGATGCCAAAGCTTTCATGGATGTTGTAGAGGCGCATCTTGAACGCCTGATCGGCCGGTTCGAAGTATCGAATCCAGACGCCAGCCGGAATCACCACCGCCATCACGATCAGCGCAGTGACCCAGTGCAGAAGCTTCGCTGGCGAGCGGTAGCGATCCGAAGAGGAATGCATCACGATGAAACCTCCGCACGCACCCGTGCAGCGCTCAGTTCGACTCGATGCGCGCCCAGGCCGAGTGGTTGTGGATCGACTCGAAGTTCTCCACCTCCACCGCATAGCGGCCAATCCGCGCGTCCTTCG
>RFXC01000238.1 GCA_009921765.1 Betaproteobacteria bacterium | reverse complement strand
AATAAACCGCGTACTGCAACATCATGACCGTATCGGCAACAGCAATCGCTAAAGCACCACCCGAACCGCTCGAGGCGCCACTCGCGGTACCGATCAGAAGCCCGGTGCCAGCGCCCACCCCAGCGCCACGCGAGCCGTCGATCGCGGCGCCCGCAATCGCGCCCACCACGGTGCCTATCGCCGCACCGCGAAGCAAGCTGTCCTGGCGCGCCTGGTCGGCCCCTTGGGTGTTGGCCTGTGCGGTAGCGAAATTGCGGCACTCGAAATCATCAAACCGGAAGGTGTCGAAGCTCTTGCCACTTCCGGGAAGCACGAGCATCGATGGCCCGGTCGGTGCGGTCGCGCAGGCGCTGATTGCAAGCACGGTGGCGGCCAGGGCCGACCAGCGAAGCCAAGGGCGACGAGTATGAATTGCAGCTTTCTCGATTTGCATGAACAGGCTCCGGGAGAAGTGAACGACAGCGTGGGGCAGTGATCGGCCGGCAAGAAACCAGCGGCCGCTCAGACACTACTGGGTACTTGATGGTTGCGGCGAAACGGCGACCCATCCTTCAGGACAGTCGGGCGCATCGGGATGATAGGCGGCTCGGCTTTCACACCAGTACCAATACCCTGCCCTTGGCATTTCTACAGGCACTGGCGAGCCACCCCGCTCAACATAGATTGGCGGCGGTGCGGCCGGAACCACCACCACCGGGGGCGCCGGACGATAAACATAGGGTGGATACGCCCAGTAGGGGCTTGGCGCGTAGTACAGGGGTGGCGGGCCCACCCACACGCGCACCGAGGTACCGTGGGCCCGACGATACGGACCCGGACCGTGAACTGCGGGCAAGTATCTCGGGTGGGTGACTGGTAACGCGGCATGCGTTGGTTGCGGGCGCGCTACGGCTGTGTGGGTGCGCGGCACAGGCGCGGCGCCTGTGCGGGTACGATGGTCGTGACGGTCGGTAGCGTGCGTGAATGCTGCGAAGGCGATAAACGCCGCGCCTACGCACATGCGACTGAGGACGGAAAGCCAATAAGTCATGGAGAGTCTCTGAAAGAGCCCGGGCAAGCGAAACTCTAGCAAACCCGCTCTGGCCCCGAACACGATGCCCGTCCCCCGACTTACAGGCCTTACAGCCTCTTACAATAGACGCGTTGATTGATTTCGGAGCATTGCATGCGCGATCGGATAGTTGAGGAAGCATTGTCGGGCTTGGCGGGGTTGCGTGACGGCGGGATGGGCTTCGCGGGGCGCACCTGTCTACTCGGTCTGCTTGTCGCATCGGGACTTTTCCTCGCCTCGGGGCTGGCAGTTGCCCAGCATGACGCTTCAATTTTTCGTGAAGCCGATATCGCGCTCGGTGAAAAGCTGATTGCTGAAAATCGTTGCACGGCGTGTCACATTCAGAAATTCGGTGGCGACGGTACGTCGATCTACCGGCCTCAGGGCCGCATCAATACTGCAGGCTTCCTGCGCGGGATGGTGGAGCAGTGCAATACCGAACTCAAGTTGCAGCTCTTTCCCGAGGAAGTGACTGCGGTGGCGGCCGTGCTCAATCGCGATTTTTACCGGTTCAAATAGGCGCCCGACGATCATGCTGAACGATACGCACCAGGCTTCCCTCCTCAGCTGGGTACCCTCAGCCAATGAAGCGGACAGTGAATTCCCCGTTCAGAACCTGCCCTACGGCGCGTTTCGCAGGAAGGGTTCTGGTGTCGCGCATCAGATCGGCGTGGCGATTGGTGATCAGATCCTGCCGGTAACCCGGCTGCTCGGGCTGACCGACCTCAGCACTACCGAACGCGAGGCGGCTGCCGCTTGCGACAGCCCTACCCTCAATCGCCTGATGACACTTGGACCCCGCCACTGGAGCGCGCTTCGTCAGGCGTTGTCACGTGGGCTGCGGCAAGGTTCGCCCCACCACACGCACCTCGCGCCTGCGCTGATTCCGATCGCAGAGGCCGAGTTCGCGGTGCCCGCTCAGATTGGCGACTTCACCGACATGTATACGTCGCTGGATCACGCACTCAATGTCGGACGGCTGTTCCGGCCCGACAATCCGTTGATGCCCAACTTCAAATGGCTGCCCTGCGGGTATCACGCGCGGGTGTCATCGATCGGCGTGAGCGGTCAGCGCTTCTTTCGCCCCAAAGGGCAAGTCATGCCGCCAGGCGAATCCGTGCCCATTGTTACCGCCACCCGCCGTCTCGATTACGAGCTCGAGCTTGCCATCTGGATTGGTACCGGAAATTCGCTCGGCGACCCAATCGGGCTCGATCAGGCAAACCAGCATGTGTTCGGTCTGGGGCTGCTGAACGATTGGTCGGCGCGTGACATTCAAGCCTGGGAGTATCAGCCGTTGGGCCCGCTGCTTAGCAAAAATTTCGCAACAACCGTATCGCCGTGGGTCGTCACCATGGAGGCGCTTGAGCCTTTCCGTTCGTCATGGCACCGTGATTCAGCCGATCCGCAGCCCGTTTCCTACCTCGAATCCACGTTGAACCGCGAGCGTGGTGCGATCGATATCGGGCTCGAGGCCTGGTTGCGCACCGATGCCATGACCCAGGCCGGACGGACCCCACATCGGCTATCGAAGACCAACTTCAGGCATAACTACTGGACTGTTGCGCAGATGGTTGCGCATCACACCATCAACGGCTGCAACCTCTGCGCGGGCGACCTGATTGGCAGCGGCACGCAATCGGGACCTGGCGCCGGCGAGTCCGGTGCGCTCATCGAACTCACACAAGGTGGCAAGCGCCCGATCACACTTCCAGGCGGCGAGGAGCGAACCTTCCTCGCTGATGGCGACACCGTAATTCTTCGCGCGCGTGCCGAGCGAGAAGGTTTTCGAAGCATTGGATTCGGTGACTGCGAGGGCACTGTGCTGCCCGCGGCCAGCGCTCAATCGCTTCCAATCAATTGATCGAGGACATGACCGTTTCGGTCCTCAAGTCGAATCCGGATTGGCATCAGGTCGCCCGACTCAGAGAGCCAAATCTCAACGCTCCCCGGGCGTTCTCCGTCGCCATCCTCAGAACGGAGCCGGGTGAGCTGCCGGACGCCCCCCGCGAGTTCCAGAATTTGTGCGGGGGTCACCTGAAAACGCAAGAGCCGCACTGACGAGACCCCGACCAACGGAATCGTCAATTCCTTTTCGCGAAGGCCGTCGGACCGCTGTGCGGCAACCCAGGCAAGTTGCGCGGCCAGGGACAGGCGGTCCTGCGCCAGTGCCGACGTGATCTCGCTCCGGCCATCTTCAAAGCGCACGACTCGGGTGTTGTTTGCACTTTCCATCCGCACGATGCGAGGCGGCCGGTCGCCACGCCGCTCCTCATACCGTTCACTGCGAAAACCCGCGGCATCGAACACACCCTCGCTCACCTGCGTGAAAAATCCACGATAAAAGAGCGCCAGCAGCCCGACCGCATGTCCCTCCGTATGCAAACGGTACTTTTCGCTCTGGATGTTCAGCACATAGTCGAGCGTCGCCACCTGATTGTTCGCAACGTAGTCGCCGTAAAAGACCTGATAGCGCCAGCGTCCCTGTACTGACGGAGACGGTTGGCGTTGGGGAGCAGAAGGATCGGCTCTCGCCGTCACCGATGGTGCGGTGGTTGACGGCTGCGGATGTTCATTCTGGCTGGCGAGCTCGATGGCATCGGCCGCGTGCGGCGCCGCACGATCGTCAACCTGCCCGGCCGGATCGCTCGGTCTGGCGGCCTGATGGTCTGCGTGACTGTCGGCAGGCTCAAAGTCCCTCCCGCTCGACGACTGTGGGCTGAATTCGTCGGCCTCGATTGCTGCGACGGAGCTGGACGACGTCGCCGGCGGGGCTGGTGCAGCGGTCGACGTCGGCGCTGTCTGGGCAAGCGGGGTAGCGCGAACCGAACCCACCGCGCTGGCAGTGGCAGACCGCGCGGGCTGTTCCTTCAGGCTCTGGCGTTCCGCGCCGGGCTCGGGCGGGCGCGCCGCAGAGGGCGAAATCGGGGCTGCCGGATCAGGGCGCGCGGCGGGCGCGGGAAGCACCTCAATTCGAATCGGAGACGGCGACGGCAAGGGAATCTGCGGGTCGCTGATGTGTATCACCCAGCCCACGACGAGCGCATGCAACGCTACCGTGGCAACACCCGCAAGCGCCGCAGAAGAACTACGCGATAGTCTGGATTTGAAAGTCACCGGCTCAGTGTATTCGAACGACGGAGGTACACTTTGCGCCATGCGAACCGAACCGCTCGCGCCTCGCGCCCAATCCGCCATTTTGATTGGTGCGGCCACTATGCTCACGCTGGCTCTCGGCATGCGACAGAGTCTCGGTCTGTTTCAGCCCGAGATGATTCGAACCATCGGAATCACCACAGCCGATTTTTCGCTGGCGGTCGCGGTTCAAAACATGGTTTGGGGTTTCACACAGCCCTTCACCGGCGCACTGGTCGACCGCTTCGGTGCGCGCTGGGTTGCCGCAGGCGGCGCGTGTTGTTACGCGCTCGGGCTCCTCATCAGCATCTTCGCGACGTCTCCCGTTTTGCTGACGCTCGGGATCGGCGTACTGATCGGTGTGGCGCTCGCCTGCACGGGTTCAAACCTCAGCATGGCGATCACTTCACGCGCCGTCTCGCCGGCCAGGCAAAGCTTCGCAATGGGCGCGGTCTCAGCGGCAGGTTCGCTGGGCCTGGTCTTTACTTCTCCCCTTGCGCAAGGGCTGATCAGCACGGGGGGTTGGCAGACGGCGATGGCAGCCTTCGTGGCGCTGGCCTGCGTCATGATTCCAGCCGCTCTGATGGCGGGTGGCGTTGATCGCGTCAGCCGCACCACGTCCTCAGTCGGCATGCAGCAGTCTGTGGGCGAGGCCCTGCGTGAAGCCACCTCGCATCGCGGCTATCTGGTGATGGCGGCAGCCTTTTTTGTGTGCGGGCTGCAACTGGTTTTTCTCACGACCCATCTCCCCACTTACCTGGATTTGTGTGGCATCGAACCTGGTGTTACCGCGACTGCGCTCGCCCTGATCGGTCTATTCAATGCGCTGGGGTCAATCCTGTTCGGGTGGCTTGGCGACCGCCTGCCCCGACACCTGCTGCTGGGCGGCATTTATGTTGCCCGCTCGCTCTTGATCACGGCCTATTTCCTGTTCCCGCCCACCCCCATCTCCACGCTGCTGTTTGCCGCAGGGATGGGAGCGATCTGGCTGGGCGTGGTTCCCCTTATGAATGGTCTGGTCATTCATCTGTTCGGGATTCGTTATGTGGCGACGCTGACCGGCGTTGCCTTTCTCAGCCACCAAGCGGGCTCATTTCTCGGCGCCTGGGGCGGCGGGCTGATCTATTCAACGCTTGGCTCTTACGAGTGGGCGTGGCGGATCGCTGTCATCATCGGGCTCACCGCTGGCATCGCACAGATGATGATGAACACGCGCCCCGTGCCCAGGGTGATGCAGGAGCGGGCCGCGGCGCCTATCCCGGTGGGTTGACACAGGGCCCCAGAGGCATCGCGCTTCAATATGCCAAGGCTCGAACACCCGCCGCTTCAGTTTGATGAGACCGGGGCGCCTGTCAGTGGCCTGTTTGGCGATGTCTATCGCAGCCGGGCCGGTGCCATGGCTGAATCGGAAGCAGTATTCGCCCAAGGGTGCAAGCTTCCCGAGCGATGGTCTGGCGCGCATCGCGCGTGCGTCCTTGAGATCGGGTTTGGGGTGGGCCTCAACCTTCTTGCGGCTTACCGCGCGTTTCATCTGCATGCGAATCCTGCCGGGCGTCTCGACTTTGTATCGATCGAGGCGCACCCCCTCGCCCGCCCCGATCTCCTGTCCGCGCACGAGGCCTGCGGGGTGGCGGGCGAACCGCTGCTGCGTGAACTCGCAGCACGCTGGCCGCTTGCGCTACCGGGCCTGCACCGCCTGACGCTGGCGGGTGGGCGGCTTCGGCTCACCCTCGCGTTTGGAGACGCGGCACGGATGCTGCCTCGACTCGCGCTGCGTGCAGATACGATTTTCCTCGACGGGTTCGCGCCGCGAC
>RFXC01000237.1 GCA_009921765.1 Betaproteobacteria bacterium | reverse complement strand
CCGCGGCTACCTGGAACTCACAGGCTACGCGCAGGCGATGCGGATTTGAATGACGCTCAGCGCACCAGCTGATTGATCTCGATGATCGGCAGCATCACCGCCAACACGATCAGCAACACGATGGCGCCCATCACCAGGATCAGGAGCGGCTCGAGCAGACTGGTGAGGGCGAGTGCGCGACGCTCAGTTTCCGAGCTGAGCGTCCGGGCAGTGCGCTCAAGCATGTCGGCGAGCGTTCCAGTGGCTTCGCCACTGGCAATGAGGTGCACCATCAGAGGCGGAAAACGCCTGGCGGCAGATAGCGCCCTCGCGAGCGACACGCCCTCCCGCACCCGACCGATCGCATCATGCACGTTGTGCTTGAGCGCCTCGTTGGCGAGCGTCTGGGCGCCCGCCTCCAGGGCCCGGATCAGCGGCACCCCCGAAGCGACAAGAATGGACAGCGTGGACGCAAAACGCGCGGTCTCAAGGCCTGACAGCAATCGCCCCGCGATCGGCAGCGACAGCGCGCGGGTGTGCCAGGCGAGTTTCACCGTGGGCGAACGCAGCGCAGCACGCCACGCAATCCAACCCGCCCCCAGCAGAAGCGCCACCGCCCAGCCCCACTGGCGCGTGAAGTCGGAGACCACGATCAGCGCCTGCGTGAGAAACGGCAGCGCCTGACCGGTCTGCCGGAACACATCGATCACCTGCGGCACCACGTAAGTGAGGAGCGAGCGCAACACGCTGAACCAGCGCGCCACGCGCTTCGATGTAGTCAGCGAGCCGGGTCATCACGCCCGCGAGATCGCCCGATTGTTCCCCTGCTGCCACCAGCGCGCGATACACCTCGGGAAAGTCGCGTGGATAGCCAGACAGCGCGCTCGCAAGCGTCTGCCCGCCCACCACTTCGGCTCGCACCGCAGCGAACCGCTCGCGCACCGTCCGGCCCTCGGCCTGTTCAATCACGACATCGAGCGCCTGTTCGAGCGGCAGTCGCGCAGACAGCAGACTCGCGAGCTGCCGGGTGGCGAGCGACAGATCACTGGTGCGAAGGCGTGCACCGATTGTGCGGCGCGTCGCGCCGGATGACGTTTGCAAAGGCTCAACGTCGAGCGGAGCCAGCGCCCGTTCTCGAAGCAGCGCCCGGGCATGGCGTGGCGAATCGGCGTCGATCAGACCGCGTTCGATCCTGCCTGCGGCGTCCGAGGCCTCGAATCGAAAAGCCGGCATCAGCGAACGCCCTGCGCAAAAGCCCGGTCAGTCGCGTGTGACACGCACCACCTCATCGGCTGACGTGACACCGGCCTCGACCCAGCGCTGACCATCCTCGCGCATCGACATCATGCCGTCGCGACGTGCGGTATCGCGCAGCTCGCTCTCGGAAGCACCACGGTGAATGAGCGCGCGTACCGTATCGTCGACCACGAAGAGCTCATGCACGCCCGTGCGCCCGCGGTAGCCGGTTCGATCGCACGCCGGACACCCCACCGCCCGCCAGCCCCCGGCAACCGGATCAGGCTCGCGGCATTGCTCGCAGAGTCGGCGGACCAGCCGCTGCGCGACCACTCCAAGCAGCGACGACGACAACAGGAAGGGCTCGATCCCCATATCGGTGAGGCGGGTCACCGCCGACACGGCATCGTTGGTGTGAAGCGTGGCGAGCACCAGATGGCCGGTGAGCGAGGCCTGCACCGCGATCTGCGCGGTTTCAAGGTCGCGGATCTCGCCGATCATGACGACATCGGGATCCTGTCGAAGGATGGCTCGAAGCGCCTTCGCAAAACTCATATCGATCCGTGCGTTCACCTGGGTTTGACCGATACCCTCAAGGTGATATTCGATGGGGTCTTCCACCGTGAGCACATTCATGCGATTGAAATCGAGGCGGCCCAGCGCGGCGTAGAGCGTCGTGGTCTTGCCGGAACCAGTGGGCCCGGTCACCAGCAGAATGCCGTGTGGTTTATGCACCAGGCGGTCGAATGCCGCAAGCGTGGGCACGCTCATTCCCAGCGATTGAAGATCGAGCCGTCCCGCTTCCTTGTCCAGAAGCCGCAGCACCACGCGCTCACCGTGGCCCGTGGGCAACGTGGAGACGCGTACATCGACCGCACGCCCCCCGATTCGAAGCGCAATGCGGCCGTCCTGGGGCAAGCGTTTTTCAGCGATGTCCAGCTGCGCCATGATCTTGACCCGAGAGACGATCGCCGCATGCAATTCGCGACGCGGCCGGGCGATGTCGCGAAGCGTGCCATCGACCCGGAATCGCACGACCGAAGCGCTCTCGAACGCCTCGAAATGAATGTCGGATGCGCCGTCGCGGCTTGCCTGCGTGAGAAGCGCGTTGATCATGCGGATGATGGGCGCATCGTCCTCGGACTCGAGCAGGTCTTCGATGCGCGGAATGTCCTGCATGAGCTGCGACAGATCGAGATCGCTTTCCACCTCATCGACCACTGCAGCAGCCGACCCCTCGCGCTGCGCATAGGCGCGCGTGATCGCAGAATCGAGTTCATCGGCGGGCTTTCTGACCGACACCAGGCGCAGGGGCACGGTGCGCGAAAGCTCGGCCACTGCGCGTAGCGGCGTGCGCTCGCCAATCCAGATTTCGAGCGCCTCGGCGCTCGCCGCAGCAACCAGAATCTGGTTGGCGCGTGCAAAGGCATAGGGCACGTAGCGAGAGGCGGGAACGGGTTGCATGGTCATGAAGCGGACAGTCTGACCGGACAGGCTCAGGGCGTATCGACTTTGGGCAGGTCCGGGGCCGACGGTGCCTGGGGAAAGAAGCTAAACCCGGGCTGCCTGACCGCGGCGGGCAGCCGAGGCTGACCCTCGGGCGCTTCCGGACGCGCCGGCAGGGGCGTGCTGGTCAGGTCGGGCAAGCCGCTTCGCGAAGGCAGCCGGACGTCGTTCCGGATGGCGCGGATATAGTCGTAGCGATTGGCCGACACCGCGTTCGCCGCGTCCATGTCGCGCAGGACGACGGGACGGAGGAACACCAGAAGGTTGTTCTTCACCCGCTTGCGGCTTTCATAGCGGAACAATCCACCGACAAGCGGCGTGCCTGACTCCGAGATCTGGGGTCGCACCCGCAGCGTGGTTCCAACGTCGCGCCGCTCGATCGTCTGGAACGGATTGGCGGTGGCAGCGCCCGCATTGGCGAGACTGGTGAACTGACCGGTAATGAACGGCACGTTCTGGCCGATCATGATGCGCGCTTCTTCATTGTCGAGCGTAAGCAGGTTGGGCGTTGCCAGAACATTGGCCGATGCGTCCGATTCCAGGGCGCGGGCGAGGAGGCCCAGATTCAGAATCTGGGTGGTCCCCACTTGCGCGGTGCCCCGGACCACGCCGATGTTGAGGCCATTGGCGTTGGCGATCTGCTTGGGGTCGGCGGCAAGCGCCGCAATATTGGCTCCACCCGTACCGAAGTTGGTGCCGCCAAACCCGCGGGTCGACCCCTCGGGCGCCCCGAGGAACTGCCACTGGATGCCGAGTTCGGCCGCCTTGTCGGCCTGCACCTCGACAATGAGCGATTCGATGAACACCTGGGCGCGTCGCGCATCAAGCTTGTCGATAACCGCGCGCAGGCTTCGATAGATCGCATCGGGCGCGGTGATGATCAGCGCATTGCTCGCCGGATCGGCGGTAATGATGGCTCCACCCACCCGGACACTGGTGGCTGTCGACGGCTGCCCACCACTGGCTGCGGACTGGCCCATCGAGCCGCCCAGCGGCGCATTGCCGCCAAGCGCACCCTGTCCCGACTGAGGGCCGCTCGCCAGGCTGGTTCCGCCGAGCGAAGCCTGCTGGCCCGCAGCCCCGGACAAACTTTGACCAAAGGTCGTGGAACTTTGACCCGAGCCCTGCCCCCCGTCACCTGCCAGCACGCCGCGCAGGGTTTGCGCGAGCTTAACCGCCTCTGCGTTTCTCAGATAGACGACATGAATGTTGCCGGGCTCGCTGCTCGCCACATCCAGCCGCGCGATCAGGCTGCGCGCAAGCCTCATGCGCTCGGGACTGGACGTGCGCACCAGCACCGAGTTGAGGCGGGCATCGGCAAACACCGTCACGCGCTGGGTGGGATCCGACTGCTGCTGTTGCGCGCCTGCGCGTGCGCTTTCATCGAGCATGCGGTTGACGGCCACCGCCACGTCGATGGCGAGCGCGTGAACCATCGGGATGACTTCAACCTCGTTCGCAATCGCGGTATCGATCGATTCAATGATCTTGGCGAGCCGGGCCATGTTGGACGCATAGTCGGTGACCACCAGCGAATTGTTGCCCGGGTAGGCAACGATTGAATTGTTCGGTGTGATGAGCGGACGCAGCACCGGCACCAGGTTGGCCGCGGTTTCATGCTTCAGCCGGAACACCTGCGTGATGACCTGCTCGCCAGCCGGGGCAGCGGGTGCCTCGGGGCCCAGCACAGCGGAGGCCAGCACCTTGGCATCGGCCTCCGGCACGATCCGCCCGATGCCGCCCACGTCCACATAGGCAAACCCGAGGCCGCGCAGCGCGATCCGGAACAGTTCGAACGCCTGCTGACGCCCCACCGGCCGCGCGGTTTCCAGCGTGAGTTTGCCGCGCACGCGCGGGTCGACGACCAGATTGCGGCCGATCAGGTGGGCGAATGCATTGGCGATGGATTCGATCTCCGCATCGCGAAAGTTGAGCACCACATCGTCGCCGCGCGGCGCGAGCGGCGGCGGCGCGGCAGCCGCACCGCCCGGAGCTGCCGCGGCAGCGGGCTGCATTGGCGCGGCGGGCTGGGCACTGGCTGCAAGCGAGACCAGCGCAGCAGCCGCGGCGAGACCCCATGCAGCGATGCTGGTTGCAAGCGGGACCGGCGCACTGACCACGACGGGGCCGCGCGCGGCGACGCCTGTTGCGGGCCGGGGCTGGGTACGAATGATTCTGCGCATGAGACTGTTGTTCATGACCCTACTCTGATAATCGTCTGTTCGCCATCGCGTATCCCGACCAACCCGAGCAGACCCTGCAACCGGGGATCGTCGGCCTGCGCTGGCTGGGCACGTGCCACGAACGAAAAACCGCGCGCACTGGCCGCCCCCTGACCAGTGAGCGTCAGGGCCCCATCAAGTGTCTGCATGTTGATCGTGGCCTGAGTGCCCTGGCCCTGAATTTCGATCCGGTAGCTGCCCAGTGGCCGAACCGCGCTCAACGCGGAGGCAACATTTCGCAGTTCAATCGTGACCCCGCCATCAAACCGCTGCGGCCCCAGCATGATGTTGGACCATGACAGCATGACGGCACCGGCAGGGCGCACGGTATTCCAGGGCGATCCCAGCGCACCCAGCTCGATTCTCGGCAGCTCCAGCCGTCCGTTGCCCAGCCTCAATTCGCGCCAGCTTCCCTGGAGCGCCACGGGCTGAGTCATGCCATCGACCTTCAGGGTTGCCTCGATCAGGCCCAGGAACAGCGGCGCCGGCGCAAGCTGCCAGTGAATCCGCCCAGGCAGGGCTACGCCTGCGAGCGAGCGCCGCGTTTGCGCCGACTCACCCGTGTCAACCCAGACCAGACGGCCGCTCCCCCGCCACACCGTGCCGGTGGCCTCGGCGAGTCGCAGCCTGCTGCCTGTGAGGCTGGCAGCGAGCGCATCGAGCCAGGTTGCTGGCGCTGTGGTGAACACCACGCCCAGCGCAACCAGTAACGACATCAGTGCCGTGACCGCCACAGCGAAGACCGTTCGGGCTGTCATCGCCGGTCGCCCCCTGGAAGCTCCAGAACCATGCGCACGCTCACCAGCCCGGGCTCAGCGTCGCGCGTCACTGAAAGATCGGCCACCCGCAAGCGGGTCTCGCGAAGCGCGGCATCGAGCCAGTTGACCCAGTTCGCGAAGGGCACGCCGCGCAGGCGCAGGTCGATGAGCGACTCGGTGGCCTGAATCTGCTGCAGGCCCGGTCGCAGTCCGGCTGCCTCAAGTGATTGCTCGAGCCGGACCCGTACCGATTGAAGCGACGGGCGGGGCGACGCAGCAGCCGCCGAGCTGAGGCGGCGCGCCTCGGCCACCATCAGATCGGCCTCGGCGACTTGCGCGCGCAGAGCGGGTAGTCGCGCCTGCACCGCTTCACGCCCCTGCCACGCGGGC
>RFXC01000236.1 GCA_009921765.1 Betaproteobacteria bacterium | reverse complement strand
AACAGCAGACGCAGCGGCCTTAAAAGCCGCGGCCGGGAAACCGGCGTGTGGGTGCGACTCCCACCGGTCCCATTGCGCGTTCAGTGCCGCAGGAACGCCACCACGCTGAACACGATCTCGGCCGAGATGAGCAGGATGATGATCCACTCGAGCAGTTCGGCGCGGCGGTGCGCCTGGTTGTCCGACAGCTTCTCGTGGATCGACTCGAGGGTGGCTGCTGGCTTGTTGAGGTAACCCCGCATCATGATCCAAGGTAGACGCGGGCGCATCGTGAGCTCTCCAGACTCGCCAGGTGGCAGCTCCCGACCGTCTTCGCCCACAATTTTTGCCTCCCAGTCCTGGTCCACCTGACCACACGAACCTGGCTTTCGATGCGGCCAGCTGGTGTAGATGGTCAGACCGGTTTCGGTGAGTCCATAAGCCTCCACCACGCGAACCTTGAATCGCTCTTCGAACTCCGGGTCGTAGTTGGAGTTGTACATGGCGCGCAGCCGGTGTTTGGTTTCCCAGGGACTTACCGGCTGGGCCTTGAGCATCGGGGGAAGGGAAAAAATCGTGTGCGCGACGGTTGCGTTGGCCGCACAGACCTGCTCCCAGAATTGTGACGCTGAAAAACGTGGCGCGATGCTGACCTGGGCGCCCACCATCAGGCAAGGCAGCACGCCGAGCCGGCTCGCCAACCCGTGAAATAGCGGAAGGGGTGTGAACAGGATGTCTTCAGCGGTGAGGCCGAGCGCGCGAAGAAACACCATCGCTGACGCGAAGAAATGGCCGTTGGGCATGATGACGCCCTTTGATGGCCCGGTGGTACCCGAGGTGTACATGATGCATTGAATGTCGCGATGGTCGCAGCTCACCTCCGGATCGCTTCCCTGGTGGAGGAGCAGCTGATCAAAAGGCTGGAGACCCTCGTGCCAGGCAGACGATGTCTGGGATGTATCGCCCACCACAACGATCCATTCCAACTGGGCGCGGGTCTGCTCACTCAGCGTTGTGATCGCCTCTTGATGATCGACATGCACCACCAGCCCTTTCGCACCCGAGTCGCGCAGGACGTAGTCGAACATCTCGCCCACATAGGTGTTGTTGACCGGCACCATCGTGGCGCCCAGCAGCGCGCAGCCATACCAGACCCAGACGAACTCTGCGCAGTTGGGCAACATCATCGCCACGCGATCGCCCCGACCGATACCGCGCCGGGCGAGGCCCCGCGCGACGGCACGCGAGAGCAGGTCGGCCTGAGCGAACGTGAAGGTGGCCTCGGGCGTGGTGAGGTAGGTGCGTTCGCCATCGTGCTCAGCGCGCAAGCGCAGGATGGGGCCGATGGCACGCTGCTCGAGTGGCAGTCGGTAAATGTCCTGAAGGTTCATTCGGGTTGAAATCGCAGGATTGAAAACTCGTCGTTGATATCGTCAAAGCAGGCCTTCAGGCGCATCCCCATGGCAAGGGCCTGATTGTCGATGCCCACCACGTTCGCACACACCACCGGCCCTTCGTCCAGACGAACCAGGGCGACGTTGTAGGGAAGGTCTTCATCAAACGACCGGAAATAACTCTTGTGAAAGACGACCCACGACACCAGTTCGCCCCGACCTCGGGTGGGTGTCCATTCGCTTTGATCGCTGTCGCACGCCGGGCAAACGGGCGAAGCCGGAAAGCGAAACTCGCTGCAGCGGGAGCAGCGTTGCAAGGCAAGCCGGTGGGCCTTCGCGTGCTCCCAATAGGGGCGTTCAAGCGGCAGAACCTTGGGCAGAGGCTTCATGCTGCACTCCGGTAAACGATGGTGCTGCAGAGGTTGCCGCGACAGATGTACTGGATGTGTCTCGCGCCCTGGAGCTGACGTGCGCCGGCTTCGCCGCGCAACTGTCTGACCGCTTCAACCTGGTGAAGCCAGCCCTGCATATAGCTGTCTGACAGGTGCCCGCCGTGTGTGTTGACTGGCAGATCACCGTCCAGCGCCATTCGCCTGGCCGTGGCAAAGTCGCCCGCCTCACCCGGCTGACAGAAACCGAAGTTCTCGAGAGACAGCCAGATGTTGATGGAAAAGCTGTCGTAAATCATGAGCGCGTCGACGTCGCTTCGGCTGATGCCTGCCATGGCATAGACCTGCTCCGCCGCTTTGGGCATGGTGTCGCGCCAGAGCGAGTAACTGGGCATGGACGATTGGCGATAGCTGTCCTGCCTTCCAATCCCGGCGATCAGTACTGGCGGCTTTGCGAGGTCGCGTGCGCGGTCGGTGCTGGTCATGATGAGGGCCACGCCGCCATCGTTGATCATGCAGTAGTCGTAGAGCCGTAAAGGCTCGCATACGAAGCGCGCGTTCATGTATTGCTCGAGGGTGAGCGGTTCCCGCTTGAGCGCGTTGGGATTCAGACCGGCATGGCGGCGCTGTGAAATGGCAACTTCGGCGAGTTGCTCGGGCCTGGTTCCGTAGGTGTTGAAGTGCAGGCGTGTCTGGAACGCGCTGGCCGCACCGGGCGAGGTGAGACCGTAGTAGTAAAACGCGCTGGAATATTCGCGGCCGGGAGTCACCACGGTATCGCCGCCGAATTTTCTGCCCTCGGCGTGCGACGCGTTGCCGTAGACGAGGGCGACGGTTCGGCAGAGGCCGGCGTGAAGCATCATCGCGGCCTGCTGGATCAGTGGGCCTGTGGCCAGACCGCCAACGTCGAAATTGGCGCCGGCCACCGGATCGATACCCAGCATCTCTCCCATCCGAACGAAGCTCACGTTGCCGGGGCCCTGCACGATCAGCCCGTCGATATCGGACTTGGTGAGACCGGCGTCATCCAGTGCGACGTGCAGGGCCTGGATAGCGAGGGTGTAGGGATCGGAGTCAGGAAAATTGCCCTGCCTGGAGGCGCCTACGCCGACGATCGCGGTCTGGTCGCTGAGCGCTTTGAGTCGGGTCAGATCGCCATTCATGGGGGCCTCCTAGGCTGCCTGACGGGCGAGGATCAGGGCGCTCTTGTGGGCGTTCGCGCCACCACTGGTCACCAGACAGGTGTTGGCTGCCGGCACCTGGCAGGTGGACTCACCGCGCATCTGGCGAACGCCCTCGATGACCAGGTTCAGCCCCTGTAGATAGCTTTCTGAGAGCAAGCCGCCTGAGGTATTGGCTGGAAGCCGGCCGTTTGGCCAGCGCAGATTGCCTTGTTCGATGAAATCGGGCGCCTGGCCGCGCTCGCACACGCCAAAATCTTCGAGCGCCATGGTGACGACGCCGGTAAACGCATCGTAGAGCTGCGCCACATCGATGTCAGCGGGGCGGATGCCCGCCATGGCGAACAGATCGCGTGCCAGAAGGCGCGAGTTGGTTGAAGCGTAGTCTTCAAGCGGCATGTTGTGCGAGCCCAT
Organism: Betaproteobacteria bacterium; assembly: GCA_009921765.1. The sequence goes on along the minus strand of RFXC01000236.1, from coordinate 2,837 downwards.
GGGCCCCTGACCCCAACCCGGCCCACTGGCCTGGGCGGCCGCGAGCAAGTGAACCGGACGCGATCGGGTGTCGCGCGCACGGTCTGCGGTCGTCAGAATGAGTGCGCATGCGCCATCGGTTTCCAGGCAGCAATCGAGTGCCCGGAACGGGTCTGCGATCAACCGCGAGCGTTGGTACTGCTCAAGCGAGAGCGGGTGGCCAAAGGTCACGGCGCGTGGGTTTTGCTGGGCGTGTGCGCGAAAGGCAAGCGCAACCTCGGCCAGGTGATCAGCGCTCGCGCCGTTTTCATGCAGGTAGCGGTTGAAGGTGAGCGCCACCATTTGCGCGGGCGACATCAGCCCATAGGGCGCCATCCACTGACTTCCCCAGGGTCGGATGCGGTAGTGGCCGAAGCGCTCGAACTGGCCCTGGCAGATAGATCGGTAAACCACGACATAACGGCAAATGCCGGCGTGCAGGGCGAGTGCGGCGTTAAGCACCGAACCGCAGGCGCCGCCGCCGCCCGCGCCCCAAACGATATTTGAAAAGCGGAGCGCTGGAATTCCAAGGGTCTGCTGAAGCACCACCGGCTCCTGTCGCTCATTTGCAAACGAGCAGAAACCATCGATGTCACTCGCATCGATACCGGCATCGGCGGCAGCGGCCAGAACCGCCTGGCAGCAGAGCTCGAACTCGCTGTCGGTGGCTCCGCCGTGGCGTGTGTACGCGGTTTCACCAATGCCGACGATGGCAATCTGATCGGGAAAGCGGTGGCCGGAGGCAGACATGGGTTCGGTCAGTACGCAGGGTCAGTGAGCAATGCGAATGGGGGCGCTGTGCATCAGGTGATGGCGAGGGGATTGATGGGGCTGCCCGTTCCGCCCGTGATCTGAAGTGGTGCGGCGACAAACATGAATTCAAAGCGCCGGTCTGCGGCCAACTGATCGAGGGCGAGGAGCTCCATCAGATAGACGCCATAGTCGCGAATGAGCAGCCGGTGCACGGGAGACGGCTCAGCGTTTTCCGTTGGCACCACTTCGACGCCGTAGTTGTCCGAGCCGACAGCCGCCACGCCCACGTCGGCAAGAAACTGCGCGGCATCCAGTCCGATTCCGGGCTCAGACTGAAAGAATGCGCCCGAGCCCTGCTCGCGAAAGACCTGCTGCCAGCCGGTTCGAAACAGAACGATATCGCCGCGTCGGATCTCGGTCCCCTGCCGTGCGGCGCACTGCTGAAGATCGGTAGCGGTGATGACCGCGCCGCCCTCGAGGTGGGCCAGGCCAATTGAGCCAGCCAGGTCGAGCAGAATTCCGCGCCCGACCAGTGAGCCAAGCTTTTCGATGCCCAGCTTTTTGGCGCCGCTTGAACGCACCAGCGATCCCAGATAACCGTTGTAGAGCTGATCGCCGTACCAGACGTGCGACAGGGCATCGATGTGTGTGGTGCCGTGGGTGGGGAGGCTGATGTAGTCATCGGCTGCCTGGTAGCCCGCCTTCCGCCGCAGGCCCGCGGCATAGTCGCCGCCGTCCAGGGTCATGAAATGCAGACAGGGCGAGCGGCGCGGGGCGACCGGCACGTCAGTCTGCTGCACCGGTATGGAGAGGCTGTAGACCTTGCCCTCGCGAATCAGACCGGCAGCATGACGGATGTGATCGGCACCGATGTGGTTGGCTGCGCCGCGTTCATCTTCTTTTCCCCAACGGCCCCAGTTGCCTGCCACCGGTGGTTGGGTTGGGGGTTGTCCCTCAGCCATGGGTTACCTTCGGATCGGGGTCGAGTTGAAAACAGGGAAGCGGCATGGCGCCGCGCAGGTCCCAGTGGAGCACCACCCGCTGCCCGATTTGAATCTCTTCAGGGGGCAAATCGATGAGATTGCTCACCAGCCTGACCCCTTCGGTACCATCCAGCAGGACCACGATCACGTTGTAGGGCAAGGCTTCGCGGAGCACCGGGTTGGCTGCGTGGCGGACGATGGTGAACGTGAAGATTTCGCCCCGCCCGGACACGGCAGTCCAGTCAGCGCGGTTCGAGCGGCAGTGCGCGCAGCGCGGCGCCGGCGGCTGGCGAAAGCGCCCGCAGTCCGCGCAGCGCTGCAGCCGCAGCTCCCGAACACGGCAGCCTTCGGCAAAGCCAAGCTGTCGGACTGGCCGACGCGTACATACAGATCGGCGAGGTTGCCCAGAAAATAGACGCGCTCGACCCGTGCCTCGATAACGTTTTGACCCGATGGCCGCTCGGCGAAGACGCCCACCTCCTCAGGCCGGAAAAGGAGATCAACCGCACTGCCAACTTCAAAGTTCGTGGTGGCGCATTCGAGCAGGTGGCCGTCTTCGGTTTGAACCGTGCCTGGCGCGGTCACTGTGGCGGCCACAACATTGGCCAAGCCCACAAATTCGGCACCGAACCGCGAGGCCGGCGTTCGGTAGATGTCTTGAGGTCCGCCTATTTGATCGATCTTGCCGCCGTCCATCAACACGATCCGGTCGGCAATCACCATGGCCTCCTGCTGATCATGCGTGACGTAGAGCGAGGTGATGCCAAGTCGTTGCTGGAGCTCGCGGATCTCAAAGCGCATGTGCTCGCGAAGCTTGGCATCGAGGTTGGAGAGCGGTTCGTCAAAGAGCAGGACTTTAGGCTCCAGTACGATGGCCCGCGCAAGTGCTACACGCTGCTGTTGACCACCCGAGAGCTTGGAAATATCGCGGTCGCCGAAGCCCTTCAGACCCACGAGTTCAAGCACCCGGTGAACGCGGTCTTCGAGTTCGCTTCTGGCGGTCTTTTTCAGCCGCAGCCCGAACGCGACATTTTCGAACACCGTCATGTGGGGCCACACGGCATAGCTCTGAAACACCATGCC
>RFXC01000235.1 GCA_009921765.1 Betaproteobacteria bacterium | reverse complement strand
CGGAGCCATCGAAGACCGTCCCGCCGCGAATCAGGATGTCACAGTTCATCTACCCTCCGAGGGCTAGTTGATCGGTCCAAGAAACACTTCGCCCATGAAGCTGTCGGTTCGGGCATCGATCACCTCGGGCCAGTCGGATGGGTTGCTTGACCAGACGCGGCGCTGATCGGGTGGGCAGGGCAGACCACTCCAGCCGATCTGCTCCATTTCCCAGTAGAGCTGAACGGCGTTGCCGTCAGGGTCCTGCAGCCAGATGTGATGGCCCATCCCTGGGGACAATGATTGGGGCAGTGCAAGACGCGTGCAGCCGTGCTGCTCGAGGAACGTGACTGCACGCCGCAGCTGGTCATAGGTGCCGACCTGCAAGCCGAATCCGGCGAGGCTCTGCCCATTCGCAATGCCGAGTTTGCCCCGCAGTGACTCTGGCAACAGCGCGAGCGAGTGGTGCTCGGTGTTGGCCCTCAGAAAGTGGCAAGGCTCACCCAGTACGTCGACGGTTTCAGTGAGCGCGAGCCCCATCAGGTCGCGATAAAAGCGCAGGGCCTGCACCATGTCATCGACAAACAGGCGGACTGGCCCGATTTTCACCACCTTGAAGGGCCGCGGCAGGAGCACGCCCCCCACATCATGGGTCTCGGGAATACCGGTGGCCCGGCGATAGCCGCTCGCGAGGTTCACGCCTTTCGCGATCGCCTGGTTCACCTCGTCGAACTCCGACCGGTGCGGCAGTTGCGGGGGCTGGGTGTAGCGGATGTCGTGCACCGCTGCGGGTTTGGAGTGCCCGGACCAGCCAATCTGCTCGATGCCGTAATACAACTCGTTGATATGACCCGCCGGATCGGCCGGATAGAAGTGCCAGTTGGACCCCGGCGTGTCGCGTCCGGCACGCATGATCTTGGCGCCCTGGGTTTCGAACCAGACCAGCCCCTGAACGACCTCGCGCAGACTTCCCACCTGCCAGGTGATCTGATTGATGTTCACGCGGGGATGGGCACGGTAGTGGGGATTGCTTGCATGGACCGCTGCCCGGGGAAAGATCACGAAAGAATGATGATCGGTTCCGTGGCGCGTGAAGAATCCCACCGTGGGGCCCACTTCGGCGCGAGCTTCGGGCGTAAGACGGGGGCCAAAATCAAGCTGGTCGGAAATCTCGAAGCCGAGCAGTCGCCCGTAGAAGTCCATGGCTCGATCAACCGATGCCACGTTGATGCCAAAGTGACCGAGCCGCCGGATCTGAAAGGGGCGGGGAAGCCGAACGCCGTCAACGCTTGCTGGATGAGATTCGGGTACGCTCATTGGATTGTGTCGTGGGAAGTTGGGTGACTGAGAGGGTCAGTTGACCGACGTTGCGGAGTTGATTGCCTGTCGTGCTCGATCCTTTATCCTAACGTCTCCCGGCCTTCGATGCAGGCACACAGACTCGCCGCGCCGGAATCAGGTGAGGGCGGGCGGTGTCCGCATCAATCGATAGGAGTCTCCAGCCATGACAGCTTTGTTGCATTCGCCTGTTCGCTTTTTGGCCCGACGCACACTGTCCGTCACAGTCACCGCTCGGTTCCGGGCGATCTGCGCAGCCGTGCTGTCGCTCGTGCTGGTTTCGCTTACGCCCGCATCGGCCTGGTCTCAGGCGGTATCCGCTGATTCATTGCCTGGCGCCTATCCGGCCCGCCCCCTTACGCTGGTCTGTCCTTTTGCGCCTGGGGGCTCGGCTGACATCATGGCTCGACTCCTGGCGCAGAAGCTCACCGATCTCACTGGCAAGCCCGTCGTGGTTGAGAACCGGCCGGGTGCAGGGGGTATGGTGGGCGCGGCTGCCGTGGCACGCGCGAAGCCCGACGGGTACACCTTGCTGCTTGTCACCGGCGCGTATCCGGCCGCGGCGGCGCTCGCGGCCAGGCCGGTTTTCGATCCGCTCAAAGACATGACCATGGTATCGATGGTCACCTCCTATCCCTTCATTCTCAATGTGCCGGCGCAATCGCCACACACCAGCTTTGCCGACTTTCTTGCGCATGCCCGGCGGCATCCGGGCGTGCTGAATTACGCCAGCTCGGGTGTGGGCTCGATCGGGCATCTCACGGTTGAGCTTCTGAATGCGATGGCGGGTATCGAAACCGTCCACATCCCCACGCGTGGCGGCACCACTGCGCTGAGCGAAGCGCTTGCCGGACGGGTGGATTTCCTCTTTGAGGCCCCCACGCTGTCGCTGCAGTTCATCAAGAGCGGCAAATTGCGGGCGCTCGCGGCAACCAGTCGGGATCGTTATCCAGTCATGCCCGAGCTTGCCACCGTAGCCGAGGCCTTGCCCGGGTATGAGGTGGTGTCCTTCATCGCACTTGGTGTCACCGGCGGAACCCCCGACCCCATCGTTCAGTACCTCAACAGTCAGGTTCGGTCTGCGCTCGCCCAGCCCGACATGAGCCGGCGTCTGATCGACCTTGGGGGCGAACCGCAGGCGGGCTCGGTGGAAGAGATCAACCGGTTCGTGGCCACCGAGTTGCGCAAGTGGCAGGGGGTGATTGACAGCCGGAAGATAGAGCGCCAATAGCGCCATAGGGCCAATGGCGCCTCGCGCGTGGGTCACTGCCCCAGATAGGCGGCAATCACGTCGGGGTTCACCTGGACTGCAGCCGGATTGCCTTCGGCAATTTTCCTGCCGAAATCGAGCACAACGATGTGATCGGAAATCTCCATGATGACCGGCACATCATGCTCGACCAGCAGAAAGCTCACGCCCATCTCCGCGCGAACCCGAAGGATCAGCTGGGTCATGGCCTGCTTCTCGGCCTGGCTCATGCCTGCCATGGGTTCATCCAGCAGAATCAGACGGGCCTTCTGCATCAGCGCCCGCCCGAACTCCAGCTGTTTCTGGCGGCCATAGGGCAACTCACCTGGCAGGAGATGTGCCGAGTCGGTGAGCCCGAGGTAGTTGAGCACCTGGTGGGCTGCGGCGACGCCCTCGGCTCGCTCTCGGCGCGCGGCGCGCGACAGCAGGGCGCCCTGAAGCAGGCCCGATTTCCCTTGCAGGTACGTGCCCACCAGCAGGTTTTCAAGCACGCTGAGACCGCCGAACAGCGCCAGATTCTGAAAGGTACGGGCGATGCCGCAGCGCGCGATGTCGTGTGCGCGTCTGGCGGTGATGTCCTGCCCGGCAAATTCAACCCGGCCGGAAGTCGGCCGGTACATGCCGGTCACGCAATTGAATAGCGTGGTCTTTCCGGCGCCGTTCGGGCCCATCAGTGAGGTGATGGAACCCGCCTGAACCTCGAAACTCACACGGTCGAGTGCGGTCAGACCCTGAAACTGCATGAGCAGTTCGCGAACCTGCAAGAGGGGATGACTCATGCCTCGCGCTCCTGCTTGATGGCGCCCAGGTAGGACTCCTGCACCACGGCGCTCAGGGCGACTTCTTCGGATGGTCCACTGAGGGTGATGCGGCCGCGCTCGAGGACATAGGCGGTGGCAGCGAAATTGAGCGCGAGCCGGGCGTTTTGCTCGACCACGAGAATCGAAGCGCCTAGCGTCTTGCCAACCAGATCGAGTTGCTTGTAGATGGCACTCACGATCAGGGGCGCGAGTCCCAGCGAGAGTTCATCCACCAGAAGGAGTCGGGGTTGGGTAACCAGTGCGCGGCCGAGCGCAAGCATCTGCTGCTCGCCGCCCGACAGCCAGCCTGCCGCCTGGCGCCGGCGCTCGAGCAATCTGGGGAAAAGCGCATAGACGCCATCGAGCCGTTCTCTCTCGGTGGCACGAGGCAGCACGGCCGCGCCCACCTTGAGATTCTCCTCCACGCTCAACTGCTTGAAGACCAGACGGCCTTCAGGGACCTGTCCGAGCCCGCGCCGCACCAGCGTGTGGGCCGGAACCCCCAGCACGGACTGTCCGTCCATTTGAATGCTGCCTTGAACGATTTGTCCGCCATGAAGCGGCAGCAGCCCGGAAATGGCGCGGATCAGCGTGGTCTTGCCGGCTCCGTTTGCGCCAAGAAGCGCCACCACGCCCGACTTCGGGATCGAGAGACTTACGCTGTCAAGCGCAAGCCCTTTGCTCGCATAGCGGACCGAGAGGTCGCGAATCTCGAGTGCCTGGGTCATGACTTGGCCCTCCGCGCAGCAAATTTTGCCTGCAACCGGCTGACCATTCCCGTGATACCCCAGGGCGCGAAGATCAACAGCAGGATGACCACCGAACCAAAGATCGCCTGCACCAGCTGCGGCTTGTGGTCTACCAGCATGCTGCGTACCAGCCCGGTGGTGTCGCCCGCCTGCGCAGCCAGCCCGTTGATGATGGACGGCAGCAGCAGCCACACCGCGGCGCCCACGACCGCGCCGGGTAGCGAGCCCATGCCGCCGATGATGATCATGGCGATGAACTGAATGGCGAATTGAATGCCGAAGAATTCCGATGTGACATTGGTGAGGTAGTAGGCATAGAGCGCGCCTCCCACCGCTGCAATCGATGAGCTGAATGCGAACGCCTTGAGCCGCAGTATGCGTACGTCGATGCCGTTCGCGGTGGCAGCGAGCTCGTGGTCGCGCATCGCCTGCATGGCGCGGCCCTCGCGCGTGCGAAGGCTGTTATGGAGCAGCCAGTACACCGCGACCACCAGCGGCAGCAGGAAAAAGTACCAGCGCGTGGGTGTGTTGAGGGCCCAGCTGCCAAGTTCGGCAGCCTTGTAGGGCACCCCCACCACGTCAAAGAATTTGAACTGGTACTCCATGAAAATGAACACCACGATGTAGTGGAGCGCGAATGTGGACAGCACGAAATAGAGCCCCCGCACGCGAAGCGAGGGGAGCCCCGCAAAGAGTCCCGCGAGCGCACCGCTGAAGGCCGCTGCCACGAGCACCGCCGGAAACGGCCAACCCCACTGGGATCCGGTGATGGCTGCGCTCATCGCGCCCACCGCGTAGAACGCGGCGTGGCCGATCGAGATCAGCCCGGCCGATCCGGTGAGATAGTTGAGCGAGAGCGCGCCCAGCATCGTGATCAGCATCAGATTGACCTGACTCAGGCCGATGTTGAGAAGCTGCATATTGGAAAGCGCGTATCCGAATATCTGCCGCTCCGTAAGCAGTGTGGGCAGATAGACGAGCGCAGCAACGGCCACCAGCCAGCGGAGGGTGCGTGCCCATGGCAGACCAGCGCGCGGGAAAGAATCGACGTCGTGAGTCATGGCGTTGATCTCGTGATTTCAGACGCGACCCAGCTCGCGCTGCCCGAACAATCCCCAGGGCCGCACCATCAGAATCATGAGAAGCAACCCATAGACCACGATATCGGTGGACTTGGGGGAGATGTAGGTGGCAGCCAGTTGCTCGATGAGGCCGACAAGCAGACCGCCTATGATGGCGCCGGGGATGCTCTGCATGCCGCCGATGACAACTGCCGGCAAGGCAAGCAGACCGATGTGCTCAAGCTCGGTTGAGACAATCTGCAACTGTCCCAGAAACAGACCACCGACAGCTGCGAGCGACGCACCGATTCCCCACGCAAGCCGGTTCATCACCTTGACGTTGATGCCCGACACCAGCGCCGCCTCGTAGCCATCGGCGGTCGCGCGCATCAGGAGCCCGATCGGGGTGAAACGGAAGAATGCAAAGAATGCGGCCATGCAGACCCAGCTGACGCTGGCAGCCACCAGATGAAGTTGCGATACGCGCACCTCGCCGATCATGAAAATGCCCGTGGGGATGGGGGTGGTGAGAGTGCGCCCCTGCAACCCGTAGAGAATTTCGATCACCGCGCGCATCACGATCGAGAGGGCGATCGTGAGCATGATGACGGCAAGCATTGGCCGCCCGGAGAGCGGTTGAATGAACACCACATGAATGATCACGCCGAGCGCTGCGCTCGCGGCAACGATGGCAAAAATGGCAACCGGGAAAGGCAGTCCGAGCAGGTTGATGGTGGTGACGGCAAAGTAGGCGCCGAATGCAACCAGCATGCCCTGCGCGAAATTGAAGACATCGGTTGCCTTGAAGATGACTGCAAATCCCAGGGCCACCAAACCATAGATGCTGCCGAGTGCGATTCCGCTGAGCAAGACCTGAATGAGCATGATTGGGGCCCCGGGATGTTGGATCACTTCATGTACTTGTCGTAATCGGCGAACTCGCCGAATGCGACGTACTTCTTCGCAGCATAGTCGTAGCCGAACATCCGGAAGGAGGATGTATCCCGAGATGGCGAAGGCCGGCGTCGGATACCTCACCGACAAGCTGAAGGTTACGAACCCGAAAGTGATGGTGGTTTCGATCGAAAGCGCAGGCGG
>RFXC01000234.1 GCA_009921765.1 Betaproteobacteria bacterium | reverse complement strand
GTCTTTACCAATCTCGATCGTCGCAGGCAGGTTGAGCGTGGGGTGTCCGGAGAATGCCAGCGATCCTGCGGTCGCGGTCAGCGTGACATCGAGCGCGCCCGAGGTATTGGGGCGAGCAGGCGCCCGCAAATCGATCGGGATCGCCACCGCCGCGCCATCCACCGACTGCACAAACGATGGCGCTGATAGCAACGGCGAAAGTGCGCTGGCTTTTGCAGGCTCCACGGGCACGACTTGCGTGGAGAACTTGACCAGGCGGCCATAGGAGTCGGACAGTTCCCAGTTGAGGGTGGATTCGGCTTTGTCGCCGAGCGCCTTGAAACCAACCTGATTGGGCGTGCTGAAGTAGGTGGACAACGCCGCAGCGGTACCGGAGAAGGTAACGATTCCGCGTTCCGTTTGCTGGTTTCCGTAACCCCGGTTCACGGTCACACCGGCCGCCGAAACGGCAACCAGATTGTCGCGCCGCTCGAGCGGCAGCGTAATGCTCAGTGAGCCACTCCCGGTCAATGCATTGGCCGGGAAGGTGATCGGCACGACCGCTGCGGCCGCTGAAGCGATGCTGAGCGCCGCTCCAGAGTACTCAATCCGCGTGGGCGCGTTCACCGAGGGGGTATTTACCCAGCCGGTCAGAAGCGGCTCGGTATCGAGCGTGATCGTTCGAATCGCGGTTCCAAGGGCCTGCCCTGTGCTCGGCCGCGCGGCGATCCGCTTGTTGGTCGCGAGCTCAGTGATTGCAATGGCGGTTGCGGTCGTACCTCCGCTTGTGCTGGGGGCTGCGATCGTGACGACCGGTGCGCTGCTGTAACCCGAACCCTGATTGTTCAGGTTGACCGCGCCAATGCCGAAATCAAGCGTTGCGCGCGCAACCGTGGTGGGCGCCACCTCGGGGTTGTTGGTGCGCTCGGCAAGCGAGACCTGCGCGGTATCGATCCGCGCGAAGTAGCCACCGCTCTCAAGCATCAGATCGCCAACACCGGTTCCAAGTTTGAGCTTCAAGCCACTACCAGAACCCGTCTGTTTGACCGTCGTCACGCTGTCGAGGCCCGCGGGCAATTCGCTGATCCGACCGCCGTCGACGACTTCAACCGAACTCACGGCACCGCCGCCCGTTACGCCTGTCACCTTGAAGGTGGCTGTTTTTTGCGGATAGATCGTCTGCGAGGCGTTGATCGACGCCTCGCCGGTTACACCGCCTTTGAGCGTGACGGTGATCGGTGCCACCGGGCCGTCATAGCGAATGGTGTTGGCCTGCGCGAAGTACCGGTTCAGGTTGAACGCGGAGCCGGTGAAGGTCACTACGCTCTGTGGGTTTGCACCGGCACCCACCGCCGCAACGGTCACCCCGCCGCCGCTCGAGGCGATGAATCGCCCTCCGGTGCCGCTCAGCGTAACGGTCAGCTGCGCGGGAATCTCGGCCGGAACGACCCAGCTGCCCGGCACCGCTTGCGAAGCGGTAGCGGTTCCGCCAGGCGGCGTGATCGTTACCGACACGCGTGCGGTCTGCGCAGAGTCGTAAGCATCGACCTCCCAAGGCCAGAAGGCGGAGAACGTTTTGTCTCGAAACTCCTTGTGCTCAAACTCAAAGTAGTACGCCTCTCCTGCCGTGAGATCGTAGGCAGCGACACCCGACGCGGAGGTGCTTGTGTCGGAGATCACCCTCGTCAAAGCAGCAGGCAACGCGACAGTCTCAACCGGGGCTGCCGCCATCCGAAGCGTTGCCGAATCGTCTCCCTCGACCGTGAAGGTGTAGCGACCGGTTGTCGGGGCGATCAGCCAACCTGCGGCGATCTGGGTGCCGCGCCCGAGATTGGCCAGGCTTTGGGGCTCCAGCTGCAACGAGTTGAGTGCCCGGATATCGGATCTCGCCGGGATGTCGGCGCGCGCGGCCAGCGTCGCATTCGCGTCGTCACCACTCGCCACCCCGAGGCTGGCAAACCCCGTGCCAAACGGCGAGTTTGCGAACTGCAGCCAGCCATCATTGCCCAGTACATAGGTGCGGGGCACTTCGATGAGGCCGGTGGTGGTGGCGTTGGCACCCGTCGTGGGCTGTGCCGTCACCGTTACCAGGTCACCGACCTGATAGCCGCCGCCCGCGCCCCCGGTTGCCACGGCTGCGCTCACAAACTGAAGCGCGCTCACCTTGAGGACCGCATCGCGGTCATCAATTGCACCAACCCGGCCTGCGCCCGGCTCACGAGATTCGATTTCATTCTGAAGCACAAACCGGTCACCAATCGCATACCCGGCGCCCGCGTCGGCGAGGGAGGCGATCTTCGCTGACACCACCGTGGCGATTGCGCTGGCGGTGGCCCGCGTACCATTTGCCGCGGGCTCGGCCAGCGTCACCGCGGGCAAGGCTGTGTAGCCGCGCCCGGTCTCGGTCGTCAGAATGGTTTGCAACGCGACCGGCTCGGCCGTGGCCGTGGGCACAGCGTCCAGGCGTACAGTGAGTGTGCCGCCCGACCCCGTGTAAATGACGGTGTGGTTGTCCTTGAAGTATTTGTTGAGCGCGATCGTGGAACCGGTAATGGTTTTGGACGCCGAAGCCACCGCTGCTTTGGTCTTGCTTTCATCAAGGGTGGTGGCACCATCGATCAGAACGCCCGCATTGCTCGGCGCCGCCAGTTTCAGCGTGCCGCCTGTGGCCGTCAGCGTAATCGTGAGTTTTTCAGGCTCGAATGCCGGTTGCAGCTCACCCACAAACCCCGAGCGCCAATCAAGCGAGTCCAGGAAATAATTTCGCGCGTTATAGGGCGCGCTCACGTCTGGCAAGACGTGGGATTCCAGGTCGGATGACGGTTGGTACGAAATGGCCGACTTGCTGGCTGCGCCCTGCGTGACCGTGCGAAGCAGCATGAAACGGGCCGGCGTCGAACTGGTGTCGATCTTGTAAATGCCGCCAACGCCCCGAGTCCACAAGGTTTCGCTCTGGCCATCAGAGGAAGCCACCAGCACAAACTCGGCCTTGTTGTCCTTGTCGCGGGTCTCCACCCACAACTCTGCCTTCTCGTTGGACTTGAACCAGAAGGAATTGGCGCTTGAAAAACTGGCAGTCAGATAACCGGTGTAGCGCTCGCCGAAGACGGCAGTGCCGACGCGGCCGTCGTTGCCGCTCCGGTTCAGCGTATTGACCAGAGTGAGTTCGTCGGCCTGACCATTCAGGTAAGCCGGCAGGCTGGTGAGGTCGGAAATATTGCGCCCGGGCAGATTCAGGAACACCTCGCGGGTCACGACATCACTGAAGACCAGTTCGTCACCCAGATTGACTTGCGTGGGCGCACCGGGCGCGATGATCTGCACCGAGGGCGAGTACAGGCTGCCGGAATAGCCATCCGAGCGCCCCAGGTCGGTGGCGACCCCAATGGTGTCCTCGATCGTAAAGCCCGCCTCAGACACCCGGAAGCTGAGATTTGAACTGGAAGCGGTGGCTGCCAGCAGGCTCGCACTGGAGGTCAGCCAGGCGTTCAGTTCAGCCACCGTTCCGCGCAGATAGCGCGTTTCAGACCCCGTATTGACCATCAGCGTGAGCTCACGCGACGCAGTCCAGCCGGTCGGCGCCACCAGGATGGGCTGCGTCATCGGCAATTCGTCAGCACCCGGCGCGCGCAGGATCTGTGCGGGGGTATTCAGCAGCAGGGGCGTCGCCGTCGTGATGCCACCGAGAAGCGGCACCTCGATCCGGGCCGTGGCGGTACCGGTAGACGCGGCAAGTGTGACCGTGAGCGTCTGGCCCGCCGCAGATGGCCGGTAAAACAGTCCACTCTTGACAATGCCGAGCAGGGTCGCCGCGGTGCCGCTCTGCGTGAAGGTTGAAGACGGCGTACCGGTTTCACCCAGCCGAATCTGGCCCGCGCCGCTTACCGTGAGCGTCAGTTGCTCGGTTGCAGGCACGCCTGGAAGCTCGAACGCCGCATCAGCGATCCGCAATCCATTCCAGCTGTTCGCGAGCATCGGATAACTGGCCGGCAGTAGCAGGCCAGGCACCCTCGACTCCACCCCGTGCGATTGCGGCGACAGCATCAGCGCGTGCTGGACGGATGCCCCGCCAGACCGCGCGATACTGATGGTGACCAAGGTGCCCGCCGGACCCGTGAAATTGAGCGCGTTGGCGCTTGCAAGATGCTGGCTGATAGCAGCCGCCGAGCCCGTCAGGGTGATCTCAACGGCCGATCCTGTATTGGGCGTCACCGTGACACCCGTGGTCGTGGTGGTCCCTGCCGCGAGCAGGCCCAGCACGGCGTTCGATGAAGCCGCCGGGGCAATCGATAGCTTGACCGTGAGCGTTTCCGTGCCGGTGCCGAAGCTACCCGCCGCAAACCGGATCGGACTGCTGGTGCCTGGCACGATCGGCAGGCTTGCGGGCAACTGATACGGATTGCCAACCGTGGTGAGCGATGACGAGCGAATCGCTACCGTCGACTTCGACTCGATGCTGTTGGTTGCATTCGCCAGTGTGAAGGAAAGCGCAGGACTGCCCTGCGGCGCGCCCGACGGCGCGGTGAGCGCGACATTGCCGGCTGCCAGATACGCGTCGATGGCGGCTCTGGTCCCTGTCAAGGCCACTCGATTACTGAGGCTGGCAGCGGTCGCGGTGCTGGCAATCGCCTGCACCGGCACGATCGCGCGCGCAGTGAAGCGCTCCGGGACGCTCTCGCTGAAGCCCGCACCTTGATTGGAGACGGCGATCTCGACCTTGACCGGCGCGGGGCTCGTCGCACTGGAGAAGATGTTGGCAACCAGGCGAACGCCACCGCGCGCGAACAGCTCCGACATGCCGGCCGCGGGACCGGACACCAGGGCGTACGTCCCCAACTCGTCGCTCAGATTCTGTACGCTAAACGAAGCACTGCCATCGGCCACCTGAGCAAGGATGACCTGGTAATTCCCGGGTACCGCGGTGTTGCCGGGCCCAGGCGCCCAGCCACGCACGAAGACGCGCGCACTGCCCGATCCTGCGCTGATCGCATCATCGGCCAGAACAAGCGGCAAGCCTGCGCCCGACGGCGCCTGCGCAGGCCAGACAAAGCGCTCGGGAACCTTGAGCGAGACACCAGCTGCGGTCACTCCGAATTCGAAAGCAGGCAGCGCGCTGTCGAGCACCGATAGTTCGCTTCCCTCCGGATTGATCCGAACCGACTCCGGCGTGCTGCTGCTGCTGAGCAACTCGGTGCGCAACAGGGTGGTAAAAGAGCTCGCCACCGCGCCGGCGGGTGTTGTCGGGTCGACAACCACCGGCCGCACTTCGTACTCGAGCAAGGCCGTGGGCGATCCTTTACGCACTTGCAGCGTGCCGGCTTTGGACAGGAACGCATTGATGGCGCCAGCCGTGCCAACCAGCTGAACCTGCGTTGAGCTGCCCGCTCCAGCAAGACCGACTGACGGATCAGCGACCCAGGCGATATTGCCGTCCACAGCAGTCTGCGTCGGTGTGGTCGAAATCAGCCGGAGCGTGAGCGACACCTGCGCATCGGGCGCAGCCTGAACCAGCGGGCCGAGATCAAGCGGCTTGAACTGCTGGTCAGTCAGGCGAATGCTGGCTGGCACGTTGCCCAGCCCGGGTACCGCGAGCTGCGCCGGCACCGTGGCATCTGTGGCCTGCGCCAGGGCAATCGACGTCTCGGCGACCGCATTGCTGGTCTCGCTGCTGTCGAGATGGAGCGCCACGCGTACGCGCGCGCCCAGGCCCTGCTGCGAGAACAGGTTGATCTCGCTCAACTGCACGCTGTCTGCCCGCTCCGGGTAACGGACCTTGGTGAACACCACCTTGTAATGGCGATACGCCTCGGTGTTGCTGAAACTCACCGTCTGACTGGCGTTACGCTCAAAGGGCAGGTTCGTATCCAGGCCGGTCACAATAGGTGTCCAGCCGGTGGCAGCGCCCCACCCGGGCGCTGCGTCGCTGGTCGCGCCATAGATATCGACCGCCACCGGATCACGCTCCGGAAAATCGTCGCCGGTCACAAGCCGGATTGCATTCAATGCGCTCGCCGAGCTTGCTGTGAGGATCAGGCCTGCGCCCTCCTCGTCGTAATTCAGGTACTTGTTGGCCAAGTTGCCGTCGATTGCCGACGTGGGACCTTGACCGGCGCTAGCGGGCCAATTGTTCGAAGAGGCCTGTGCCAAAGCGATTGACGGCCCCGTGTAAGTCACCGCGTTTACGCGAGCGGCGAGCTGGTTGAGCGCTGCGACCGATCCGCTGATGATCTGGGTGGTGCCGCTTGCGGTTCGGGTAAGCCCGAGCTCGTTCAACACGGCATTGTTGACGGCAAGCACCCCGCCGCCAGCAAGGTTGTTTTGCCGCTGCCTGTGGGCCCTGTGACCAAAAT
>RFXC01000233.1 GCA_009921765.1 Betaproteobacteria bacterium | reverse complement strand
GCGCTGCGATCGCAGCGCCCGATCGCAAGGTGGTCGCACTCGAAGGCGACGGCAGCGCGATGTACACCATACAGGCCCTCTGGACCATGGCGCGCGAAGCGCTCGATGTCACCGTGGTGATCATGGCCAATCGCGCCTACCAGATCCTGCGGGGCGAGTTTGCGGGGGTGGGCGCTGGAACGCCAGGCCGCCGCGCCACCGACATGCTCACGCTCGACCGCCCCACGCTCGACTTTGTCGCCATGGCGCGCGGCATGGGGCTGGAAGCCGCGCGTACCGATGATCTGAGCGAATTCGCCCGACTGTTCAGTCGAGCCATGTCGCAGCCTGGCCCTCAACTGATCGAACTCGTGATCGGTTGAGCGCACCAACCCGGATCGAACCCAATCCAAGCCCCGGACCCAGCCCAACCGAGTCAGAGCCAGGAGCCCTCATTCGATGTCCCCCCTCAAGAACGATACTTTCCTGCGCGCGCTGCGCCGCGAGCCCACCGACCACACCCCGATCTGGCTGATGCGGCAGGCGGGTCGCTACCTGCCCGAGTACAACGCCACGCGGGCCCGTGCCGGGAGTTTCCTCAATCTGTGCAAGAACCCGGAACTCGCCTGCGAAGTCACGCTCCAGCCGCTCGATCGCTACCCCCTTGATGCGGCGATCCTGTTCTCGGACATCCTCACTGTCCCCGATGCAATGGGGCTGGGTCTTTATTTCGCCGAGGGCGAGGGTCCGAAATTTGAACGGCCGTTGCGTGATGAGGCCGCGGTGGCGGCGCTCGCTTCGCCCGACCCCGCCGACTCGCTGGGTTATGTGATGAAGGCTGTGAGCACCATTCGCAGTGCGCTCGGTGGCCGGGTTCCCCTGATTGGATTTTCGGGCAGCCCCTGGACACTGGCCTGCTACATGGTCGAGGGCGGTGGCAGCGACGATTTCCGGCAGGTGAAGAGCATGCTTTACCGCCGCCCCGACCTGATGAAGCGCATTCTCGAGGTCAATGCGCAGGCGGTGGCCGACTACCTCAACGCCCAGGTCGAGGCGGGCGCGCAGGCGCTGATGATTTTCGACTCCTGGGGTGGCGCGCTCGCGGATGGCGCGTTCCAGAAGTTTTCGCTGGGGCCGATCCGGCAGGTGATCGACCGGCTGCAGCGGGAGCGTGATGAACCCGAGGTGGATGCCAGCGGTCGCGTGGTTGGTACCCGCCGCGTGCAGGTGCCGGTCATTGTGTTCACCAAGGGAGGCGGGCTCTGGCTGGAAGAAATCGCCGCCACCGGCTGCGACGGTGTGGGCGTCGACTGGACCGTGAACCTGGGCCAGGCGCGCGCCCGGGTGGGGGCGCGGTGCGCCATCCAGGGCAATCTCGATCCCATGGTGCTGATGGCCGCCCCCGAGCAGATCCGCGGCGAAGCGTTGAAGGCGCTCGAGAGTTTCGGGGTGCCCCAGCCGGGCATCGGGCATGTGTTCAATCTGGGCCATGGCATTTCCCAGTTCACGCCGCCCGAGTCGGTCACCGCGCTGGTAGAGGCCGTCCATGCGTACAGCAGGGAACAAAGGCGTCGCGGCGCGAGCGCGTCCTCACTTTAGTCGCGAGCGCGTGCCGGCGCGCCTTGCCAAGGCGCGAAAAATCAGGGTTTGCGAGCGGGTGGCCGCTGACTTATGCACAGTAAGTGGGCATTCCCGTGCCGCCCGCATGGCTGTCGTCTGGCAGCCGACCCCCTTCGCTAAGTGATTGATTTAAAAGAGCGTAGAATTGCGCAAAAAACGGGCAACCGACTCCAGATCAAGGTTTGACAAGCACTTGGCGGTGCTATTCGGTAGCTACCCACAGAGTTATCCACAGCTTTTGTTGATGAGCCGGAATTCCCGTTCAAGGGTCTCGGATTAAGCCTCAAACTTAAAGTGAATTCTGGTTTCGCCGCTGATCCGGGAATTGCGCGGATCGCCCTGGATGTCCCGATTGCACCCTGGTTCGATTACCGGATCGGGCCGGCGCTTGCTGGCCGGTTGGCGCCCGGCGACTGGGTTCAGGTGCCTTGGGCGACGGGCCGGCGGATCGGCTTTGTGCTCGAACTCTGCTCGGAGAGCGATCTCGCGCCTGAGCGGCTGAAGGCGATCGAGTGCCGACTCGAGGATGCACCGGCGCTGCCTGCGAACTGGTTTGCCCTGTTGCGCTTTGCGTCGGGGTATTACCACCGGTCGGTGGGGGAGTTCGCACTCCTTGCCGTGCCGCGGACGCTGCGTACACCGCCGTCGCCGAAGGCGCGGTCGAGCGCGTTTGCGCGCGCACGACGGGCTGGCCGCGGGATGGGCGCAGCGCTCGAGGCAGACGCCGCCGGGCCGGCTGCGCCACCTGGGGTTCCCGCGACCGCGGCTTCGGCGGGACGGCCCAGCCCCCGAGCCGTTGCCAGCCGCTCGGCGGCGGGCCAGCCGCTGGGCGCTGATCAGCAACGGGTGCTCGATACGCTTTGTGCGTCGCGGGGCTTCAGCGTCTCGGTGCTCCATGGCGTGACCGGTAGCGGCAAGACCGAGGTGTATCTGCGCTGGTTCGAGGCCATCCTGGCGGCGCGCCCGGATGCGCAACTCCTTCTCATGGTCCCTGAGATCGCACTCACCCCTCAGCTGGCCGGGCTGGTCGCCGGGCGCTTTCCGGCGCAGTCGGTGGCGGTTCTGCACAGCGGACTGGGCGAGGCCGAGCGCGCCCGGGCCTGGGTCGCTGCCGTCGAGGGGCGGGTGCGCGTCGTGATCGGCACCCGGCTGGCTGTGCTCACCCCGCTCCCAGGCCTTGCCGCGATCGTGGTCGATGAGGAGCACGACGCCTCCTACCGGCAGCAGGACGGCCTGCACTACTCGGCGCGCGACCTCGCGGTGGCCGCCGCACGCGAGTGCGGCGTACCGGTATTGTTGGGGTCGGCCACGCCGTCGATCGAGACCTGGCGGGCAGCACGACGCGGCCGATACCGGCTGCTGGAGATGCCGTCCCGGATCGGTGGCGGTGCCTTGCCGCAACTGCATCTCGTTGACGTACGGGGCTTACGAGGTGAGTCTGCGCTCGCTCCGCAGGCTCAGACGGCTATTGCCGAGACGCTTGCGCGAGGCGAGCAGGCACTGGTGTTCATCAATCGCCGCGGCTACGCGCCGGTGCTGGGGTGCGATGCCTGCGGCTGGTTGAGCGGCTGCCCCGAATGCTCCGCCTGGCGAGTGCTGCACCGGGCCGCGGCCGGCGGCGCGCGCGCGCCCCGCTACCAATTGGTCTGTCACCACTGCGGGGGCGCCTCGGCCGTGCCACGCGCCTGTCCGGAGTGCGGCAACCTTGCACTTGCCGGCCTCGGACGCGGCACGCAACGGCTCGAGGAAGAGCTCGCTACCCAGTTTCCGGGCCAGCGTATTGCCCGGCTCGATCGCGATGTCGCGGCCCGTCGGGGTGCTGCGCAGGCACTGATCGCCGCGGTTCACGATGGTGAAGTCGATCTGCTGGTGGGCACCCAGATGCTTGCGAAGGGTCATGACTTTCGCCGCCTGAGTCTGGTGGTGGTGGTTGACGGCGATGCCGGGCTTTTCTGCGCCGATTTCCGGGCGCCCGAGCGGCTGTTTGCCACACTCATGCAGGTGGCTGGGCGCGCCGGCCGTGAGGTGTCGGCAAGCCAGGTGCTGGTGCAGACGCGCTACCCGACTCATCCGCTCTTCGAATTTCTCAAGCGCCACGATTACAGCGGCTTTGCCGACGCGCTTCTGGTCGAGCGGCGCGAGGCGGCAATGCCGCCGTTTGCGCACCAGGCCTTGCTGCGTGCCGATGCCGGCGCGCTTGAGGAGGCGCTCGCCTTCCTCAAGGCCGCGCGCGAGCTGGCCGAGCCGTGGCGCGCCGCCGACCCCCAAGCGCCGGTGCAACTCTTTGACCCGGTGCCGATGCCGCTTGCGCGCCTCAAGGGGCGCGAGCGGGCGCAACTGCTGGTGGAGGCCTCGGGCCGACCGGCGCTCCACGCGTTCCTTCCGCATTGGCTTGCGAGTCTTCGCGAGGTGAAAACGCGCGCCCGCTGGCAGCTTGAAGTCGATCCCGCGGAAATCTGATCCGATGTCAGCAAGTTTCAACGACGCGCAGCGCGCGGCGATTCGCCACCTGGACGGGCCGTGCCTGGTGCTGGCGGGTGCCGGAAGCGGCAAGACCCGTGTCATCACGCACAAGATGGTGCATCTGATCGAGAGCGGTTTTGCACCCGAGGCGATCGGTGCCATCACGTTCACCAACAAGGCCGCGCAGGAAATGGCCGAGCGGCTGCAGAAGATCATCACCCTGCCCAAGGGTCGGCGGCCACTGGTGAGCACCTTTCATTCGCTGGGCATGCAGATCCTGCGGCAAGACGGCGAGCGACTGGGACTCAAGCGCAGCTTCTCCATTCTTGATTCCGATGACTGCGCGGGCATTCTCGCAGGGGCACTCGCCACCACCGACCGGAAGCTGATTCGCCACGCCCAGCACCAGATCTCGCTCTGGAAAAATGCGCTGCTCGATCCCGATCTGGCGGCCGACCAGTCGAGTCAGGCCGCCGAGCATGCGATTGCTCGGGCCTGGCGCGAGCATGCCGCCACGCTGGCCGCCTACCAGGCGGTGGATTTTGATGACCTGATCCTGCTGCCCGTCAAGCTCCTCACCGAACATCCTGAGCTGGCGCAGCGCTGGCGTGAGCGCCTGCGCTATCTGCTGGTTGATGAATACCAGGACACGAACGCCGCGCAATACGAGCTTCTGAAACTGCTCACTGGTCCGCGGGCAGCGTTTACGGCGGTGGGTGACGATGACCAGGCGATCTATGGATGGCGTGGCGCGACACTCGACAACCTGCGTCGGCTGGAGGCCGACTTTCCGGCGTTGAAGCTTTTCAAGCTCGAGCAGAACTACCGCTCCAGCCTCACGATTCTCGGGGCTGCCAACCGGTTGATCGCCAACAATCCGAAGCTGCATGAGAAGAGGCTGTGGTCCGAGCACGGCATGGGCGATGCCATCCAGGTGGTGCCGTGCGACAACGAGGAGGCCGAGGCCGAGTCGGTGGTGATGCGGCTTCATGCGCACCGCTTCGAGCGCCGTGCCGCCTGGCGTGACTACGCGATTCTGTATCGCGGCAATCATCAGTCAAGGGTATTCGAGCAATGGTTGCGCAAGGAAAACATTCCCTACGTGCTCTCGGGCGGCCAGTCTTTTTTTGAACGCGCCGAGATTCGCGACCTGATCGCCTATCTGAGGCTGATCGCCAACGACGACGATGACCCCGCGTTCATCCGCGCGGCCACCACGCCCAAGCGCGGCATTGGCACCGCGACGCTCACTGCGCTTGGCGACTACGCCGGCTCGCGGCAGATATCGATGTTCGAGGCGCTTTTCGAGACCGGGTTCGAGTCGCGACTGGCCGCACGACAGTTACAGACGCTGCGCGAGTTTGGCGAGTTCATCAACCGCATCCATTGGCGCGCAGCACGCGAGCCCGCAGGGCCGGTGCTCGATGATCTGCTCGCTGCGATCGATTACCGCGGCTGGCTCACTGACAGCCAGGACGAAAAGACGGCGGCCACCCGCTGGCGCAATGTATGTGACTTCTGCGACTGGGTGAAAAAACGTGCCGAGGAAGAGGGCGCGACGCTTGCGCAGCTCGCGCAATCGATCGCCATCCTGTCACAGCTTGATCGGCGCGATGCCGAGGCCGACGCGGTGCGTCTCACCACCATCCATGCCTCGAAGGGGCTGGAGTTTCCGCATGTGTTCGTGGTGGGCTGCGAGGAGGGCGTGCTGCCGCATCTGGGCGCCCGCGAGACGGAGGCCGAGGCCGAAGAGGGGGCACGCGCCGAGCCAGCGACTGACGGGCGGGGTGCGGCAGAGGATGCGCGCATCGAGGAGGAGCGCCGCCTGATGTATGTCGCAATCACCCGGGCCGAGCGCAGTCTTACGCTCAGCTGGTGCCGCGAGCGTTCGCGGGCGCGGCTGTCGCTGCCTCAGGAGCCGTCCCGTTTCATCGCGGAGATGGATCTCTCGAGCGGCGCGTCGGGATCGCGTGCAACGGTGAGCAACGAAACCGCGCGCGCACGGCTCGGTGCGCTCAAGGACCTGTTGGGCGCTGCGCGGACGTCAAAATGAGGCGAGGCTCAAGCCTGCCGGGCGGCCGGACGGGCTGATCGGATGGCGCTTGAACAGATAGCGCTTGAAAGGTACTTTAGGATGGAGGGTTTTAAACCGAATGCTTTGAACGGAATCGTTTTGATGGTTAATAGGAAAGTCTTTGGTGTGTTCATTAACAGAGTTGGGAACAAAATGCTTTTTTTCACAACCGAGTACAACCATCAACCAAAGGCATAGAATGATAAAACGCAATTTCATAGT
>RFXC01000232.1 GCA_009921765.1 Betaproteobacteria bacterium | reverse complement strand
CGCGTGCTCGACGGTCTCGGCTTTACCCTCGCCCCTGGCGAGATCGGCTGCCTGCTCGGGGCTTCCGGCTGCGGCAAGTCCACGGCGCTTCGGGCCATCGCCGGTTTCGTTCGCCCGGAGCGCGGCACCGTACAGATCGTCGGCCGAACCGTGGTCGGGCCAGGCGCGTGGGTGCCGCCCGAAGCCCGGGCAACCGGCGTTGTTTTTCAAGACTTCGCGCTATTTCCTCATCTCGACATTTCCGCCAACGTGGCGTTCGGGCTGCGAGGCCGCTCGGCCGCCGAACGCGAGGCCCGGGTTGCGGAGATGCTGCATCTGGTGGGGCTGGAAGGCATGCGACGCCGGTTCCCGCACGAACTGTCCGGTGGCCAGCAGCAGCGGGTTGCGCTTGCGCGAGCCCTTGCACCCGCACCGTCGCTGCTCCTGCTCGCCTCAAGGCAGCGTCCATCACCACGCTTCTGGTCACCCATGATCAGCACGAGGCCTTTGCGATGGCCGACAGCGTCGGGGTCATGATCGACGGCCGGATTGCGCAATGGGACACCCCTTACCGGCTCTATCACCGACCGGCATCGCGCGAGGTGGCTGATTTTGTGGGACACGGCGCGTTTCTCCCCGGCAGGGTTCGGCACGCGCAGGGCGAGGCGCAGATTGAAATCGAATTGGGCACGTTACCGATTCTGGCGCGCAGCGATCAGGCGATCGCCTCAGCCGTGGCTGCGCCGGGCGGAGAGGTCACGGTACTTCTGCGTCCCGATGATGTGATCCATGATGACGCGAGCCCGGTGCATGCGCAGGTCATCCGCAAAGCATTCCGGGGCGCGCAGTTTCTTTACACGCTCAGGCTTCCAAGTGGCGCGACCCTTCTCGCACTGGTGCCAAGCCACCACGACCACCCGGTTGGCGAGACCATCGGCATTCGCTTCGACGCGGATCACATCGTCACTTTCGCATCGCCGGATAAATCCCCATGAATGACCCGCTCCGACAAAACGGGCTGGCGGTCGCGCGGAACGGCGTTCCCGGCGCTGTACCTGCCCGCCGCCGAGGCCGCACGGCAAAGGTTGGCACCCACCTTGCCGCGATCGCCCTCGCCCTGCTCAGTGCCCCTATCCTGGCGGCCGCAGCTGCCACCGGCTCGGTCGAGCATGATGCAAACACCGGCATCGACTGGGTCACCCTGGACGGCTTCGCCATCGCCCGCACCGAGACCACCATCGGCCAATTCCGCCGGTTTGTTTCCGCCACAAGGCTGACGACCCGTGCAGAACGTGATGGCGGAGGCTCGGTGTTTGAAGCCGGCTGGACCCGCAAGCCCGGTTGGACCTGGGCGGCACCCTACGGGCCGCAGTATCGCCCTGCCGATGACGAACCCGCCGCGCACATCACCTATGACGAAGCCCAGGCATTCTGCCGTTGGGCAGGCGGTCAGCTTCCGAACGACGAACAATGGACTGCGGCGGCTTATCGCGAGCAACGCACAGCGCCGCCCCCACCGTTCGTGCGCGGACGCACCTACCGCTATCCCACGGGTGACACCCCAACCGGCGCACAGTGCCTCGATGACTGCGGACCGGAATCAGCTCGCCGTTCTGTGCGGCACAGCGCAGCCTTGTCACGCGGCCTGGGGCATGCCCCTGTCAGCCAGACCCCGGCTGGCGTGAACGGCCTGCATGACATGGGCGCCAATCTCTGGGAATGGGTGGACGATCCCCCGGGGCTCGCTGGCAACGCCGAGCGCCTTACCCGCGGCGGATCCTGGTGGTATGGCAGAGGCCCCATGCAGGCAGACCACCGCCAGAGCAAGCCCGGCGACACCGCAGTGGTTTACATCGGGTTTCGATGCGCGAGGCCTGCGCGCTGAACGGTCCGTGCGTCAGGCTGGCGCCGACCGTGCCTGCAGGGCTGGATGAACCGGCTGCACCGCAGCGATAAAGGCCCAGGCCCCACCGAGCGACACCAGGGCGAGCACGGTAAAGCCCAGCCGGTAGTCACCCATCAGATCGACGAACACGCCCGCCACCAGCGGACCTGCAACCTGACCGATCGCCACCACCACCGCCGACACGCCCAGGATCATGCCGATCGAACGGCGTCCGAAGTAATCAGCGCGCATCGCCTGCATGAAGGGCCCTCGCACGCCCCATGCAGCACCGTGCAGCACGGCAAATGCCACCAGCATCGCAAAGCCGCTGGCGTAGGTCAGCATGATCAGTCCCAGGAAGTGGCCCACCATGGCAAGTGCCGCCACGCGCCGCTTCACGAAGCGGTCGCCTATCCAGATCCCGAACAACACGCCACCTATCTGTGCAATGGTCATCATCATGATCACCAGTGAGGCCAGGTTGACCGAATAACCGAGCCCCTCTTTCATGTGCGTGATCGCATGGACATTGACTGCCCCCACCACCAGCAGCGCTGCGCCGTGGCCGATTGCAAGGAGCCAGAAAGCACGCGTGCGCATGGCCTCGTGAAGCGTGAAACCGCGCTTTGCCTGCTCGGCCGCACTGAGTGCGGACTCATCCGCCCCGACGCTGGGCGGTGCCGAGGCGGCCGACGGCGCCACCGCTGCCGCGCTCGCCGCGCTCGCCGCGCTCGCCGCCGCGGTGCCCGCAGTGCCTGCCGTGCCTGCGGCTGCCGTCCCTGCGCCCAGCGGGACCGTTACAGCCGGACCCGGCGGGGGAACACCATCAACATGCTCACCCAGCTGCTGCGGTCGCCCGCGAAACACCCGACTGAGTGGCAGCCCGACCGCCAGCACCAACACCCCGGAAATAATTGCCGTGACCCGCCAGCCATATGCCTGCATCACGCCCGCCACCAGCGGCACCAGCACGCCGCCGAAACCCACCCCCAGGCCCACAGCCGAGAGCGCCCGTGCCCGGTGGCGCTCGAACCAGTGAATGACGGCCACATTGACGGGGAAATATCCGCAGAGCGTCATGCCTACGGCGCACACTGCAATCGCCGAATAGAACGCTGCAAGGCTATCCACCAGACCAAGCCCGACCAGTCCCAGCCCAAAGAGCACCACCCCGGCCCGAATCACCAGCCCCTCGCCAAACCGGTCAACCAGCCAACCAACCAGCGGCCCGATGATGGCAGTTTCAAGCGACATGAGCGCTGCCCCGCCCGAGAGCTCGGTTTTGCTCCAGTCGCGCTCATCGGACAGCACAGCCACGTAGGCACCGTACGACTGCTGCATCAGTCCGCCCTGCAGCACCTGGAGCGCAGCGCCCGCGCCCACCATCTTCCAGCCGTGAAAGAGTTTCATTCAGGTCACGCTGGACCAAGACGATCCAGCGCCTGGCTGATCCGCGCAATACCGGTTCGGATCTGATCGGGCGTGGGCGTGGAAAACGACAGACGCAGGGTCGCGGGGTCGGTCTGGTCGGCGTAATAGATATCACCCGCCACGAACGTGACCTTCTCGTCGATGGCGTGTTTGAGCAGATCACGGGCGCTCGCGCCGTTTCGGATCCGACCCCACATGAACATGCCGCCCTCCGGCACATTCACCGCCACCCGCGACGAAAGATGCGTGGCAATCGCCTCCCGCATGGCCTGCGCCCGTTCGCGATACGCGCCAAGAATCACCGGCAGGTGCGCTCGCAGCCGTCCCGCTTCAAGGTAGCGGGCCACCGTCATCTGCGTGAAGCCGGGATTGGACAGATCATCAAGCTGCTTGGCGATCAGGCAGGCGCGACGAATCGCCGGCGCCGCAATGAGCCATCCGGTTCGAAGCCCGGGCGCAATCACCTTGGAGAAGCTGCCCAGGTGCACCACCCAATCGCGGGCCCCGGGCACCTGATCAACCAGACTCAGAAGATGAGGCTGCGGGTCACCGTGAAAGCGCAACCGCCCATAGGGGTCGTCTTCCACCACCACCACACCGTATTTCACGGCGAGCTCGAGCAGACGAAGACGCCGCGCAAGCGGCATCGTGGCGCCACTGGGGTTCGCGAATGTCGGCACGACATAGAGCAGCTTGGGGCGAGGGCTCTGACCTTTCGCCGCCTCAACGAGCACAGCCTCGAGTTCGTCCACATCGAGCCCGTTGTGGTCGACGCCCACGGTGCGCGTCGACACCTCGGCGATTTTCAACAGGCGAAGCGGCCCTGTGTAAGTGGGGCGTTCAACCAGCGCCACATCGCCAGGGCGAAGCAGCGTGCGCACCAGAAGGTCAAAGCCTTGTTGGGAGCCCGCCGTGACCAGAATGTCGTCAACGCTGCACCGGCTGCCGGCTTCGTCCATCCAGCCAGCGATCCCCTCTCGAAGCGCGGGGAGACCGTCGGTCGGTCCATACTGAAGACACGCGACCGGCGCAGACGCGAGTGCGTTGTCGGCTGCTTCCCTGAGCCCGTCCCGATCAAACAACTCGGGCCCGGGATAGCCACCGGCGAGCGACACCATGCCCGGCACGCTCATCAGCTTGGCCAGTTCGCGAATCAGGGACTCACCGATATTGCGGTAGGCGGGCAGGAGATACGACTCAGGTGTGTTCATGGCTCAGCGGCGAGCCTCCCGCTCGCGATGCAGCAGATACAGTCCGGCGCCGATCAGAAGCGCAATGCCGGTCCAGCCAGTGAGATTGGGCAGATCGCCCCACACCGCCCAGCCCAAGACCAGCGCAATGGGAAGTCCACTGTACCGAAACGGTGCCACCACCGACAACTCGCCGATCCGCGTGCTGCGGATCACGAAAAAATAGCCCCCGGTCAGAAAGAGGGCCGCTGCCGCCAGCAGCAACGTTGAGCGCAGATCAAGCGGTTGCCAGTTCGTCCCCAGGCAGAAGAGGCCCGACACCACCATGATGGTGAGCGATGTTGCAAGCGTGATCACGAGCGACGGCACGCCTTGCGCGATGCGGCGAGTGACCAGATCGCGTATCGAATGCATGAGCGTGGCAAAAAGACACAGCAACGCATAAAAATTAAGCCCCTCAGCAGACGGCTGCACGAGGAGCAGCACGCCACCGAACCCCACCAGAATCGCCATCCAGCGGAGCCTGTCCACGCGCTCGCGCAACACCAGCACCGCCAGCGTGGTCACCATCAGAGGCGAGGCCATGTTGATGGCGATCGCGTCTCCCAGCGGCATATGCATGAGCGAGAGCAAATAGGTGAAAGTGGCCAGGCAATCAAGAAGCCCGCGGACGATAACCGGGGGCCGTGCATGCTCCAGCGGCTTCACCCGAACGCCGGTGACCTGCAACGCGATGACGATCCAGATCGAGGAGAACACCGCTCGCACGAAGATCGCCTGCCACAGGGGCATCGACGCGCCCAGCGCTTTCATCAGCGCATCGTTGATCACGAAACACGCGAGCGACACGACCATGAACAGGATGCCCAGCCGGTTCGCCGCATGATTGCGTTGCGGGCTGCCCGGCGGCGTGAGGTCGCTTGTCGACATGACCGCCGATCATACTCCCGCGAACCTGGGTCGAATTTCGACAGATGGAAGATTGCATAGGCTGAGCCCTCAGCCGGGCGCTGCGGCCCTTGCGCCGTGTAACAATCCGGCCATTACGAGGACGCCGGATGGCTCTGAAATCAACAATCTACAAAGCCCAGCTCGATGTGTCCGACATCGAGCACGGTCACTATGCCCAACATCAGCTCACCATCGCCTGCCACCCCAGCGAGACAGAGGAGCGCATGATGGTGCGGGTGGCGGCCTATGCGCTGAATGCTCATCAGGTGCAGACGCTTTGCGAGGGTGATGCCGAACTCGCGTTCGGCGCCGGACTCTCCGACCCCGACGATCCCGATCTCCGTCTCACCGACTACACCGGCCGGCAACGGCTGTGGATCGAAGTGGGGCAACCCGACGAGCGCGCGCTCACGCGCGCCAGCAGCCGGGCAGACCGAGTCTGCGTCTACGCGTTCTCGGCAGCTGCCGACGTCTGGTGGTCGCTGCTTGAGTCGAAGCTGTCGCGACAATCCAAAATCGAGATCTGGCGCCTGCCCGCCGACGGCACCCGCGCGCTTGGCAAGCTCGCCGCTCGCTCCATGTCGCTTCAGGCCACGATTCAGGACGGTACGCTGATGATCGGAAACGCCACCGATCTGGTCACGCTGGAACCCGAGCGCCTGCTTTAAGCCCTGCATTCAGTATGATTCGCAGAGCATGACACCCCATCGGAGAGGTCCCATGAGTGTTCTGATTCGCTGCCAGTTCCTCGCGGTGAAAGCCGGCAGGCGGGTTGCAGGCTCTGCCCTGCCCGCTGTGATCACCGCCCTCACCTGCACGCTGTCTGCGATCACCTTTGCGCAGGACACCTATCCCGCCAAGCCTGTCGTCATCGTGGTGCCGCAGGCAGCGGGCGGTGCAAACGACACCGTGGCCCGCGCATTCGCGCAGCGCCTGGGTCCGGCCCTCGGGCAATCGGTGGTCATC
>RFXC01000231.1 GCA_009921765.1 Betaproteobacteria bacterium | reverse complement strand
GAGGTTGTGGCGAAGCTGCCGGTTGGCGCTGGCAAGCCTCCTCCCCTCGGCGAGCCTCGCGATGACGCAAGCATGCCGCCGCCGGTTGCTCATGATCCGGACGATCATGATGATGCGTCGGATGGCCACGATCCAGACGGTCATGATGGCGTGCTGGATGGCCATGAGCCCCCGGCCGTGGCGGTCGACCCGGTTGAGGGCGGCCGTCCGCTGACAGCCAAGTGGCTGACGTTCGCGCAAGACGCCATTCGCATGGTTGACAAGGCGCTTGGTTCCCGCGAACCGATCGAGGCGCGCCTCGATCTGGTTCAGGATCCTGCATCGCCCGAGGGCAACACCCGAATCGAGTATGAATGGCGGGTGGGTGAGAAGGTGATCGAAGGCGCAACCGGCATGAAGCTGCCGGTGATGCCCTTGCTTGCTGGCCGCGAGGTGTCCTTCAGGATGTCGGTCGCCGACGCTGCTGGGCAGCCCGAAATCATCACGCGCAGCATTGGCGTTGACGAGACTGCCAAGCTGGTCGCCGGCAGGCTGATGCACTGGTCGAAAAAACTCGCGGGCGATGCGTCCAGGCCGGATGCTGCCAGCGATGCCGAGGTCGACACGGGTGTCGGTCTGGCCCCAGGCGCTAACGCGGCTGCAGTGTTGACAGAAATGGCGGGCGCAGACCGGTTCGAGGTGGAGGGCATTGATTTCCATCGTTTCGCAGTCCGGGCGTCGGCGCAGGTGGTTGATTCGGAGCGTTCCGCAGTCGGTGCGGCCGACGTGCTGGCGGCGCTGAAACTCGCTCATGGGCGAAAGCTCGGCGCCAGATCCGACGATGCAGCCGGGTCAGCAGACGCTGACCCGTTCCAGTTGATCGCGGCCGATATCGATGGCAACGGCGTGATTGATCGCGCCGATGCCGAGTCGCTGCTGGGCGCCGTCGTTGATCCCGGGCACGGGGGAGGGCGGTCGCACTGGCTGTTCGTGCCCGAGCGCGCCGAACTGGCGGGGTTGTCCCGCAAATCCGTCGCCTGGAGCGAGCCGCCCGAGGATGCTGTGGACGCGGCGCCCGCGAACTGGATCGGCGTGATGCTGGGTGACATCGACGGCAGCTGGAAGCCAGACCTCTAGTCGCACGCCTGCGGCAGACCACCGCAGCGGCCGGTATGGCTGCGGCCTTGCGTGGCCGTTTGGTCGATTCTTCGCGTTCGTATAAAATCCAAAGGCTTTGCCGGATAAACCCGGCAGGCAAATCCTGCAGCAGTGCAACAAGCGGTTCAGCACGGCAGCAGTCCAGCACGGCCCGCACCCGGCGGTGTCCGCAAGTCGCGTTTCTGACGCATGTGCCTTCATGGCACTCAACAGGGGTTGCATCATGGCAGTTGCCAGCATCGACAAAGCAAAGATCGTTTCCGATTTTCAGCGTGACAAAGCCGACACCGGATCGCCCGAGGTGCAGGTGGCACTGCTGACCGCCCGCATCAACGAGCTCACCGAGCATTTCAAGGCTCACGTCAAAGACCATCACTCACGGCGCGGACTGCTCCGTATGGTGAGCCGCCGCCGCAAGTTGCTCGACTACCTCAAAGGCAAGAGCCCGGAGTCGTACAAGGCCTTGATCGGCCGGCTCGGCCTGCGCGGCTGACGCCCGCGAAAACCCGCAAGTGATCCTTGCGGGTTTTTCGTTTCTGCGGCGCACTGGGCGCTGCGACAGACAAGGAAAACACAGTGTTCGAAATCGCAAAGAAGACCTTTCAGTGGGGTGGCAACACCGTCACCATCGAAACCGGTGAGATCGCCCGTCAGGCCACTGGCGCCGTGATGGTGAACGTGGATGACACGGTAGTGCTCGCCACGGTGGTGGCCGCTCGCAGCGCGAAGCCAGGCCAGGATTTCTTTCCCCTCACCGTCGACTACATCGAAAAGTTCTACGCTGCCGGTCGCATTCCGGGGGGCTTTTTCAAGCGCGAGGGCCGTCCCACGGAGCGTGAAACGCTGGTGGCACGCCTGACCGACCGGCCGCTGCGCCCGCTCTTTCCGGACGGCTTCTACAACGAGGTTCAGGTGGCCCTTCAGGTGGTCTCGCAGAACCCGGAAGTCGACAGTGATATTCCCGCGATGATCGGTGCCTCCGCTGCGCTGGCCATTTCCGGTATCCCTTTCAACGGTCCGATCGGCGCGGCTCGCGTGGGTTGGATCGATGGCGAGTACCGCCTGAACCCGAGCGCCGCCGATATGGCGCGTTCCAAGCTTGATCTGGTTGTTGCGGGTACCGACGCTGCGGTCCTGATGGTCGAGTCCGAGGCGCATGAACTGCCTGAAGACGTGATGCTGGGCGCCGTGGTTTTCGGTCACGAGCAGATGCAGACCGTGATCGATGCCATCAACGAACTGGTGGAAATGGCGGGCAAACCCGAGTGGGACTGGAAGGCCCCGGAACGCGATCAGGCGCTGGTTGCGCGCATCGCCGAGCTGGCTGAAGCCGATCTGCGTGCAGCCTATCAGGTGCGCAACAAACAGCAGCGGACCACGCAGCTTCGCGAGGTCAGCAGCAAGGTGGCAGCGGCGCTCGCCGACCAGGCCGCCGCCTCGGGCACGTCGGCCCCCGATGGCAACACGGTCTCCAACATTCTTTTTGATCTCGAATCGAAAATCGTTCGCGGGCAAATCCTGTCGGGGCAACCACGTATCGACGGGCGCGACACCCGCACCGTGCGCCCAATTGCCATCCGTACCAGCGTGCTGCCGCGGGTACACGGTTCGGCGCTCTTCACTCGCGGCGAAACCCAGGCGATGGTCGCTGCCACGCTTGGTACCTCGCGCGACGAGCAGATCATCGATGCCATCACCGGCGAGTATCGCGAACGCTTCATGTTCAACTACAACATGCCGCCGTTTGCCACCGGTGAAACGGGCCGCATGGGCTCGCCCAAGCGCCGCGAGATCGGTCACGGCAACCTTGCCAAGCGAGCCATTCGCCCGCTCCTGCCGTCCGCCGCAGATTTCGCTTACTCGCTTCGGGTGGTCTCCGAGATCACCGAGTCAAACGGTTCCTCTTCCATGGCGTCGGTGTGCGGCGGCTGCCTTGCACTGATGGATGCAGGCGTACCGGTCAAGGCGCATGTGGCCGGCGTTGCCATGGGTCTCATCAAGGAGGGCGGGCGGTTTGCTGTGCTCACCGATATCCTGGGCGACGAAGATCACCTCGGCGACATGGACTTCAAAGTGGCGGGTACCGAAACCGGTGTGACCGCGCTCCAGATGGACATCAAGATCCAGGGCATCACCCGCGAGATCATGCAGGTGGCGCTTGCGCAGGCGCGTGATGGCCGGCTTCACATCCTCGGCAAGATGCGCGAGGCCATGGGCGGCGCGCGCACCGAGCTGTCCGACTTTGCGCCCCGCATGTACACCATGAAGATCAACCCCGAGCGGATTCGCGACGTGATTGGCAAGGGTGGTGCCACCATCCGTCAGATCACCGAAACCACCGGCACGCAGATCGACATCCAGGACGACGGCGCCATCACGATCGCAGCCGTCGATGGAGCAGCCGCGGCTCGCGCGCGCAAGATGATCGAAGACCTCACGGCGGAAGTCGAAATCGGTCGTATCTATGAGGGCACTGTCCTCAAGATTCTCGATTTCGGTGCCATCGTCCAGGTGATGCCAGGGCGTGACGGTCTGCTCCATGTGTCACAGATCGCCAATGAGCGGGTCAACCAGGTCTCCGACTATGTGAAGGAAGGGCAGGTTGTGCGCGTCAAGGTGATTGAGGCCGATGACAAAGGCCGTCTGCGTCTGTCAATGAAAGCCGCTGCAGCAGACGATGCTGCCGCCGCTGCGGCACCTCAGCAGCCCGCGGGTTAACCGCTTCCCGGGTTGGCGCCCACGTCCCCGCAAGGGGGTGGGCGCTGTGCCGACTGGCCGCACCGCACCGCTTCAATCGCGCGGGTACCAGCGGCTGTCGTCGGTTTGTTCCGCTCGGCCGTCCTCCCGCAACTTGAGCAGATGCGCGAGCAGCGATCGCTTGGCTGCGCCCCAGAGAACCTTTGGCGTATCGTCGTAGGCGATCGCGACCAGATCATCGAGCGTGCCCCGCGGGTGCGCATGAAGCGCGGCGAACACCTTGCTCTCGCGCTTCATGCGGTGCGCAATCAGGCGGTCGATCTCGAGCTTGGCGCGGCCCAGTACATGCCCATGCGCGGGCAAAATCGTGTCGAAGCGCTCGGCTTTCAAACGCTCGAGAGAGGAAAGATAGTCGCGCATGTTGCCATCGGGCGGCGTGATCACCGTGGTTGAGCCGTTTAGGATATGGTCGCCCGACAGCAGCAGTTCGTCTTCTTCCAGCAGCAGACACAGGTGATGCTCGGTATGCCCCGGGGTGTGAATCACCCGGAGTGTGGTGTTGCCCACGGTGATGCGGTCGCCGTCGTGCAGCGTACGGTCTGGGGTCCACTTCCACTCGGGCGCAAAATCGGGGCCGGTGGGGCGGCCGAACGTGGGCGCCCCGGTGAGTGACTGCAAAATGGCCGCTCCCGGCACGTGGTCCTGGTGGGCATGCGTGCAGAAAATGGCCTTCAGGTCCTTTCCGACCAGTGCATGGATTCGGGCGACGTGCGCAAAGTCTTCCGGGCCTGGGTCGACCACCAGGTATTCCCCTGGTCCGCCGATGATGTAGCAGTTGGTGCCCGGGCCGGTCATTCGACCGGGATTGGGTGCGGTGAGGCGCCAGACATTCTTCAGCAGTTGTACCGGGTGTTCGTGCTGCCAATCCAGGCTGTGCAGTGGACGACCATCGGGCACTACCAGCTCCAGTTCACCATAAGGAGGCTCGTCTTCGCAGAAGCGCTCGATGCGGCCATTCATCAGCCCGGCACGCGGTGAACTGGTCCACACCGCGGCCTGATGACGGCAATGATCGATCGCCTGTGCGACCGACCCGAAGCGGGACAGCTGCCGCAGGGTGCGAATGGTCGGAAAGATCATCTCGAAATCGCCACGCTCGTGGCGCGCCAACGCGTCGGCCGGGGCGACCCAGGTGGGTTCGAACTGCTCGTTGCCGTCGGCTGACGGATGCTGGCCGTCCGGCATACGCGCGATGAAAAACCGGGCATCAAAGCGGCGGGGAAGATCGCGGTCGGCAATCCAGTGACTGAACCACCAGACATGGTCGAGCGCGAGCGTCCAGTTGTGCGCGGCGAGTTGCGAAATGAGTTCGCCGTCATGGGCGCGGTCAAGGCGCGCTGTGGCGGCAGCGGGGACCGGCTCGCCGTCGGCCTGATTGGCGAGCAGGATGCCGAGTTCCTCGAAGGCCTCGCGAACCGCGGCGGTGGCATAGCCGAGGATCTCGTCATGCTGGTCGGGCCGGCTGCGGCTGACCGCGCGCGCCGCGGGAGATTGGTCAGCCGGGTCGAGTGCGCCGCCCGGGAATACGTAAGCGCCGGGTGCAAAGCTCGCCTTGAGTGAGCGTCGCGTCATCAGCACTTCGATGCCGGGCGAGGCATCGCGCAGCAGAAGAATGGTGGCGGCGGGGCGAAGCGGTGCGGGTTCGCGCCACTCATGGAGCTGCTGGGCGGGTCTTACCATGGCGGATGGTCCTCAGAGGCCCGGTTGCAATGCCGGTCAGTAGGTTCGGCTGTCGCGGGCGCGTGCAATGAGCGACTCGGGCGGCTGGAAGCGGTCGCCGTACAGCGCAGCGAGTTCCTGAGCGCGTGCGGTGAAACGCGCAAGCCCCACATGGTTGACGAACTGGAGGCTACCGCCCGCCCAGGCCGGGAAGCCCCAGCCGAAAATCGAGCCGATGTTGGCATCACGAACCGATTCGAGTACGCCTTCGTCCAGGCAGCGGATGGTTTCGAGCGCCTGGATGTAAAGGAGCCGCTCGCGGATGTCGTCATGCGAGGGCTGGCGCTTCGCGCCTCGGGCGAAGACGCTGAGTCCGCTCCAGAGCGTCTTGGGCCCGTCGCCGGGATAGTCGTAGAAGCCTGCGCCCCAGGCGCGTCCGAGGCGCTTGTAGCCGTGGGCCATTTTTTCCAGGACGTAAACCGCCGATTCGGGCATGCGGCGCGATTTCACGCGGTGCACGTGGCGCTGGACGCGGACGACGGCTTTTGCGGCGCCGGTGGCCGCGGGCATTGGCTGGGGCTGCGCGTGCTTGTGTGCGTGGTCGTGAGCGTGAGCGTGGTCGTGTGCATGTGCATGGTCGTGCGCATGGTCGTGCGCATGGTCGTGCGCGTGGTCATGCGCGTGGTCATTCGCGTGGTCATGCGCGTGGTCATGCGCGTGGTCATGAGTATGAGCGTGATCGTGGGAGTGATCGTGTGCGTGGCTGTGGTCGTGTTCGTGGCTGTGGCGATGGCTGTGCTCATGCCCGTGGTGCGTACCCTGGGCATGGCCGTGTTCATGCGCATGATCATGCGAG
>RFXC01000024.1 GCA_009921765.1 Betaproteobacteria bacterium | reverse complement strand
AGGGCGGCGCGGCCTTCATGGCAGATGCCACGGCAAAACTCACCGGCAAGCCCGGCGTCGTCATGGTGACCCGCGGCCCTGGCGCCACCAACGCCTCCATCGGCGTTCACGCCGCGCACCAGGATTCGGTACCCATGGTGCTCCTCATCGGGCAGGTCGGCTCCGATTTCGCTGACAGAGAAGCCTTCCAGGAGATGGATTACCGGCGAATGTTCGCGCCCATGGCGAAGTGGGTGGCCCAGATCGAACGCGCCGACCGCATTCCTGAATATGTTGCCCACGCCTTCCAGGTGGCCACCAGCGGCCGGATGGGCCCGGTGGTGCTTGCGCTCCCCGAGGACATGCTGGCCGCCCCTGCCGAGGCGCGTGCCGCGGCCATGCACCGGCCGGTGCGCGCCGCGCCCTCGCCCGCCCAGCTTGCAGAGCTGACACAGCGGCTCTCTGCTGCCAAGCGGCCCATCGTGATTCTGGGCGGCACCGGATGGAGCGCGCAGGCCTGCGCCGACATCAGGCAGTTCGTCGAAACCAACCATCTGCCCGTTACCTGCGCATTCCGGTTTCAGGATCTTTACGACAATCGGCTGCCGAACTATGTAGGCGACGTCGGTATCGGCATCAATCCGCGTCTGGGTGAGCGCGTCCGCCAGTCCGATCTGGTCATCGCCATTGGCCCGCGTCTGATGCCGGCGTCGACGAGCTCGGCACCGTCTACCAGGCCGATCTGATGATTGCCTCGGGCATGCCCGAGATCGCAACCGCGCTCGCAGGTCTGCGGGTGGATGCCTCGGCCTGGGCCGCCCAGCTGGCCCCCGCGCGCGCCGACTACGAGGCCTGGCAAAGCCGTCCCGCGCTCTATCAGGGCATCGAGCCGGATCTAGACCTCTGGCAGGTGATGCGCACGCTTTCAACCGTTGCGCCCGCCGACAGTATCATCACCAACGGCGCCGGCAATTTCGCCACCTGGGCACATCGCTTCTGGCCCTACGCGGGGCTGCGTACCCAGCTTGCCAGCACCTCGGGCTCGATGGGCTATGGCGTGCCCGCCGCAGTTGCCGCCAGCATCGTCGCGCCCGACCGCACGGTGGTGTGTGTGGCGGGCGATGGCGACTTCCTCATGACAGGGCAGGAGCTTGCGACAGCCGTTCAGCACGGCGGCGCGCCCCTGGTGATCGTGTTCAACAACAGCATGTACGGCACGATCCGCATGCATCAGGAGCGCGAATACCCCGAGCGGGTTCACGGCACCCGCCTGGTCAACCCTGATTTTGCGCGCTATTGCGAGGCGTTCGGCGGCTTTGGCGCACGGGTGGCACGCACCAGCGAGTTCGAGCCAGCCCTCCGGGCCGCCCTCGATTTCATGGCCCGCGAGCGCAGGCCCGCGCTCATCGAACTCACCGTTGACCCGCAGCACATCACGCCCAACCAGTCGCTTGAGAAGATCCGAATCGCAGCCAAAGCGCGCTGATCAGCGCCGGCGCGGTCGAACCTCCTCGATTGCGTCGGCAAACTCATCCACGTCTTCAAAGCTGCGGTAGACCGACGCAAAGCGCACATAGCCGATCTTGTCGAGCTTCTTGAGCTCTCGCATCACGAGCTCACCCACACGCTCGCTACCCACCTCGCGCAGCCCCAACCCCAGCAGCCGTTCCTCGATGCGGTGGATTGCCGCATCCACCGCCTCGGCGCTCACCGGCCGCTTTCGGAGCGCAAGCGACATGGAGGCCCGGAGCTTCCGACGATCAAATTCGGCGCGCATGCCGTTGCGTTTGACCAGGACGGGTAGCGCGAGCTCAACCCGCTCGTAGGTGGTAAAGCGCTTGTCGCACTGCAGGCAGCGACGACGGCGCCGGGTGGAGGCGCCGTCATCGGTCTCGCGGGTCTCGACGACCTGCGTGTCAGCGTGATCGCAGAACGGGCAGCGCATGGTCGCTTTCCCGCCCCGCCGCCTTCAGCGGTACACCGGAAAGCGGGCGGTGAGCTCACCCACCTGGTTGCGCACGCGCGCAATCACTGCTTCATCGGCCGGTGCATCGAGCACATCGGCGATCAGCTGACCCACCCGGCGGGCCTCGTCAACGCCAAAGCCGCGGGTGGTCATGGCGGGCGACCCCAGCCGGATCCCGCTGGTTACCATGGGCTTTTCCGGGTCGTTGGGGATCGCGTTCTTGTTGCAGGTGATGTGCGCAAGGCCCAGCACCCGCTCGGCCTCCTTGCCGGTGATGCGCTTGGCACGCAGGTCAACCAGCATCACATGCGACTCGGTACGACCCGACACGATGCGAAGCCCGCGCTCGATCAACGACTGCGCAAGCGCCGACGCGTTGGCGAGCACCTGCTGCTGATACACCCGAAACCCGGGCTCGAGCGCCTCGCGAAACGCCACTGCCTTGGCCGCGATGACATGCATGAGCGGGCCACCCTGCAGACCCGGGAATACGGCGGAATTGATGGCTTTCTCATGCTCGGACTTCATGAGAATGAAGCCGCCGCGCGGCCCGCGCAGGCTCTTGTGCGTTGTGGAGGTAACGATATCGGCATGCGGCACCGGATTGGGATACACGCCACCTGCAACCAGGCCGGAATAGTGCGCCATGTCCACCATGAAAAGTGCGCCGATCTCGCGTGCCACCTCGGCAAAGCGGGCCCAGTCGATACGCAGGCTGTAGGCGGAGGCGCCCGCAATGATGAGCTTGGGGCGGGCCTCACGGGCCTTTCGCGCCATAGCGTCGTAGTCGATGACCTCGCTCGCATCGAGGCCATAAGACACCACGTTGAACCATTTGCCCGACATGTTGAGCGGCATGCCGTGGGTAAGATGCCCGCCCTCGGCAAGGCTCATGCCCATGATGGTGTCGCCGGGCTTGAGAAAGGCGAGAAAAACGGCCTGATTGGCCTGTGCGCCAGAATGCGGCTGCACGTTGGCGGCATCGGCGCCATAGAGGCTGCGCAACCGATCGATGGCGAGTTGCTCGGCCACGTCGACATACTCGCAGCCACCGTAGTAGCGACGACCGGGATAGCCTTCCGCGTATTTGTTGGTGAGCTGGCTGCCCTGCGCCGCCATCACGGCAGGGCTCGCGTAATTCTCAGAGGCAATCAGCTCGATGTGCGCTTCCTGTCGCTGATTTTCCTGGCGGATGGCATTCCAGAGCTCGGGATCGACGCGGTCGATGCCGACAGAGCGGTCAAACACGGCAGACTCCTGCGCGAAAGGCGCGTTAAACCGACATTTTAGCGAGGTGCGACACATCGCCCCAGTCAAGCACGCTGAAATGCTCGCCGTTCCAGCCAATCCGGTTGATCGAAGCGTTATTGAGCTCGAACCGCCGAGGCGCGTCTGGAGCCAGCCCCGAGGCAATGCGGTAGATTGAATCAAGCACGCCGCCGTGAGTGACCGCCACCACGGTCTGCCCGGCGTGGCGGGTCGCCAGCCGGTGCATCTGCTCGACCACGCGGGCGCGCAGCGCCACCAGCGACTCGCCACCACCTGGCAGCTCATAGTCGGGCACGCGGTCGCGCCAACGCTGATACGCCTCGGGATGATCGCGAAGCAATTCGTCGTGGGTCTGCCCCTCGAACGCGCCATAGCTGCGCTCGCGCAGTTCGGGCTCGATGACCAACGGCAAACCCAGCACCTCGGCAATCGGGCGGGCGGTTTCGCGGGCCCGGCCAAGGTGGCTGGAGTACACCGCCGCGAACTGCTGGCCCCGAAGCCGGGCAGCGGTGCGTCGCGCCTGCTCGAGACCATCGGCATTGAGCGCGATGTCGATGCAGCCCTGGAAACGCCGCGCCCGGTTCCAGTCGGTCTCGCCGTGGCGGATGAAGATCAGTTCGGTCATGCTCATGTCGGAAGCTCCGCCTTCGGCCCCTGCCGAAGCCACAGGGTGACCGGCCCGTCGTTAATTAGGGATACTTTCATGTCGGCGCCAAACACGCCCGTGCCCACGGGCGTATGCGCCTGACGGGCAAGGGTCACGAACTGGTCATAAAGCCGTCGCCCCTCATCGGGCGGCGCGGCACCGGTAAAGCTCGGACGGGTGCCCGAGCGCGTGTCGGCGGCGAGCGTGAATTGGGGAACGATCAGAAGCCCCCCGGACACATCCACCACGCTCCGGTTCATCCGCCCCGCATCATCGGAAAAGCAGCGCAATTTCAGAAGTCGGGCGAGCAGGCGCTCACAAAAGCTGTCGTCATCGCCCCGTTCGGCACAAAAGAGCACCAGTAGCCCGGTTCCGATCTCGCCCGTGATCCGGCCGTCGACCCGGACAGCGGCCTCGGAAACGCGTTGCACCAATGCGAGCAAGGCTGTCCTTTCGCGACATCGCCTGGCGGGATATGCCGCTCAGGCGCCCAGGGTGACGCGGGCAAAGCGCCGCTTGCCCACCTGGACAACATAGGTGCCCGCGGGGAGCTTCAGCGCCCGATCCTCGATGCGTTCGCCGTCGACCTTCACGCCGCCCTGTTCGATATTGCGAATGGCCTCCGAACTCGAGCCCACCAGACCAGCCTGCTTCAGAAGCGCCGAGATGGCGAGCGGCGCCCCGCCAAGCGACACCTCGGCGATATCGTCGGGAATGGCCCCCGCACGGAACCGCGCCTCAAAGTCCGCCAGCGCCTGTTCGGCCGCCGAAGCCGAATGGAAGCGGGTGACGATTTCCTGGCCCAGCATCACCTTGGCGTCGCGGGGGTTGCGGCCCGCGGCGCATTCAGCCTTCAGGCGGGCGATCTCGTCCAGGCTGCGAAACGACAGCAGTTCGAAATACCGCCACATCAGCTCGTCCGAAATCGACATGAGCTTGCCGAACATCTCGCCCGGTTGCTCACTGATGCCTACATAGTTGCCCTTGGATTTCGACATCTTGTCGACGCCATCCAGCCCCTCGAGGAGCGGCATGGTGAGAATGCACTGCGGCTCCTGTCCCATTTCGCGCTGCAACTCGCGCCCCACCAGCAGGTTGAATTTCTGGTCGGTGCCACCAAGCTCGATATCGGCGCGCAACGCCACCGAGTCATAGCCCTGCATGAGCGGATACAAAAATTCGTGCACCGAAATGGGCACCCCGCCCTTGAACCGGCGCGAAAAATCGTCGCGTTCCATCATGCGGGCGACGGTGTAACGCGAGGCAAGCTGGATCATGCCGCGCGCGCCCAGCGGATCACACCACTCGGAGTTGTAGCGGATCTCGGTCCGCTCGCGATCCAGCACCAGGCTCGCCTGATTGAAATAGGTGCGGGCGTTGTCCTCGATCTGTTCGCGGGTCAGCGGCGGACGCGTGCTGTTGCGGCCAGACGGGTCACCGATCATGGCGGTGAAGTCACCGATCAGAAAAATGACGGTATGCCCAAGATCCTGAAGCTGCCTCATCTTGTTCAGCACCACCGTATGGCCCAGATGAAGATCGGGCGCCGTGGGGTCAAGACCCAGCTTGATCCGCAGCGGCTGGCCGCTTGACTCGCTTTTGGCGAGCTTGGCCCGCCACTCGCTTGCGACCAGCAGTTCCTCGCAACCGCGAAGCGAAACCGCCAGCGCCTCGCGGACGCGGTCGCTGACAACTCCGGGCTCGGCGGGGGCGTCGGCTGCGGGCCTCGTCGCGCCTTCAGATCGATTCATGAGAGTCCTGGAACGATGATCAGGTGAGAATTTCACGAAAACCAGAGTTTTCCGGTAGACTCCGCGCTCCGGTTTGTCGAACGGGCAATCCGCCGGGAGCTTTTTCCCCGCGAATTGCGTCGACAGCCCGCAAGTTTATCCGAGTGTTCGCATCCGCCGAGTCCCGCCCTACAGGGAAGGGCGTGCAAACGTTCCGCCAACCGCAGTGCTCTGGTTCCACAAAGTCTTCCATGTCGATTGCGCCGATTTCCGCTGACGCTTCGGCTGTGCCGTCCTCCGGGCCGCACGCAGTATCGTCATGGGGCGACATATCCGATGCGCTTGAATCGGCGCTGGCGGCCTGCGGAGCCCAGGGTGAGCTCGCTGCCGAGCTCTTCCACGCGGAGTGCCTCTGCCTGGCTGGCGTCGCCACCATGGCCGACGACCTCGCTCTGTCTTTGCCCGATCCCGCCGACGCCCTGTCACAGGTTCACGACACGATTCTGGCGGCCGACCCGGATGGGGTCTTCGTCTCCGACTTCTCGATCACGCTCGGCCCCGCCGAGGTCGCGATCGAAGCCACGATCACCTCCGAAGCGGTCCTCTCTGCACTCGACATCGCCGCAGCCCAGCAGCAAGTTCACTTCAGTGGCTCCGGTTCGTCCGGTCTCACGCTCTCTGCGGGCCAGCCCGACGACGACGCCGACGACGACATCCCGACCTTGCCCCGCCTCACGTTGCGCCGCTTTGCGCTCGCCATGGGCACGGTTCTGGGGTTGGGTGCCGTCACCGCTGTGGCCATTGCACCGGCCACTGACCTCCCGCCGCCATCCATCCGGATGGTCGTCGAACAGGTTGCACTGGCAGCGCCGTCCGCATTGGCCGATGACCCGGCGCTTCCTCTGCCCCGGGTCAGCCAGTCGGAAGTGGTCAACCGCGGTGAAACCGCCTCCAGCCTGCTGTCACGGTTGGGTGCGAATGACCCCGAGCTCATCAAATTCATCGGCTCAGACCGCGTAGGCAAGCGCCTGCTGCAGCTTCAGCCCGGCCGCACTGTCACCGCTGAAATCGACGATGTCGGTGTGGTGCACCGCCTCCAGTACCGGCACGGCAACATCGAAATCGACGGTCGTCCGCCCATGCGGGTGACCATTGTCCGCGAGGGCGGCCGCCTCGTCGCCACCGAGCAGGCTGTTGCAGTCGATCGCGGCATCGAAGCCCGGGCCGCCGAAATCCACAGCACGCTCTTTGCCGCCACCGACGCGGCGGGCATTCCCGATTCCGTGGCCACGCGGGCGGCCGATATTCTCAGCAACAGCATCGATCTGCGCAAAGACCTGCGCCGTGGTGCGCGGCTTCGCGTGGTCTACGAGACCCTCCGCGAGGCTGACAGCCTCGATCTGCCTGTACCGGGTCGGGTGCTGGCCATCGAGATCGAAAGCGGCAACATTCGACACGAGGCAGTCTGGTTCGAGCACGACGACGGTCGGGGCGCCTACTACAACTTCGCAGGGCAAAGCCTTGTCCGGTCCTTCCTGCGCGAACCCATTCAGTACACGCGAATCACCTCAGGCTTCAGCGGTGCGCGTCTTCACCCCCTGTTCCAAGATGTTCGCGCCCACACAGGCACCGACTTCGCCGCACCGGTGGGCACACGGGTCCGAAGCGTCGCCGATGGTGTCGTCGATTTCGCTGGCTACAACGGTGGTTACGGGCGTACGGTCATTGTGTCGCATCCGGGCAAAATCACCACGCTCTACGCGCACCTCAACGCCTTTGGCGACGGAGTCACCAAGGGCGCGCGCATTACCCAGGGCCAGGTTATCGGCACTGTGGGCATGACAGGCTGGACCACCGGCCCGCACCTGCACTATGAGTTCCGCGTGGGTGGCCGTCATGTCGATCCCATGCGCGCTGTGTTGCCCGAGGGCCGCAAGCTCTCCATGAGCGAACGTCTGCGGTTCACCCCGCTCGCCGACACCTATCGCGAGCACATGGCCCAGATCGGTTCGGCCAGCACCACCGCTCAGGCCAAGTTCGAGTAGCCCTCGGGGCTCTGCGGCCCCGGCTTCGCATCTCGGTTCCAGCGTCTCGGTTTCCGCATCTCAGTTCCCGCGTTTCTGTTCCCGCCCGTCCGTCCCCGCATGCCTGTTCCGGATACTCGGCTGTTCGTCGGCCTGATGTCGGGCACCAGCGTCGATGCCGTCGATGCCGTGCTCGTGAGGCTTCACGCCTCAGCCCAACGACTCGAGACGCTGTCGTGCGTTTCTGTACCCTTTTCGGATGCGCTTCGGCAGTCTATTCAGACGTTGCAGGCCCCGTCCGAGGGCGAACTCGAGCTTGCCGCCAGGGTGGCACTCGAACTTGCTCACCTTTATGCCGAGGGCGCGCAGCGAGCCATCGATCGCGCGGGCTTCACGGCCCGCGACATCACCGCAATCGGCGCCCACGGACAGACGGTTCGCCACCGCCCCGGCGAAGGCTTTACGCTTCAGTTGCTGAATGCCGCGCAGCTTGCTGAAACCACCGGCATTCCGGTGGTCCATGACCTGCGCCCCGCAGACATCGCGGCAGGCGGACAGGGCGCGCCCCTGGTCCCCGCTTTTCACGCCCATGTCTTCGCCGATAAAGCCGAATGCCGTGCCGTCGTGAACATTGGCGGCATTGCCAACATCAGCGTGCTGCCGGCTGCCATCCCCGACGGCACCTCGCAGGTTCTTGGTCATGACACGGGCCCGGGCAACACACTGCTCGACCAATGGCATGAACGACACCACGGTGCACGTTTCGATTCGAGCGGTGCATGGGACCACCGCCCAAAAGCACCGGCCGCGACGACTTCAATCTTGAATGGGTAGACCGCCACCTGCGAGCACACGCGGTGGCCCATGGCGGCCAACCGCTGTCGCCTCGCGACGTGCAGGCTACGCTCTCTGAGCTGACCGCCACCACGATTGCATTGGCGTGCGCGCAAGCCGCCCCGGCGCAGGTGTTTCTGTGCGGCGGCGGGGTCTACAACGCCGATCTGATCCGGCGAATCACCGCGCTGACCACCCAAAGGCTACCCAAATGCAGCGTGGTGAGCACCAAAACAGCGGGGATTGACCCGATGGCTGTGGAAGCCGCAGCGTTTGCCTGGCTGGCCGCACGGCGGGTGGATCTCCTCCCGGGGAATCTACCCGCCGTTACCGGCGCACTGGGCAGCCGGGTGCTGGGGTCGGTGGCCGACCCGTGGGGCCGGCTCAGAGCCTGATTCGGCCCTGATTAAACCGAGAACGACGAACCGCACCCGCAAGTGGTGGTGGCATTCGGGTTCTTGATGACGAACTGCGAGCCCTCGAGATCGTCTTTATAGTCGATTTCAGCGCCGACCAGATACTGATAGCTCATGGCGTCGATCAGGAGCTGCACACCGTTTTTTTCCATCACGGTGTCGTCGTCGTTGGTTTCTTCGTCAAACGTGAAAC
Organism: Betaproteobacteria bacterium; assembly: GCA_009921765.1. Next base: position 19,287 of record RFXC01000024.1, on the reverse strand, counting down.
CATACTGAAAGCCCGAGCAGCCGCCGCCCTGGACGAACACGCGGAGCTTGAGGGACGGATTACCCTCTTCGTCGATGAGCTGCTTGACCTTGCTGGCCGCGCTTTCGGTGAAGACGAGCGGCGCTGGCATTTCGGCAATGGCGTTCATGGTTTTTCTCCCTTGACACAGTGGTCAAGTGTAGCTCAGGGCAGCACAGGAATCTGCGTCAATCCCATTTCTTCGGGGAGGCCAAACATCAGGTTCATGACCTGCACCGCCTGGCCGGAGGCACCCTTCACGAGATTATCCTCCACCACAAGCACCATCAGCAGGTCACTCTCAGGCGGGCGATGCACCGCGATACGGGCCATGTTCGATGCTCGGACGGAGCGCGTGTCGGGCGTAGACCCTGCAGGCATCACATCCACGAACGGCTCCCCGGCAAAGTGCGCCTCGTAGAGCGCCTGCAGATCCGCTGCGCGGCCGGCCGGCGTGAGTCGCGCGTAGAGGGTTGAGTGAATGCCCCGGATCATCGGCACCAGATGCGGCGTGAACACGAGGTTGACCGGTTGCCCTGCAATGGCTGACAGGCCCTGCCGGATTTCAGGCCAATGGCGATGACCACTCACCCCGTAGGCCTTGAAATTGTCTGAAGCCTCGGCAAGAAGTGTATGCACCTCGGCCTTACGCCCTGCACCCGACACCCCCGATTTACAGTCCGCGATGATGCCGGTGGGTTCGATGAGCGGTGTCCCGGTCGACTTTGCAGCCGCCAGCACTGGCAGCAGCCCCAGTTGAACCGATGTGGGATAACACCCCGGCATGCCAACGACTCGCGCCTTGCGGATGGCCTCGCGGTTCACCTCGGGCAGGCCATAGACCGACTCGGCGAGAATGTCGGGGCAGCTGTGCGGCATCTTGTACCAGCGCTCGAACTCGGCTGTGTCCTTCAGCCGAAAATCAGCGGCGATATCAATCACCCGCACACCCGCTGCGAGCAGCTCGGGCGCCTGAGCCATGGCCACGCCATGCGGCGTCGCAAAGAACACCACGTCGCAACCGGTAAGCGGCGCCTTCGCCGGCTCGCTGAATGCAAGGGATACCCTGCCCCGCAGCGACGGAAACATGTCGGCCACCGGCATGCCGTCTTCTTTCCGGGAGGTAATGGCGTGCAGCGCCACCTGGGGGTGTTGGGCCAGCAGTCGGAGCAGTTCCACCCCGGTGTAGCCAGTGCCGCCAACGATACCAACCTTGATCATATTCAACTCTCCCGGGATTCAGGTGGCACAGCCAATGGGCTCCAAATGGTGCGATACGCGAAAAAAAGCCGCCCAGCAGGCGGCCTTGTACGGCAGGTTGAGCGAGGGGCGCGAGGCGCCCCAGCCGCAATCAACGCTTCGAGAACTGCTTCCGACGCCGCGCTTTGTGCAGACCGACCTTCTTGCGCTCGACCTCTCGCGCATCACGCGTGACCAAGCCGGCCGCCGACAGCGCGGGCTTGAGCGTTGCATCGTAGTCGATCAGAGCACGGGTGATGCCGTGACGGACCGCCCCAGCCTGCCCGGTTTCGCCACCACCATGAACATTGATCTTGACGTCAAACACGCCGAGATTGTTGGTGAGTTCAAGCGCCTGCCGGGCCACCATGCGGCCGGTTTCGCGAGCGAAATATTGGTCGAGCGGGCGCCCATTGACCACCACCTTACCGGTGCCCCGCTTGAGGAACACACGCGCAACGGAGGTTTTGCGACGCCCAGTGCCGTAGTAGTAATCACCAATCATGGTCAGATCTCCAGGGCCTTCGGTTGCTGGGCCGTATGCGGATGGGTGCCCTCCGCGTAGACCTTCATTTTTTTGATCATGGCGTAGCCGAGCGGGCCTTTGGGCAGCATGCCCTTGACCGCTTTCTCGAGCGCACGCCCGGGGAACCGGCTTTGCATTTTGCCGAACGAGGTCTCGCTGATGCCGCCGGGGTAACCGCTGTGGCGGAAGTAGCGCTTGCCCTCGGCCTTGTTGCCTGTGACGCGGATATGAGCCGCATTCACGACCACAATAAAATCACCGGTATCAACATGCGGGGTGAATTCGGGTTTGTGCTTGCCCCGAAGACGGCGAGCGATTTCGGCGGCCAGCCGACCCAGCACCTTGTCGGTGGCATCAATCACAAACCAGTCGCGCTTTACTTCGTGCGGCTTGGCGGAAAAAGTCTTCATATGTCTGCTCTGGCAGGGTTTGTCCGCGATTTTTATCCGCGCTTGGGTGTTTGCTACCCGAAACCAGCGACCGGCGGCTGCGTTTCGGTCCGAGCACAACTCTCGGTCCGAGCACAACAAACCTGAACGCAAAGCGAAGGGAACTCGCGGAAAGCCTTCTATGCTATCAGGACCCGCCGGTGCAAGTCAAAACAAAGCCCAAGCGTGTCGCCACGGGCCAGACCGCGCGCTGTTTCGACAACGCCCACGCGGGCAATCTCGACCGCGCGACGCGGGCGAGTCTGAACTGCTCTGCGGACTTCGACGGGCAAAAAAAACCCGACCCTTTGAGGGGGTCGGGTTGAATCCACCTTTTGGAGGAGGGTGGAGGAGACACTGAGAGACTGCGAAGGCAGCCAACAACTCGAATGCTACGGAAATCCGTTGTGCGACGCAAGAGCGTCGTCTGTTGTGGTCGTGAAATTCGACACGCTTTTTCCAACAGTGTCGCAGCACACCAACAGATCGCCATAAGTATTTGATCTTAATAAATTCGAAATTGTCTGGACGCCGCAGGAACTACCCGAGCCCCCAACCCAAAGGCCCTGCACTTCAATTGGTGAAGCCCGAGTCGGAAATAGGGATTGCGCAGTGCAGCATCGGCAAAAAGGCGGGCTGGCAGATAATGCCGGCAACCAACATCTAACGCGCAAACACCCCGCGCCGTCTCCCTTCAAGCCCTGGAGCACACACCATGAAAGCAAGCGTCAGTTGGACCGGCCCCGGCGGGATGAGCTTTGTCGCCGAAACCGGGAGCGGTCATGCGGTTCTGATGGACGGCGCGGTCGAAGGGGGCGGACGCAACCTGGCGCCACGCCCCATGGAGATGGTGCTGCTCGGCACCGGCGGCTGTACCGCCTACGACGTGGTGGTGATTCTCACAAAGAGCGGCCTGGACGTCCGCGGTTGCGAAGTACGGCTGGAGGCCGCACGCGCCGAGACCGACCCCAAGGTTTTCACCCGAATCCACTTCCATTTCGTTGTTCGGGGCCGCGGCTTGAAGCCGCACATCGTGGAGCGCGCCATCAAGCTGTCCCACGACAAATACTGCTCTGCCTCGGCCATGCTTGCCCACACCGCCGAAATCAGCACCAGCTGGGAAGTCGTTGAAGACTGAGGGTTGAGGGCGAAACCCGCCCGCTTTCCATTCAGATCCGGTGCGCCACCGTGGTCATCACCCGGGCGGCTGCGCGCATCCCCCGCTGAACCACCGCGGGCAGCTCCGCCCCACCCATTTCATGCGCGCGCCGCGCATGCGCGGTTTCATCGCGCTGCATGGCCTCGATGATGTGGCGGGAACGCTGATCGGCAGCCGGCAGCCGGTTGAGGTGCGAGCCCAGATGCGCCTCCACCTGGCGTTCGGTCTCGGCCATGAAACCCAGGCTCCAGCGGTCGCCCACACGCCCCGCCACCAGTCCCATGGCAAGCGAACCCGCGAACCACACGGGATTCAGGAGCGAGGGCGACGCGCCGAGCTCGTCCAGCCGCGAGCGCGTCCAGGCAAGATGATCAGCCTCCTCACGCGCAGCCCCCAGAAAGTATTCACGCAATGCCGGGTCGGACGTGCTCGCCGCCTGCCCTTCGTAGAGTGCCTGCGCACAGATCTCACCGACATGGTTCACCCGCATCAGCGCGCCCGACAACCTGCGCTCGGGCTCGGTGAGTTCAATCTCGTCGGCCGCCTGCGACCCTGTTGATGCGCCCGGCACCGGCCGACGGGCAGGGACCGCATCCGAAAGCGTGGCAAGCGCGCGACACGCGCCCCCCAGCACACGATCCACAAGCGAAAAGCGTCTGAGCGACTCCATCACATCTCCTCAGGCAGCGCCTGCCTCCACCACAAACGACACGACAGTTGCACACGAGCCGCCGATATTGAGCGTGGCTGCCCGCCGCGCGCCGGCCACCTGATAATCGCCCGCCTGGCCGCTGACCTGACGCGCAGCGTCCAGCACCATGCGCGCACCAGTCGCCCCCACCGGATGACCGCCACCAATCAGGCCGCCCGAGGGATTGACCGGGAGTCGGCCGCCCATTTCGATGTCACCCGTCTCCACCGCGCGCCAGCTCTGCCCGGGCTCGGTCAGGCCAAAGTGATCAATCGCCATGTATTCGGTGGTGGTGAAACAGTCGTGGGTTTCCAGGACATCGAACGCCTCGGGCCCCGACACCCCGGCGCGCGCCCATGCGTCGGTGATGGCAGCGCGCACATGCGGAAACACATAAGCATCGCCACGGCTCCGCTCGAGCTTGTCGATCGCGCGCAAGCCCACGGTGCGGTGGCCCCAGCCAGTAATTTTGGGGAGCCGCTCAATTGCTTGCCCGGTCCGGGCAGCATGCTCGGCCGCGAACCGGCCCGAGGCGAGTACCAGCGAACAGGCGCCATCGGTGATCTGTCCGCAGTCTTGTCGGCGGGTGCCGGGCTCGATCACCGGATTGGCTTCGTCATCATCGGTGAAGCTCGCGGCGTCGAATGCCCACTTCCGCGTTTGAGCAAGCGGATTCCGCTTCGCATTGCCGTAGTTGAGTTCAGCGATCCGGTTCAGGTGGCGACGATCCAGCCCATATCGCCGCTCATATTCGAACCCCATCATGCCGAAGGCTGCCGGCCAGAGAAAGCGGCAGTCAATGCCCTCGCGCCCCTGCCAGCCTGCGGCGTTCTGATTGGCCGACGACACATCGCCAGGCAGATTCTTCAGCTCCTCCGCGCCCACCACCAGCACACAGTCGTAGCGGCCAGCCTCGATCTCGGCCATCGCGCTGAGGATTGCAAGCGAAGCCGAGGCACACGCGCCCTCGTGACGCATGGCCGGCACGCCCCAGAGCGCCGGCACCACCGAGGACACCATGGCGCCGAGGTGTGCCTGGTTGCGTTGCAGTTCGCCAAACGCATTGCCCACATGAATGGCGGCCACCCGACCCGCATCGACGCGAGCTGCTTCGAGGGCGCCAAGCGTCGACTCGCGAATCATGTCGGAGAGGTCCTGGCCGTTTCGCGACCACACCCGGGCAAAGTCGGTCTGATGACCGCCGAGGATATAAGTGGGAGATGTCATGGCAAGCGCCTCAGGAAAGGGCGGCGAATCGTGCACGCGCCTCACGGTATTCTGACTCAAGACGATCCACCACGGCGCCCACTGGCTCGACGGCATGGATGCTGCCCAGTCCCTGCCCGGCGCCCCACAGGTCTTTCCAGCCGCGCGAGGCCTCGACCGAACGGTTGCTGTCGTAAACCCGCTCACGCTTGTCGGGCAGCGCCGAAAGATCGATGCCGTTCCGCTCGAGCGACGGAATGAGCCAGCTGGCCGCCGTGCCCGTGATGCGATCGCTCACCACCAGATCATCGGCGGTTGAGTCAACCACCATCTGCTTGTACTCGGGCGGGGCCTGGCTCTCCAAAGTGGGGATGAACCGCGTACCCATGTAGACCAGGTCAGCGCCCGATGCGATCGCCCCGGCCACGCCCCAACCGTCGGTGATGCCACCGCCCGCAATCACCAGACCATCAAAGAACTCGCGCACCGCGCTCACGAATGCGAAAGGCGACAGATGGCCGGTGTGGCCGCCCGCCCCTGCGCAGACGCACGCGAGACCATCCGCGCCTGCGGCGACCGCTTTCCGGGCGAGCGTGAGGTTCACGACATCGGCAATGACGATGCCGCCATATCCGTGCACCACCTCAATGGCGGGCTTGGGGCTGCCCAGCGCCGTGATGACGATGGGCGGCTGGTGGCGGGCGATGAGCGCCAGATCCTCGGGCAGCCTCGCGTTTGAAGAGTGGGTGACCAGGTTGGCGGCCCAGGGGCCCAGGCGCGCCTCAGGATGCTCGGACTTTGCCCGGGCAAGCCCCTCGACGATGGTTGCCATCCACTGATCCAGCACCTCGATCGGACGGGCGTTGGGCGTGGGGAAGGCGCCCACGATGCCGGCCCGGCAGGCGGCCAGCACCAGATCCGGGCCCGAGATCAGGAACATGGGCGCGGCAACGACAGGCAGGCGGAGGGCAGGCAGGCGGCGATGCCCTCCCTGACCCGATGCAGCGAGGCCGGATTGCGGCCGATCAAACGGACGCGAAGGCAAATTGGTCTCTGCAGACATGTTCGGGATCCTTACTTTTGACACCAGGCGGCATGAATGGGCGCGCGCTGCCGGGTGGAAGATGAAGCGGATGGAAGATAAAGCCTGCCGAACGGAATCAGGCCCACCGACCGCGGGCGGCGAAACCGCGCACGACTTCCGCCCCCGGCCCGGGGGTCAGACCGCCCAGGCTGTTGCAGGTTAGCAACGCATTGGCGCATTTCGGGGCGTTTTCTTTGCAGCCCCTCCCGGCCTCTGTTCAAATACCGGACAACTTCCCGTCAGGAGGTTGGCACGGGCGCTACCGGCACGAACCGCAGGCACCCAGGTCTGAAGAGACTTGTACAACTCTTAAGAGGCATGCAATGAAAAAATCACTGATCGCTCTGGCCATCGGCGCCACTGCTGGTTCTGCGTTCGCGCAGGCATCTGTTGAACTGTATGGCCGCGCCCACGCCGGTCTGGACCGCTGGAGCGCGGAAGGTTCCGCCACTCCCGCCAACGACCTGAAAGCTCGCACCCGCGTGTTCGACAGCGGCTCGCGCGTTGGTCTGCGCGGCAACGAAAACCTGGGCGGCGGCGTTCAGGCCAGCTTCGTGATCGAAACCGGTTTTAACCTCGACGTCACCAGCCAGGGTCAAACCGCTGCCGGCGCTCAGACCAGCCCCGGACAGGGCGGCCTGTTCAACACCGGCACCGGCAACTTCGGTAGCCGCGAGGCACACGTTGCGCTGGGCAACAACTCGGCCCAGATCCGCTTCGGCCGCCAGAACGTGTACTGGGGTAACGGTTCGGTCGAAGACGTTTCCGCCAACCACATGGTGTTCGGTGGCATCAGCATTTACACCGCCGCTTCCTCGGGCTATGTCACTGCACCCGCCGCGCGCCTCGAGAACACCACCAAGCTTGTGCTCCAGAAAGGCCTGGCTGGCAACTTCGCGGGCTCGGAGCTCTACTACGGTATCCTGCAAGCCAACGAGATTGCAGCCGCCAATACGAACCCGGCCGGTACCGCAATGGGCTTCACGCTGCGCTACGCAAGCGGCCCTCTGGGTGCCCAGGTTGACTACATCAAGGTAACCGACAGCGCTGGCAACCCCGCTTTGACGACCAACCGTGACAACACCGGCCTGAAGATCCTCGGTGGCTACCAGGTCCTCCCGACCACCAAGCTCCAGGCTGCGTACTACGAGATGAAGCGTGAGTACACGGACGCCACCACCAACGTGGCAGCGCTGGGTACTGCTGCCGGCGGCGGCAAGCAGAGCGGCTTCGGCCTTGGCGTGATCCACAGCCTGGGCGGTCCGCTGTCGGTCTATGCTCAGTGGGCCAAGCTTGGCGATTTCCAGCACGTCAGCCGCGGCGCGCAGGCCGACACGAATTCCGACACCTGGGCCCTCGGTCTTCGCTACAACTTCTCGAACCGCACCCACGTGTACACCTCGTACAGCGTGATCAACAACGCGGCCAAGAACAACGTGTCGATGTCGGGCGGCGGCATGAGCTCGGCGCCGACCACCGCGGGCACGGGAATGGGTTCGGACAACAAGGTCATGTCCCTGGGTCTGTTCCACAACTTCTGATCATTCGCTGGCCTAGCCAGCTTGTGACCTGAGGTTCGAAACCCGCCACGGCAACGTGGCGGGTTTTTTATTGGTGCTGCCCGATCTCGACATCCTCGGTTGTCACCATTGCCGGCAAGATGCTTCAAGTCCGAATCATTCAGGCTTAAACTTTCTCGCCATGAACAGCGGAGCTGACAAGGCGCAACCCGAACCCCTCGATCAGGAAAGCAGGGTGGTCGCCCAGGACCACACGGCGCTCAAGCTCTGGTTGCGGCTTCTCACCTGCACCACGCTGATCGAAGCCTCGGTGGGCCAGCGGCTGCGTCGCCGGTTCGGATCGACGCTCCCACGCTTTGATCTGCTCGCCCAGCTTTATCGGACGCCGGAAGGCCTGCGCATGAGCGAGCTGTCGCGGCGGCTGATGGTGACGGGTGGCAATGTGACGGGGCTTGCGGACCAGCTCGAGCAAGAGGGCTTCCTGCTGCGCGAGGCTGTGCCGGGAGACCGACGGGCGATTCGCCTGCGGCTCACCCCAGATGGCCAGGCGCGCTTTGCAGAGATGGCCAGCGCCCATGAGTCCTGGGTGGTCTCGCTGCTGTCCGATCTCGGCGCAGCCGAGCAGCGAACGCTGCTTGCCCTGCTGGGAAAACTGAAGACCGGCCTGCATGAGGATGCCGAGCCGGCGCTTCTTTCCCGCCTGTCCCCCGCTCCTGATCCTGAACCCACGCCTGCCTTGCGCCGCCCGCGCTCGGCGCGATCATCTGGCCCGCTTCGCGCCCGCAGATCCCCCCCATCCGGAGAACCCTGATGCAACGCTCCGCCCACATCGACACCTTCGCCCGCGACCACCTGCCGCCACGCGCGCAATGGCCCAAATTCCTTGCCTCGGCCGACACCCGCTATCCCCCGCGCATGAATGCGGCGGTGGAACTGCTCGATGCCATGATCGCGCGCGGCCACGGCGATTCGATTGCGCTCATCAACGATGACGGTTGCTGCACCTGGCGAGAGCTTGCCGCGCAGGTTGACCGGATCGCCCATGTGCTCACCGGCCCGATGGGACTGGTGCCGGGTAACCGGGTGCTGCTCCGCGGTGGCAACCATCCCATGATGGCGGCCTGCTGGCTTGCCACGGTCAAGGCAGGGCTGGTGGCGGTGGCCACCATGCCGCTGCTCCGTGCGGCCGAGCTGATCCAGATCGCCGACAAGGCGCAGGTCAATGCGGTGCTCTGTGACCTGAAGCTGCGCGCCGAAATCGACGCCGGCGCGGGTCAGTGCGAGCGCCTTCGCGGCGCGCTGTTTTTCAACGACGGAAGTGGCGCAGCCGACGCACTTGAAACGCATTTCCCGCGGATCGACACCGCGTTCACCGCCTGCGACACCGCCGCCGATGATGTCGCCCTGATCGCCTTCACCTCGGGCACCACCGGCCAGCCCAAGGGCACCATGCACTTCCATCGTGATGTGATCGCGATGTGCGACCTGTTCCCGCGTCACGTGCTGAAACCGGTCGCGAGCGACATCTTCTGCGGCACGCCGCCGCTTGCCTTCACATTCGGCCTGGGCGGCATGCTGTGCTTTCCCATGCGGGTGGGAGCAGCGACGCTGCTCCTCGAGGGCCTCACGCCCGAGAAGCTGCTTGCGGCCATCGAGCGCCATCGCGCAACGGTTGTGTTCACCGCACCGACCTTTTATCGCCAGATGGCACCGCTTCTTGGGCGCTTCGACCTGAAGTCGCTTCGGGCGAGCGTATCGGCAGGCGAGGCGCTGCCTGATGCCACCCGCCAGCTCTGGCGCGAGGCAAGCGGGCTGGAAATGATCGACGGCATTGGCTCGACCGAGATGATTCACATCTTCATTTCATCAGCGGGTTCTGAGGTGCGACCCGGCGCAATCGGCAAGGTGGTTCCCGGCTACGAGGCCCGGATCGTCGACGAAAACATGAACACGCTGCCACCCAATACCGTGGGCAAGCTCGCCGTGCGCGGGCCCACAGGCTGCCGCTACCTGGCCGACCCGCGCCAGAGCCAATATGTGCGCAACGGCTGGAACCTGCCAGGCGACACCTTCATGGTGGACGAGGACGGCTATTTCCACTACCAGGCCCGCTCCGACGACATGATCATCTCGGCGGGCTACAACATCGCAGGCCCCGAGGTCGAGGCGGTGCTGATGGCCCACGAAGCGGTGGCCGAGTGCGGGGTCGTGGGCGTACCCGATGCCGAGCGCGGCCAGATCGTGCGCGCCTATGTGGTGGCCCGACCCGGCATGATCGAGCGACATGGCGGCGAGCCCGCGCTCGCAAAGGTGCTGCAGGACTATGTGAAGGCTGCGATCGCGCCGTACAAATATCCGCGCTCGGTCGTGTTTCGGGAGAGCCTGCCGCGCACCGAGACAGGCAAATTGCAGCGGTTCAGGTTGCGGCAGGAATAGAAGCTAACGCTTGACGATACTATCTTTCCGCGTTAGCATCCGATTCGATGCCTATCGAGTCTTTCCGCTGCAACAGCACGCGCGCGCTCTTTATGGGCGACAGAATTCCCCGCTTCCGTAACATCGAGGCAAGTGCCGTGCGCAAACTGGCAATTCTGAACCGCGTTACACGTCTGGAAGAACTCAGGATTCCCCCGAACAACCGGCTTGAGGCGCTCAAGGGAGATCGCAAAGGTCAGTGGAGCATCCGCATCAATGATCAATGGCGAATCTGCTTCAAGTTCGTCCAGGGCAGGGCGTTCGATGTGGAGATCGTTGACTATCACTGAAGGAAGCAATGATGCGAAAAGTTCCCCATCCCACCCCTGGAGAAATTCTCCTCTATGAATTTCTTGAGCCAATGGGTATTTCTGCCTACCGATTGGCCAAGGATATCGGCGTGCCACAGATTCGGATCAGCCAAATTATTGCGGGAAAGCGGGCTGTGACGGTCGACTCAGGGCTTCGGCTTTCACGCTATTTCGGGCTCAACGACAGTTTCTGGACCGGCCTGCAAATGGACCATGATGCGGCAGTTGCCAAAGACGCCCTGGCGCAAGAGCTGGCAAAGATTCAGCCACTGAAGGCGGCGTAGGTTTGCAAGGCCGTGTGACTCGTTCCCGAATACCGGCACGTGGTCATCGCGCCTGCCCAAGCCGCAGTCCCAACCCGCTGCCTCAAGCCGCCTCGCGGAGCGCCCGGCGCAGAATCTTCCCGACATTGGTCTTGGGCAGCTCCACCCGGAACTCCACCTGCCGCGGCCGCTTGTAGCCGGTCAGTTGCTCCGCACAGAAGCTGATCAGGGCCTGCTCGGTCAGCGCCGGGTCCTTGCGCACCACATAGAGCTTCACCGCCTCGCCGGTCTTGTCATCGGGCACGCCCACGGCGGCCACCTCGAGCACGCCGGGGTGGAGTGCCGCGACCTGTTCCACCTCGTTCGGGTAAACATTGAATCCCGACACCAGGATCATGTCCTTCTTGCGATCCACGATGCGGATATAGCCGCGCTCGTCGGCCACACCGATATCGCCGGTCCGGAAAAAACCGTCGGCGGTGAATACCCGCGCAGTTTCATCGGGGCGCTGCCAGTAGCCGGTCATGACCTGCGGTCCCCGAACCGCGATTTCACCGCGCTCGCCGAGTGGCACCTCCTGCCCGTCATCGTTCAGCATCACCACGTCGGTGGACGGGAGCGGCAGGCCAATGGTGCCCGAGTAGGCATCGGTATCCGTGGGGTTGCAGGTGGCCGAGGGTGAGGTCTCCGAGAGGCCATAGCCTTCGCAGATCGGGCACCCGGTCAGCTCGAGCCACTTCTGGGCCGTGGCCGCCTGCACCGCCATGCCGCCGCCGTTACTCACCACGAGGCCGGAGAAGTCGAGTTGCCGGAAACCCTCGTGGTTGACCAGCGCGTTGTAGAGCGTGTTCACCGCCGGGAAAATATTGAGCCGATGCGGCCGAACCTCTTTCACGAGCGCATCAAGGTCGCGCGGATTCGGGATGAGAATGTTTTTCGCACCGATCCGCATGCCAAGGAGCGCGCAGATCGTGAACGCGAAGATGTGATAAAGCGGCAGCGCGCACACCACGGTGATCGGTTCACCCGGGGGCAGCGGGCGCCTCGTGTTGTTGAGTGCTGGCTGAATCCAGGCCTCGGACTGGAGCAGGTTCGCAATCAGATTGCGATGCGAGAGCGCAGCCCCCTTCGAGACCCCTGTGGTGCCGCCCGTGTATTGCAGCACCGCCAGATCCTGATGCCCGACCTGCACCGGCTGAAGGGCAAGCGCCGCGCCCGCTCTGAGGACGTCGCGAAACGACAGCGCCTCGGGCAGATTCCAGGCCGGCACCAGCTTCTTCACGTGCCTCACCACCGCATTGACCAGCATGCCCTTCAGGCCACCCAGCAGGTCACCCATTCCGGTGACCACCACCGACTCGATGGAGGTGTTGGCCACCACCTGCTCCAGCACATGCGCGAAATTTTCGAGAATGACGATGGCGCGCGCGCCGGAATCTTTCAGCTGGTACTCGAGCTCGCGCGCGGTGTAGAGCGGATTGACATTCACGATCACCATGCCGGCACGCAGCACCCCGGCAAGCGCCACCGGATACTGAAGCACGTTGGGCATCATGAGCGCCACCCGGTCGCCGCGGCGCAGGCCCGTTGACTGCAGCCACGCAGCGAACGCGCGCGAACGCGCATCGAGCTCGCCGAATGTCATGCCAACGCCGAACCCGATGTAGGCAGTGCGTGCGGCGTGCTTTCGAAACGCTTCGTCGATCAGGTCGATGAGGGATCCGTAGAGCGTGTCGTCAATCGTGGGGGGAACCCCGGCCGGATAAGACTTCAGCCACAATCGCTCCATGTTGCCTCCTGTGCGCGGCGCCCTTCGGGTGCGCTCGGCGCTGTGAATAGTGTGATTTGCCTCTTTTTACTCCATTCGCGCAGCCGCGGCCAGACGTGCCGCACGCGCTTCAGGGGGAAGCGCGGCCAGCGCACGCACCGCTTCGTAGAAACGAGGAAGGTTCTCGCGCTCGGCCCGGTAGAGGGCGAGAAACGCAGGGACCAGGTCATGGTAGAGCCCCACGGACATCAGGTGGGCATTGCCAAGGGGCTGTGCAAACCAGCGATCCCAGGCCGAAAAAGCGGGATTGGCCTCCCGCAGCACGCCAAAGGCAGCGCGAAGATCGGCGAACGCCTGGCGGCGGCCCGCGCGCTTCTGCTCATCAGGGATTGGCTGGTGATAGATCGCCCGCAACCGCCCGGCAGTCTCGGACAGCAGCGAGACAATCCGCTCGCGACGCTCGCGCCGGGCGAGCCACTCGGCAAGCACCGACGGATCGGCAGACGAGTGGGCCAACCAGCGCTCAACGCCGATCCGCTCAACCGCGGTGGCAAATGATTCATTGAATCGGGTGTCACCGGGCACCCAGACCACCTGATGGGCGAGCTCGTGAAAGATGAGCTGCGCGAGCTCGGGCTCGGGCTGGCCAATGAAGGTGCTGAGGAGCGGATCGGCAAACCAGCCAAGCGTGGAATAGGCCGACACGCCGGCAACCTGCACATCGAGCCCCTCGGCGCGCAGGCTCGCTGCATACGCTTCGGCATCGCCCTCGTGATAGTAGCCGCGGTAAGCCACGCAACCGGCCACCGGAAAACACCAGCGCACCGGTTCCAGCGAGAGCTCGGGCGCGGCCTGCACGTTCCACACCACATGCGGCCGATCGACCTGCGCAAAGCGGGTGAAGCTGCCGTTGTCGGGGAGCGCAAGCGCCTCCACCGCAAATCGGCGCAGCTTTTTCGCAAGCTCTAGCCTCTGCCTCAGCGACGGGCGGGTCGCGGGATCGTCGATCAGGTCATCGACCGGCCGCGCAGACCACCAGAGCGAAAGATGGCCCCGTGCGGACTGCCAGAGATAGGCAGGTTCGTAGCCGCTGCGGGCAGCGGGCTTGGTCACCGTGTCGGGTTGAGGCCGATCCGCGGCCGTGGCCGCGCTGGTCAGGGTCACCCACGCCGCGAACGCGACCCTCGCGATCCGTTGCAGCCGATGAGACCGCCCGCGATGCCCGGGCAACACCCCCCTATAATCGTCTGCGACCGGCTGTCCGATCGCAAGATGCGCCCTCTTCCCACCGCCTACGCAAGGTTCTTCCATGTCTGATTTCGTTCTCCGTGGCGCCACGCTGGTGTTTCCCGACCGAGACCCCGAGCGCGGCGATGTGCTCGTGATCAACGGCCGGATCGAGGCCCTGCTCGAACCGGGCGCTTCCGCCCCTGCCGGCATCGCCGAGCAACGCGCCGAGGGCCTGCACGCGTTTCCGGGCTGCATCGATGCGCATGTGCATTTCGGCATGGGCGAAAAGATCACCGAATACAGCACCGAAACCGTGTATGCCGCGCAAGGCGGCATCACCACCATTCTGGGCTATTTCCTGAACAACGAAGCCTACTCCGAGGTCTTTCGGCGTGAGCAGGAATACGCGCGCTCCCGCATGCATCACGGCCAACGAGCTCCACATCGAGGAGCTCGATCGCTATGTGCGCGACTATGGCGTCACCTCCTTCAAGTACTTCATGAACTTCAAGGGCGAGGAAGGACGCTACCTCGGTCTGGACGGCACCGACGATGGCTTTTTCCATGATCTGCTCAAACGCTCGGCCGAGGTGGGCCGGCCGATGATCGTGTGCCACACCGAGAACATTGAAATCGTCAACCGCCTGCGCCAACGCGTGCAGGCCTCGGGCGGCAGCACGCTGCGCGATTGGGCCTCGTGCAAGCCCGCGCTCACCGAAGCCGAACCCGCCATCCGTGCCATGTTCCTCGCCGAGAAGCTGGGCGCGCGCGTTTTCTTCCCGCATATCTCCACCCGCATGACGCTTGACGAAGTGCGCTTCTGGCGCGGCCGATTCGATCAGGTGTTCGTTGAAACCTGCCCGCACTACCTCACGCATACCGAAGACAGCGACCTCGCGGGCATGGGCAAGGCCAATCCGCCGTTTCACACGGCCGACGACCGGGAGGCACTCTGGGAGGGTATTGCCGACGGCACGATCGATGTCGTGGCCTCCGACCATGTGGCTCGCAAGCGCGCCACCAAAGACAAATCCATGTGGCTCGCGTCACAAGGGTTTCCCGGTAGCGCCACCATCCTGCCCGTGCTGCTGTCCGAGGGCTGGCACAAGCGGCGGGTCCCGCTCCGAAAGCTGTGCGCCACCGTCACCTCGGGGCCGGCGCGCATTTTCGATCTGGCGCCTGTGAAGGGGTCGCTTGCCCGCGGCGCAGATGCCGACTTCACGCTGGTCGATCTCGAGCGCGAACGGACGGTACGCGCCGATGAGCTGGGCTCCTACTCCGACTACAGCCTCTACGACGGCTGGACCTTCAAAGGCTGGCCGGTGCGTACCATCGTGCGCGGCGTGACGGTGATGGATGAAGGGCGGATCACCGGCGCGGGCGGCCACGGTGAATATCTCTGGCGTCGGATCGGCGAGCCACCGGTCCGCGGCCGCAGCGCTTAATCCGCCTTTTCCACCTCGACAAGACAGTCGTAAAAGGTGGGCCCGCGGCCCAGGTCGGTGAGCGCCTGACCGGTCACCGCGTTCACGTTGCGGGCCCCTGGCACGAGCTTGTGCCACCAGAGCCCCCAGGCCACCACCAGGTCGCGGCGCGTACGGTCGCTCACCCGTGCGCGCGCAAGAAACGAGCCCCGGTCATTGAACACCCGCACCTGATCGCCATCGGCAATGCCGCGCGCGGCCGCATCGTCGGGGTTGATTTCACAGCGCTGTTCGCGCTCGGTTGCCTGCAGGCTCGCCACATTCACAAAGCTCGAGTTGAGGAAGTGGCGCGCGGGCGGCGAGATCATGGCAAGCGGATAGCGGGCCGCGAGCGCCGGATCTGCATGCCGGGATTCGCGATTGGGGAGCCAATCGGGAAGCGGATCGTGGCCTTGCCTCTTCAGCCGGTCGCTATAGAACTCGCATTTGCCCGAGGGCGTGGGAAACCCCCCTTCCGCATAGGGCGCATCGGCATGCCGCATCTTGATCCAGCCCTCACGGATCATGCGCTCATAGGCGTCTGGACCGGCAAGCGGACTCGACCAGTCCATCGCATCGCGGGCAATCGCCTCGTCACTTGCCTGGAGCAGGGGGTCGGTATAGCCCATCCGGCGCGCCAGATCACGGAACACGTCGCTGTTCGAGCGCGCCTGTCCGAGCGGTTTGATGGCGGGCTGATTGGCAAGCACATACCAGTGGCCGTACGCCTTGTGGACATCGAAGTGCTCGAGCTGCGTGGTGGCGGGAAGCAGGTAGTCGGCATAGTCGGCGGTATCGGTCTGAAAGTGTTCGAGCACCACCGTGAACAGGTCTTCGCGGGCAAAGCCCCGGATCACCTTGTCGGACTCGGGTGCGACCGCGACCGGATTCGAGTTGTAGACCACCACCGCCTCGATCGGCGGATCGGCGGCGAGCAACGCGTCTCCAATTTCCACCATGTTGATGGTGCGGGGACGTGCGCCCGCCAGGAGCTCGGTACGGACATGGCTCGCGGGCGTAATCGGCACCATATGGCTCGATGAAAGCAGAACACCACCCGCCGGGTCGCGCCATGCGCCGATGAGCGCCGGCAGACACGCAACCGCGCGCACTGCGTTTGCCGCGCCATAGACGCGCTGCATGCCGTAGTTGAGCCGGATCGCTGCGGGCCGAATCGTGGCGTAATCATGCGCGAGGCTTCGCACCTGGTCCTCGGCAATGCCGCAGACACTGGCTGTTCGGGCCGGCGTCCAGGCTGAAGCGCGCTCGGCGAGCGCCTCGAAACCCAAGGTATGCCGGGCCACGTAGTCCTGATCGATTCGCCCCTCGGCGATCAGCAGGTGCATGAGCCCCAGCGCAAGTGCGGCATCGGTACCGGGCATCAGCGCAATGTGTTCGTGGCACTTGAGGGCGGTGTCGGTGCGGTGCGGATCAATTGCGATCAGTTTCGCGCCCCGGCGTTTGGCCTCCTGCGCGATCGCCCAGAAATGCACGCTCGAGGTGATGGGGTTTGACCCCCAGATGAGAATCAGTCGCGAATTTACAAACTGCTCGACGTCCATGCCGACCGCCCCACCGAGCGTGTACTGAAGCCCCGTCGTGCCCGGCGATGAACAGATCGTGCGGTCAAGCAGTGACGCCCCCATCCGGTGAAAAAGCCGTGAGCCCATGCCCTCACCCTGCACCCAGCCCATGGTGCCGGCGTAGCTGTAGGGAAGGATGCGCTGCGGATCGCGGGCAGCGATCGACTTGAGACGCGCCGCGATGTCATCGAGCGCCTGGTCCCAGCTCACCGGCTCGAACCGGCCCTCACCCTTCTTCCCCACCCGGCGCATCGGCGTAAGCAGTCGATCAGGCGAGTAGGTACGCTCAGGGTAGCGGGACACCTTGGTGCACAGCACGCCCGCCGTACTGCCGTGATCGGGGTGGCCGGCCACACGAATTGCCCGGCCCTTGCGCACGGTAACAAGAAGCGCGCAGGTATCGGGGCAATCGTGCGGACAGGCGCCGCGAACAACGGTGTCGCCCGGCTCGGTGCCAGCGTCGGAAGTGACCGGTGATGCCTCGATGGCCGCGCTCATAGAAAACCCTGCCTGTTCGGTGAGACCGCACGAAACTGCCGCCTGGGCTGATATTCTCGACCCGTTTTGGAAAACTGACGAGCCGCGTCTCGCGCCCGTGTCACCCATGAAACCGATTGAACAGATTGTTGCCTTTAACGCAGAGATCGCAGCGGTCCGCCGCGAGATCCACGCTCACCCCGAGCTGCGCTACGACGAGCACCGCACCAGCGAGCTGGTGGCAAACAAGCTTGCAGAGTGGGGAATTGAAGTGCACCGCGGCCTGGGCAAGACCGGCGTGGTCGGGGTTGTTCGGCAAGGCAGTTCGCGACGGGCCATTGGCCTCCGGGCCGACATGGACGCCCTGCCCATGACCGAACTCAACCGCTTCGCGCATGCCTCGCGAATCGCCGGCCGCATGCATGCGTGCGGGCACGACGGGCACACCGCCATGCTTCTGGCAGCTGCCCGTCATCTTTCCTCGCACCGCAACTTCGACGGCACCGTCTATCTGGTGTTTCAGCCCGCTGAAGAGGGCGGTGCCGGCGCCCGCGAAATGATGCGCGACGGGCTCTTCGAGCGCTTTCCCATGCAGGCGATCTTCGGCATGCACAACTGGCCGGGCCTCAAGCCCGGGCAGATCGCAATGCGCCCCGGACCCATGCTCGCCTCGTCCAACGAATTTCGAATTGTGTTGAAGGGGCGCGGTACCCATGCCGCCCTCCCGCACCTGGGCATCGACCCCATACCGGCCGCCTGTCAGCTCGTTCAGGCATTCCAGACCATCGTCTCGCGCAACAGAAACCCCATTGATGCGGCGCTCATTTCGGTCACCATGCTGCATGCGGGCGAGGCCACCAATGTGGTCCCCGATTCAGCCGAACTGCGCGGCACCGTGCGCACCTTCCGACCGGAAACACTCGACATGGTCGAAAGCCGCATGCGTGAGACCACCGAGCACACCGCCAGCGCATTCGGCGCAAGCGCCGAATTTCACTTCCACCGAAACTACCCGTCCCTCATCAACCACGAGGCGGAAACCCGTTTTTGCCGGACCGTGGCGGCCGATGTGGTCGGCGCCGACAACGTTTTCGAGTTTGAGCCCACCATGGGCGCGGAAGACTTCGCGTTCTTCCTCGAAAAGATGCCCGGCTGCTATGTGGTGATTGGCAATGGCGTTGGCGACCATCGTGCGGCGGGTCATGGGCTGGGACCCTGCGTGCTGCACGGGCCTCACTATGATTTCAATGACGAGATCATTCCCATCGGCGGCAGCTTCTGGGTGCGACTGGCCGAGCGCTGGTTCGCCGAGGCACCCGAGCCCGCGGTCTGAGCCGCCTGCAGCACCATGACACACGCCGCCTGAGCGACCTTCGCAATGCTCGCCTTTGTCCTACGACGACTGCTGCAGGCGTTTGCCGTCATGGGGTTTGTGGCGCTGGTCGCCTTCTCACTGTTCCGCTACGTGGGCGATCCGGTGCTATCCATGCTGGGCCAGGACGCCACCCCCGAGCAGCGGGTGCAGGTCACGCAGGCACTGGGCCTGGATCAGCCCTTCTACATCCAGTTTGGGCATTTCATCGGCAACGCGGTGCAGGGCGAGTTCGGTGTATCGCTCAGGCAGGGCCAGAAGGTGTCGTCTCTGCTCGCAGAAAAGCTCCCCGCCACGCTCGAACTCGCGCTCACCGCCGCAGCCATCGCGCTCCTTGCGGGCGTTCCCATGGGCGTCTACACCGCGCTCAGGCGCCGCGGGGCGCTGTCCAACATGCTCCTCGCGCTGTCACTGGTGGGCGTGTCATTGCCCACATTCCTCATCGGCATTCTGCTCATCCTGTTTTTCGCGGTG
>RFXC01000230.1 GCA_009921765.1 Betaproteobacteria bacterium | reverse complement strand
CAACCAGGGGGACACCGGGGCATCGATCGGGTGAGGGGACATGGTTGCACTGTAGGCCAAGCCGTCCGGCGCTACAGTGCGCGCATGGAGAACCCGATTCTGGTTGAGGCCCTCAGAGGAGACACTGTCGAATCCTTCCACCGCGGCGCTTGAGGAACGGAGCCTTCCAGCCTGGCGGCGGGTGATCTTCGATGAACTGCTCGCGCAGCAACTCTCCCTGCGGCGCGCCCGCGCGGCGCGTGCCGATCTGCGTGCCGGTCCGCTTCGCGAGGGCGCCCTGGCCGAGCGGCTGGTGGCTGCGCTGCCCTTTGCACTCACCGCAGCGCAGCGTCGCGCGGCCTCGGAAATCGCGCGAGACCTCGCGCTCGACCAACCTATGAACCGTTTGCTGCAGGGCGATGTGGGCAGCGGCAAGACGGTGGTTGCCGCGTTCGCCGCTTGTCAGGCGATCGGCAGCGGCAGTCAGGTGGCCATGATGGCGCCCACCGAGATCCTGGCCGAACAGCATCTTCGCAAGCTCGGACCCTGGCTTGAACCGCTAGGCGTTCGCGTGGGCTGGCTGGCGGGGTCGCTGCGCGAAGCCGACAAGCGCGCGGTCAGGGCGGCTGTCGAGGCTGGCACGATCGACCTGCTGGTCGGTACGCACGCGCTGATCGAAGAATCGGTGAAGTTTGCACGGCTGGGTCTTGCGATCATCGATGAGCAGCATCGTTTCGGCGTCGCGCAGCGGCTGTCCTTGCGCGAGCGCGCAGAACTCCTCGCGCATCAGCTCATGATGAGTGCCACACCCATCCCCCGTTCGCTTGCAATGAGCTACTACGCCGATCTGGATGTGTCGGTGATCGATGAATTACCCCCGGGGCGCACACCGGTTGTGACGCGGCTGGTGTCGGATGCACGGCGCGACGAGATCGTCGAACGTGTGCGGGTGGCGGCTGAAGACGGTCGGCAGGTGTATTGGGTGTGTCCGCTGATCGAGGAATCCGAGGCGCTCGAGCTGCAGACCGCGATCGATACGCACGCGGCGCTCTCTGAGGCACTCGGTCCGATCGGGGTGGGCTTGCTCCACGGCCGGCTCGCGCCCGCTGAGAAGCAGCAGGTGATGCGCGACTTTTCCGAGGCCCGAATCAAGGTGTTGGTAGCGACCACAGTGATTGAAGTGGGCGTGGATGTACCCAATGCCTCGCTGATGGTGATTGAGCATGCCGAGCGGTTCGGGCTCGCGCAGCTCCACCAGTTGCGCGGCCGCGTGGGGCGCGGCGCTCAGAAGAGCATCTGCGTGCTGCTCTACCACGGGCCGCTGTCTCAGTCGGGCCGGGAGCGTCTGCGTGCCATGCACGAAACCACCGACGGTTTCGAGATCGCCCGTCGCGATCTGCGGCTGCGCGGGCCGGGTGAATTTCTCGGCGCGCGCCAGTCGGGGCAGTCGATGCTGCGCTTTGCCGACCTGGACCGCGATGCCGACCTGGTTGAGGTTGCACGCGACTGTGCCTCGCACATGCTGATCCACGAGCCCCAGCAGGTCGATGCGCACATCACCCGCTGGCTGGGTGCGCGCGAGGAGTTTCTCAAGGCCTGACCAGGCCTGCGGTATGGCCGGGCGCCTTGGTATCATCGGGCGGTCATGACGCTGACCGAACTCAAATACATCGTGGCCGTGGCAAGGGAACGGCATTTCGGGCGCGCCGCCGAGGCGTGTTTCGTGAGCCAGCCCACGCTGTCGGTCGCCATCCGGAAGCTTGAAGACGAGCTGGGCGTGCAGCTGTTCGAGCGCGGGTCGTCGGAAGTGTCGGTCACGCCCATTGGCACCCAAATCATCGAGCAGTCGCAGCGTGTGCTCGAGCAGGCCGCGGCGGTCAAGGAAATCGCCAAGCACGGCAAAGACCCGCTGTCCGGGCCGGTCAAGGTCGGTGTCATCTACACCATCGGCCCTTATCTGCTGCCGCAGCTGGTCCGTCAGATGATCAGCGATGCGCCGCGAATGCCGATGCTGCTGCAGGAAAACTTCACCGTCAAACTGCTCGAGCTCCTGCGCCAGGGAGAGATCGATGTGGCGATCATGGCCGACCCCTTCAATGCGCAGGGCCTCATCACGCAGCCGCTTTATGACGAGCCCTTTGTTGTGGCCGCGCCCGCGGGACATCCCCTTGCCGAGCGCAAATCAATACCCGCCAAGCTCCTCAAGACCGAGACCATGCTGCTTCTTGGAACCGGCCACTGTTTCCGCGACCAGGTACTCGAGGTCTGCCCTGAGCTCTCGCGCTATTCGCAGGCAAGCGCGGGCATTCAAAAGACGTTCGAGGGCTCATCGCTTGAAACCATTCGTCACATGGTGGCATCGGGCATTGGTATCACCGTGCTGCCCTGGACCGCCATGCCGCCGCCGTCGCGCCGTGACCGATTGCTTCGCTATGTGCCATTTGACGACCCGCCGCCCATACGCCGGGTATCGATCGCCTGGCGGAAAAGCTATGCGCGCGCGCCTGCGGTCGCAAAAATCCGCAGCGCTGTTCTCAAGCTGAAACTCGCGGGCGTCACCATGCTGCCCGACGAGCCGCCGATCCACCATTGATTGCTGCGCCGTGTCTGGCGCGGAGCGTCTCCCGATGACCGACCGACCCGATTACCCGACTGTCGACGCCACGATTGGCAACACTCCGCTGGTCCGCCTGCAGCGCCTGCCGGGCGCTGAGCAGGCGCGCCGCCGCAATCTCATCCTGGGCAAGCTCGAGGGCAACAATCCGGCGGGGTCGGTGAAAGACCGACCGGCGCTCGCCATGATCGAGCGCGCCGAGCGCCGCGGCGAGATCCGGCCCGGTGACACGCTGATCGAGGCCACCTCGGGCAACACCGGCATCGCGCTCGCCATGGCGGCAGCGATCCGCGGGTACCGCATGGTGCTGATCATGCCCGACAACCTGTCGGTTGAGCGGCGCCAGTCGATGAAGGCCTATGGGGCCGAGCTGATTCTGGTGTCCAAATCGGAAGGCATGGAAGGCGCGCGCGATCTCGCCGAACGCATGCAGCGCGAGGGCAAGGGGCGTGTGCTCGACCAGTTCTCAAACAACGACAACTGGGCGTCGCATTACGAGGGTACGGGCCCCGAGATCTGGCGTGATACCCGTGGTCAGATCACGCATTTCGTGTCGGCGATGGGCACGACCGGCACCATCACCGGCGTATCGCGCTACCTGAAGGAACAGAATCGCGACGTGTGTATCGTCGGCGCGCAGCCTGCAGAGGGCTCGTCCATCCCGGGCATCAGGAAATGGCCAGCCGAATATCTGCCCGCCATCTATCAGCATGCCATTGTGGATAGGGTGGAGTCGGTCGCGCAATCCGAGGCTGAGCACATGGCCCGCCGGCTTGCAGCGGAGGAAGGTATCTTCGCTGGCATATCCGCTGCCGGCGCCTGCTGCATTGCGTTGCGAATTGCCGCAGAGGTCGAGAACGCCACGATCGTGTTCATCGTGTGCGACCGTGGCGACCGCTATCTCTCCACCGGCGTCTTTCCCGGATGAGCGCAGGCGGGCCGTCCGCCGTCGGGCCGGGCACGCCGCATCCGCTCCTCGGTATTGCCCTCATTGTGGGCGCCAGCGCATTCTTCGCGCTGCTCGACGCTGTGATCAAAATCCTTGCCGAGCGCTACTCGCCGGTGATGCTCGGCTGGACCCGGTATTTTTTCCACCTGGCGGTCATGCTGCTGGTATTCGGTCGCAGCCGCGGCATGGGCCTCATCCGCACCCGGCGGCCGCTGGCGCAGATCGGCCGAGGCGCAGCGCTCGCGCTGTCGGCACTCAGTTTCTTCACCGCCGTGTCGCTGCTGCCCCAGGCCGAGGCCACAGCAATTCTCAGCATTGCCCCGATGCTGGTGACGGCAGGCGCGGTGTGGTTCCTCAACGAACGAGCCCCGCGGGGGACTGCCTGGGCCCTCGGGCTCAGCTTTGCCGGCGTGCTGCTCATTCTTCGGCCTGGGAGCGGCATGGACAGCTGGGGAGCGCTGCTGTCGGTGGTCGCGGCATTCTGCAGCGCGGGCTATGCGCTGCTCACGCGGGCGGTGGCCGGTACCGACGACTCGCTCACCACCCTGTTCCTGGGGGGCGTGGTGGCCATGGGGTGTCTCACCCTGGTGGTACCGTTTTTCTGGCAGTGGCCGCTGGGCTGGGGCGATCTGTTGCTGATGGTGGGGACGGGTACCTTCGGCGCGCTGGGGCATCTGCTGCTGGTGCGCGCCTATACCGTGGCAAGCGCAAGCACGCTCGCGCCGTTCAGCTATGCGCACGCCGCGTGTTCGCTCGTGACGGGACTGATATTTTTTGGCGCGTTCCCCGACGCGCTGTCGCTTGCCGGGATGGCGCTGATCGTGGCCACCGGGGTGGTGATGGCGCTCAGGCGCAAGAACGCAACCTGACGCGTGCCTCTCCTACGGCCCGGCTTCAGTTGCGGGCGTTCCGCAGTTCGGTGGCGAGGTCGATCACCGCCATGGCGTAGAAACTCGAGCGGTTGTAGCGGGTGATCACATAAAAATTGGGAGCGCCCAGCGTGTAGACCGTGGGCTCATCGCCATTTGGAAGATCAATGAGCGCAAGCGGCATGGAGGGCGGCACGGCCTGGGGGCTACTGATGCCGTAGGCTGCCAGCTGGGACAGGGTGAGCTTGGGCTCGATGCCGGCCTCGATCAGCGGCGCAACCTTGGACTCATCGGCAAGCCGGACCGGAAAATGGGTGGGCTCGCCCGTGCGCCAGCCGTGGTTGACCAGAAAACTGGCCACCGAACCCACCGCGTCGCCCACATTGCGCATGAGGTCGATACGGCCGTCGCCGTCGAAATCGACCGCATGGCGCCGGATGCTGCCGGGCATGAACTGGGGAACGCCCATGGCGCCGGCATAGGAGCCGCGCGGGCCGAGCGGGTCAAGGCGCTGATCGCGGATGAGCAACAGGAACTGCTCGAGCTCGCTTCGGAAAAATTCGGCGCGGCGCGGAAAGTCGAACGCGAGCGTGGTGAGCGTGTCCAGCACCCGGAAGTTGCCGGTGTAGCGGCCATACATGGTTTCGATGCCGATGATCGAAACGATGATTTCCTGCGGCACGCCGTAGCGCTCGGAAGCCCGACGCAGGGATTCCTGATGCTCCCGCCAGAAGGCGAGTCCGACCTCCACCCGAACCGGGTCGAGTACACGGCCGCGGTAGGCGGTCCAGGAACGCTTGGCGGTGGGCGGAGGCGGTGTCATGAGGGAGACCACCCTCGCCTGGTAACGCACCTGCGCGAACAACTTGAGCAGTTCGTCTTGGTCGAAGCCGTGCTGGGTAACGAGTTCGCGGACGAAAGCGCGTACGTCGGCGCGCGTCGAGTAATCGACCTCGCGGGCCTCCGCTTCGCGACGCGCGGAATCGGTGGTCTGGGCGGCAACGCCGGCTGGCAGCAGGCCCGCGACCACGGCCAACACGGCAAGCGATCTGGAGAGTGAATATTGGAGCAGGGTTCGCATGGGCAGGATTCTCGCACGGCATGCGGGGTCGGCTGAAACCGCGGAAGGGTTGTGACTGGTCGGGTCGAGTCGGATAATCCAAAACCATGACCAGTGGTCAGAACCCAGGGAGGTACCCATGTCAGCAGTGGTCAGTGAAGTCCGGGGCGAGTCCCCGCTGGTCGAATTGCGGCGGCAGGGCGGCGTGGCAACGCTGTCAATGAACCGCGGTGCGCAGTTCAACGCCCTGTCGTCTGCCATGATCGCCGCGCTGCAAACCCACCTTGACGCGCTGGCCGTGGATCGCGACGTCCGCGTGGTGGTGCTGGCGGGCGAGGGGCGAGCCTTCTGTGCGGGGCATGATCTGCGCGAGATGCGCGCGTCGCCGGGCGAGTCGTTCTACCAGCAGTTGTTTGCCCGGTGCACCAAAATGATGCGAACTCTCCAGTTGATGCCGCAGCCGGTGATTGCCCGGGTCCACGGGCTTGCCACCGCAGCAGGCTGCCAACTGGTCGCTACCTGTGATCTGGCGGTCGCGGCTGATACCGCCCAGTTCGCGGTATCGGGCGTGAACCTGGGGCTTTTCTGCTCCACCCCGTCTGTGGCGCTTGCGCGCAACCTGAATCGCAAGCAGGCGTTCGAGATGCTGGTCACTGGTGAATTCATCTCGGCTGCCGAGGCGCTCGATCGGGGGCTGGTGAATCGGGTGGTGGCGCCTGATCGGCTCGATGACGAGATTGACAGCTTGGCCGCACAGATCATGAGCAAGCCGGCGGTGGCCCTTGCGATGGGCAAGTCGTTGTTTTATCGCCAGCTGGAAATGGGGACGGATGCTGCCTACCAGCTGGCCGGTCAGACCATGGCCTGCAACATGATGGACGAGGCTGCGCTCGAGGGCGTGCAGGCGTTCATCGAGAAGCGCAAACCCGCCTGGGGTGCCTGAAGGCG
>RFXC01000229.1 GCA_009921765.1 Betaproteobacteria bacterium | reverse complement strand
TCCCGGGGACTTGATCCCCCTTAAGGGTCGTCCGAGACCAGGACGTTGATAGGCCAGGTGTGGAAGCGTGGTGACACGTTAAGCTAACTGGTACTAATTGCCCGTGAGGCTTGACCCTATAACTTTGCAAAGAATCTGGCGGGTCGTCAGATTCGAGCCTGCGCTGTACCGCAAAGCAAAGTTGTGGATGCCTCACAACCCGCGTAAACCGAATCGCGTAGCATTCGTCACGTGCTTCGGTGAAGCTTAATCAAGATTGAATGCTTCCTGTTTCTTTGGAAACAGGTCTTCTCGCCGAATTGGTCCCGCTGCGCAGCAGCAGGACAAAAAGTTATGCCTGATGACAATAGAGCGGTGGTACCACCCCTTCCCATCCCGAACAGGACCGTGAAACGCCGCATCGCCGATGATAGTGAGCATCTCGCTCGTGAAAGTAGGACATTGTCAGGCACCCTTCGAGAAAAGCCCACCCGAGCATATGCTCCGGTGGGCTTTTTGCATTTGTTGGGCGCGAGTTCTCGCGTCGGGAGTCGATTGCAATGACCGCCTTTCGTAAACCGCTGATCGCGCTCGCGATCGGTGATCCCGCCGGCATCAGTCCAGAACTCACTGCGAGGGTCGTGGCACTCCCTGAGATTCGAGAGGCTGCAACGGTCGCTGTCATCGGGGATCGTCGGGTTTTCGAACAAGGTGCTCGCATAGCCGGGCTTTCGGTTGAGCCCGAGGTTTTCGTAGACCTTGCCAATCTCGACCCCGCGGGTATATCGCAAGGTGTCGCAAGTTGCGAGGGCGGTGCTTCGGCGCTCGCGAATTATCGTCGTGCTCTCGCCATGGTCAGCGCTGGCGAGGCGCAGGCGGTATGTTTCACGCCCTTCAACAAGCAGGCGATGCGGCTCGCCCACTCGGGTTACGACGACGAAATCCGGTTCACCGCACAGGAAATCGGTTTCACCGGCACTGCTACCGAATTCAATATCCTGGAGGGACTGTGGAATGCGCGGGTGACCTCCCACATTCCGCTGAAAGACGTCTCTGCCGCGCTCGATCCGGATGCGATCGTGAGCGCGCTCGAGTTGACCGCGACGGCGCTCGCGGCTGCGGGTTTCCGCCCGCCCCGCATTGGGGTCGCGGCGCTGAACCCGCACGCGGGAGACGGCGGCAATTTCGGGCGCGAAGAGATTGACATCATCGCGCCTGCCGTCGAGCGAGCGCAGGCAATGGGGCTGCCGGCCGAGGGCCCATTTCCCGCAGATACCGTGTTCGTTCGGGCAAAGGCTGGCCAGTTTGACGCCGTGCTCACCATGTATCACGATCAGGGACAGATCGCGATGAAGCTGCTTGGGTTCGACCGCGGTGTGACGCTGCTGGGCGGATTCCCGTTCCCAATCTGTACGCCCGCGCACGGCACGGCTTACGATATCGCAGGTCGCGGCCTCGCCAATGTCGGCGCCGCTCGCGCCGCGCTTCTGCTCGCGGCCCGGATGGCCCGGGGGGCGAGCGCGTCCTGAGTGTTGGATTCTGTGGTCCGCGGGCGAATGCGACAACGGGCGACGCAGGTGAAGTTCGACCTGAGCGGCCGCCCACCCCGATGAACGCGAGCTGACCGGAGTTGCCTGATGAAGCCCTTGATCGCTAATCGATTGTTTCGCTGGTCGACTGCTGCAGGCCTTGCCCTCGCGTCGGTGTCCGCGGCCGCGCAGATCTGGTCGGGTGGGCAGCCGCTACGCGTGATCGTTCCGTTTCCCGGCGGCGCGAGCACGCTTGACTCCGTGGTCCGGACGCTTGCTCCCGAAATGTCGCGAGCGCTTGGCGTGCCGGTCATCGTCGACAATCGGCCAGGTGCTGGAACGGTCATCGGGGTCGACGCCACAGCGAAGGCTACCGATGGACGCACGATCGGAGCCGTAGCCAACAGCTTCACGGTCAACCAGACGCTGGTGAAGAATCTTCCCTACGATGCGCTTCGTGATCTGCAGCCTGTGGTGCTGATGGCACGCACTGCCAATGTGCTCGCGGTCAGGCCGACGCTTCCGGTGAGTAACCTCGCCGAGCTGGTTGACTATGCAAGGAAAAATCCCGGGCGCCTGTCATATGGTTCATTTGGCAACGGGACGACCGCACACTTTGCGGGCGAAATGTTGAAGAGCCAGGCGGGTGTGTTCATCGTGCACATACCGTATCGAGGCCAGGGCCCCGCGCTCACCGATCTGCTGGGCGGCAACATCGATATGATGTTCGGCAATCTTCCCGATTTTCTGCCTCATATCCGCTCGGGCAAGCTGAAGGCGCTTGGCACAACCTACCTTACGCGCGCGCCACTGGCTCCCGAGATTCCGACGGTGGCCGAGCAAGGCTTCCCGGGATTCGAAACCGACTCATGGTATGGCGTGATCGCGCCGGCCTCGATGCCAAAAGAAACCGTGGAGCGCATTGCCGCAGCGGTCAACCGCGCGCTTGACGACCCCGCCACACAGCGCAATCTCGCGGATCGAGGCATAGAAAAAATCGGCGGCAACAGCGTACGACTGGGCGAACATATCCGAACGGAAATCGCCAAGTACGCGAAGATCGTTCGCGATTCCGGCATGCAAATCGACTGAGAGGCAGCTCGCTTCATGGATCTCTACCCGTGCAACACTTTCGAGCCTGGCGGCTATCGCTTCCTGCCAAGCGTCTTTCAATACTCGGCCGGTGTCGCGGCGTTGCCCGGCTTTCGAATCGAGCAGGTCCAGTTTTCGCAGGCTGTTCCGCTTGAAGCTGCGTTTGCGTACGTGGAGCGCCATCTGAAGGCAATCGGGCGGCCGACCACGGCGTTCGCGCACTGCGAGTTGCGTTCCCCCCGGCAGTTTGACGACCAGGGCTTTATCGACTTCAACCGCCGCTATGTGCGCAAGCTCGCCGAGTGGGGCGTGTACACGGCAGAGCGCGAAGGAAGGGAAGCGGTCAATCCCGTGGCCCGCACCAACGTCGTGCCCGCTCATCATCCGCCCGGCGAGATCTCCATGGCGGCATTCAGCTACAGCGTTCCTAGCGTTGGGAGCGCGGGTGACTCATTCGTTCTTGCCGGCGGTGGCGATGCCCGCAAGGGGCCCGAGCCCTATCGCGACCGGATCGTTGCTTTTGGTGACACGTCGCCCGGCGGGTTGCGAACCAAGGTCGCTTTCGTGGTTGCCGAAATGACGCGAAGACTCGCAACATTTGGCTTGGGCTGGCAGCATGCCGGCGCAGTACGCGCCTACAGCGTTCATGCCATCACCGACGCAGTGATCGCCGAACTCGCAATACCGGGGCGAATTGCCTGCGGACTCACCTGGCATGTGGCGCACCCGCCAGTCCAGGGGCTGGCTTATGAGATGGACGTGCGTGGTCAGGTCGATGTGATGGTGCGTGACGGGGCTGGACAATGACAGCGCAGGCGAGACTTCGGGTTGCCATTGCCGGGCTCGGCGCAATCGGGCGGGCGCTCGCAGTTCGCCTCGCTGCGGGAGCGGTGCCAGGCGCTGAACTGGTTGCGGTATCGGCCCGAGATCTGGCCCGGGCGGCCCAATTTGCAGCAACCCTCCAGCACCCTGTCAAGGTGCTTGGCATTGAAGCGCTCGAGCCCGAGGCTGATGTGGTGATCGAGTGTGCGCCCGCAGCTGTGCTGGGCGAGATCATCGGTCCGTTTCTGCACGCGAGGAAGCAGGCAATCGTGCTGTCAGTGGGGGCGCTGCTTTCGCGACCTGATCTCATCGATCTGGCAAGGCAAACCGGAGGCTCGATCGTGGTGCCCACAGGCGCACTGATCGGTCTTGACGCCATGCTGGCCGCCGCCGAAGGCACCATTTACTCGGTCCGCATGGTCACCCGAAAGCCGCCTGGCGGTCTGGTCGGCGCGCCGCATCTGGTCGACAACCAGATCTCCATTGAGGGGCTGACCGAGCCCAAGCGTGTGTTCACCGGTACCGCACGCGAGGCGGCAAAGGGCTTCCCGGCCAATCTCAATGTGGCGGTTGCTCTCGCGCTCGCGGGGGTGGGGCCGGATAAAACCGTGCTCGAAATCTGGGCAGATCCCACTGTGACGCGGAACACTCATACGATCTCGGTCGATGCTGACTCCGCGCGTTTCACCATGACGATCGAAAACATTCCGTCGGAAAACCCGAAGACCGGGCGAATCGTGGCCCAGAGCGTCATTGCGCTGCTTCGCAAGATGAGCGCCACGCTCAAAGTCGGCACCTGAGGTCGCGCCGTGAAGCGGGTAAGGCTTGCACTGCCTCTGCTTATTGCCTTTGCGCTGGCGGGATGTGCAAGCCTGCAGTCCTCGCCGTCCGAGCCCGATGTGCCGGGGCCGCTCAAGCCCGACCCTGAAGGCGCGGTCGCCGTGATGGAGCGGGGCGCAGCCGGCGGGATGCCACCCGGTTGGGAGCCGTGGATCCTTCACCCGTCCAAGCGGAAAACGCGCTATGAGGCGCGCGGCCGCAATGGTGATACGGTGATCTCGGCGTATGCCGATTCTGCAGCCTCAGGACTGGCGCGCCGAGTCAGTCTTGATCCAACTGCAACGCCCTGGATCGAATGGCGCTGGAGGGTGGATGCCCTGGTGCCCGGTGCCGACAACACTGATCGCTACGCCGAAGACTCACCCGTACGGGTCGTACTCGCCTTTGACGGCGATCGTCGGAAGCTGCCGCTTCGTGATCAGCTGTTTTTCGAGCAGGCGAAACTGTTGAGCGGCGGCCAGGAGATGCCGTATGCCACGCTGATGTACATCTGGGAAAACCAGCAGCCGGTCGATGCCGTCATCACCAATCCCCATACCGCGCGCGTACGGAAGATTGTGGTCTCGAGTGGCAGTAGCGGTGTGGGGACCTGGCAGCGCTACCGCCGCAATTTCGTGGACGACTATCGGCGCGCGTTCGGGACCGAGCCCGGCCGACTGATCGGGATCGCTATCCTCACCGATACCGACAATACCCGGCAGCAGGTGTCGGCACAGTACGGAAAGATCCGCCTCCTTGAGCGCTGATCAGTAACCCTGAGCGTGGCGCGGGATTTCGAAGTTTGGATGCGTTGCTCCGCTGAAATCCGGGGGTTTACGTCAGTCGATGATAATCAGGAGACCCCGCATGTTCGCAACGCTTTCAATTCGTCATACCGCCGTGGCGGCCGCACTGGCGCTTTCTTCCCTGCACGTGGCGCATGCGCAGGCGCCTGCAGCCGCTCCGCCGCCGGCCTGGAAGCAGGGCATGCCGGCCAGCATGGAGAATTCCCCGCTTGCGCCGCTCGCGGGCAAGATGACCGTCACGCCGGCAAGCGATATTCCAATCGACCGGATCAAGTTGCCGCCTGGCTTCAAGGTGGAGGTCTGGGCCACAGGGCTGCCCGGCGGTCGGGCGATGGCGCGTGGCGATGATGGAAAGATTTACGTGGGCACCCGCGCCATCGGGCGCGTGTATGAGGTGACCGACTCGGGCGGTCAACGCACGGTTCGGACCGTTGTCGACAAACTGAACCAGCCAGCGGGCGTGGCCTTTCGCAACGGGTCCCTTTACGTCATGGCAATTGACAAGGCGCTCCGCTTTGACGGCATCGAGAAGAATCCAGCAGCCGCGCCGGTCGACATGACCGCAGCCTTCAACCTGCCGCCCCTTCAGCATCACAACTGGAAATACATTGCCTTCGGGCCGGACGGCAAGCTTTATGTGCCGTTCGGTGCGCCCTGCAATATCTGCGAACTCCCCACGCCCGAATATGCGCAGATTCGCCGCTACAACGCCGATGGCTCGGGCATGGAAGTGATCGCCACGGGTGTCCGTAATTCAGTGGGATTCGACTGGCACCCGGTCACGCGCGAACTGTGGTTCAGCAACCATGGCCGCGACTGGATGGGCGACGACCTGCCAAACGACACGATGCATCGTCTTGGAAAAACCGGCCAGCACTTCGGCTTTCCGCATTGCCATCAGGGTGACCTGCCCGATACCGACGTGAAGAAAGACAATCCGTGCGGCGGTGTCGAGAAACCCGTCGCATTGATGGGCCCTCATGCGGCCACCATGGGCGTTACGTTCTACACCGGCAACATGTTCCCTGCGGAATACCGCAACGTCGCCTTCAATGCTCGCAAGGGCTCCTGGAATCGCACCAAGAAGATTGGTTACGACGTCGTCGTGATTCGTTCGAACGAGGATGGCAGCAACGCCAGGGTTGAGCCGTTCATGACCGGTTTCATGAACGAGGCGGACCAGAGTTTCTGGGGTCGTCCGGCTTATCTGCTGCAAATGCCGGATGGTTCGATGCTGGTCTCCGACGAGCAGCTGGGCGCGATCTATCGCGTCTCGTACAGCCGCTGACCTGCGCTTGAGACCTTACGCAATCCTCGCGCGGCGCTTCGCGCTCGCGCTCACGCTCGCGCTGGGAGTCATTCCCGGCGCGGG
>RFXC01000228.1 GCA_009921765.1 Betaproteobacteria bacterium | reverse complement strand
ACCGGTACGCAGTTCGATAGCACCGAGGCGGTGCGCGCTGCCGCGCTGCCAGCAGGCTGGGAAAGCCGTCTCAACAACCAGGTGGCAGGCGAGCCACAGGCGCCAGTGGCTGCCGCTTCTGCGGGGCTAGAGCGGCTGGCCGATGTCCCCATCTATTTTTCGGATCCGCTGGTGCGCCGCGCGGACAGCCTTCAGCAGACACGCGATGCCCGTGCGCCGCGGGCGCGGGCCAATGCGCGGACGCTTGACGCGCTTGGCCTCGCGGCCGGCACCCGCGTGCGAATCGAGCAGACCGCCGCAGGCGTGACTGGTCATGCACTCCTCGAACTCGAGCTCGACGATACGCTCGCCGACAAGGTGCTGCGAATTGCGGCTGCGCATCCGACCACCGCAGGTCTGGCCAGTCTGGCCGGACCGGTTACCGTCACCGGAGCCGCCTGATGGACGCGCTGATCGACGGCTTCACCCAATGGGGCGCCGGTGCGCTGGGCGCGGCTTGGCCGGTCGTCTGGAATCTGATCAAGATCATCCTGCTCGTGCTGCCCATCATGGGCTGCGTTGCGTATCTCACCTTGTGGGAACGCAAGATGATTGGCTTCATGCACATCAGGCTGGGACCCAACCGGGTCGGGCCGTTCGGGCTGCTTCAGCCCATCGCCGATGCCCTCAAACTGTTGTTGAAAGAGGTCATCACGCCGGCACGTGCCAATCCCGTGCTGTATGTCATCGGCCCGATCATGACGATCATGCCTGCGATGGCGGCGTGGGTGGTCATTCCGTTCGGGCCCGAGCAGGCGCTCGCCAATGTCAACGCGGGGCTGCTGCTCCTCATGGCGATCACCTCGCTCGAGGTGTATGGCGTCATCATCGCCGGCTGGGCCTCGAACTCGAAGTATGCGTTCCTGGGCGCCATGCGGGCCTCGGCGCAGATGGTCTCTTACGAGCTGGCGATCGGCTTTGCGCTGGTGGTGGTGCTCATGGTGTCGGGCAGCCTCAACATGACCGACATCGTGCTGCGTCAGGGTGAAGGCTACTTTGCCGACATCGGGCTCAACTTCCTGTCCTGGAACTGGTTGCCGCTCCTGCCGGTTTTCGTGGTCTACGTGATCTCGTCGGTGGCGGAAACCAACCGCCATCCTTTCGATGTGGTGGAAGGCGAATCCGAGATTGTCGCTGGCCACATGATCGAATATTCCGGCATGGGCTTTGCCATTTTCTTCCTTGCCGAATACGCCAACATGATTCTTCTGTCGGCGGTGGCCTCGATCATGTTTCTGGGGGGCTGGGCACCGCCTCTAGACTGGCCTGTTCTCAACTGGATCCCGGGCTGGATCTGGCTGGGCATCAAGACCTTTGTCGTGGTGTCGCTCTTCATCTGGTTTCGCGCGTCGTTCCCGCGTTACCGCTATGACCACATCATGCGGCTGGGCTGGAAGATTTTCATTCCGGTGACGCTGGTGTGGCTGGTTGTCGTCGCGATCTGGATGCAGACGCCCTGGAACATCTGGAAGTGAGGCCAAGACCATGGCGGTGAAGGAGTTCCTGTCGAGTTTCATGTTGAGCGAGATGCTGAAGGGCCTCGCGCTCACCGGGCGATATTTTTTCGCCCGCAAGATCACGGTTCAGTATCCGGAAGAGAAAACCCCGATGTCGCCGCGATTCCGCGGTCTGCATGCCCTGCGCCGTTATCCCAATGGTGAAGAGCGCTGTATTGCCTGCAAGCTCTGCGAGGCAGTGTGTCCCGCTCTGGCGATCACCATCGAATCCGAAGTGCGAGCCGACAACACCCGCCGCACCACGCGTTACGACATCGACCTCACCAAGTGCATCTTCTGCGGCTTTTGCGAAGAAAGTTGCCCGGTCGATTCCATCGTTGAAACGCATATTCACGAATACCACGGCGAAAAGCGCGGCGATCTCTACTTCACCAAAGCGAGCAAGAAATCGCCGCCAACAGGGAGGCTGACGCGAAGTACCGCTGACTGGCACCCGCCGGCCTCACGGACACGCCCCAAAACATGGACGCCCAGACCGTACTTTTCTACGTTTTCTCCGCCGTCACCGTGTTGTCGGCGCTGCGGGTGATCTCCGCACGCAACCCGGTTCACTCCGCGCTGTTTCTGGTGCTCGCGTTCTGCTCGGCGGCCTGCATCTGGATGCTGCTCGGCGCCGAGTTCCTTGCCATCACGCTGGTGCTCGTCTATGTGGGCGCGGTCATGGTGCTGTTCCTGTTTGTGGTGATGATGCTGGACATCAACCTCGACCGGATGCGCGAGGGCTTCTGGCGCAATCTTCCGGTGGCGCTTCTGGTGGGCGGTGTGGTGGTGGCGGAACTGGCGCTGGTGATCTGGAGTCGCCTCGATCGGCCGTTGCCGCCGCTTGACGCGTCGAGTGGTGGCCCAGGCAATACCCAGCTTCTGGGCGAGGTGCTCTACACCGAATACATCTACCCGGTGGAAATCGCCGCTGTCATTCTGCTGGTGGCGATCATTGCTGCCATCGCACTTACGCTTCGTCGCCGAAAGGATTCCCGCTACAACGATCCTTCGGCAGCGGTTCGCACCCGGCGCGAAGACAGAATCCGGCTGGTCCCCATGCCGTCCGAACCCCGCGCCGGGGCTGCGGATGTCGATGCGCAGGCTGGCGTCGACGCCTCGCCTCCTTCCCCGCCGCGACAGGGCTGATCACCATGACGCTCACGCTTGCCCATTACCTCACGCTTGGCGCCATTCTGTTTGCGATCAGCATCGTCGGCATTTTCCTCAACCGCCGCAACGTCATCATCGTGCTGATGGCAATCGAACTCATGCTGCTCGCGGTCAACCTCAACTTCATTGCTTTCTCGCACTTCCTGGGTGACATGGCGGGTCAGGTGTTCGTGTTTTTCATCCTCACCGTGGCGGCTGCCGAGTCGGCGATCGGCCTGGCGATTCTGGTCGTGCTGTTTCGCAACCTGCGCAGTATCGACGTTGAAGATCTCGGCAGCCTGAAGGGATGACCGGCATGCACGCTGACATGAAACTGGCTTATCTGCTTGCTGCGTTTGCCCCGCTGGCTGGCGCCATCATCGCGGGCCTGTTCGGTCGCGCCATCGGTCGCACTGCGTCGCACTGGGCCACCATCACCGGCGTGGCGGCGTCCTGCGGCGCGTCCTTCTGGACCCTGGCCGATGTACTGGCCGGCAACACCTTCAACGGCACGCTCTACGAATGGGCGGTGATTGGCGATGTCCGCCTGGAGGTCGGTTTCCTGATCGACACGCTCACCGCCACCATGATGTGCGTGGTCACGTTTGTGTCGCTGATGGTGCACATCTACACCATTGGCTACATGGCCGACGATCCCGGATACCAGCGATTTTTCAGCTACATCTCGCTCTTCACCTTCGCGATGATGATGCTGGTCATGGCCAACAACTTCCTCCAGTTGTTCTTCGGCTGGGAGGCGGTGGGTCTGGTCTCTTATCTGCTCATCGGTTTCTGGTTCACGCGGCCAACCGCCATCTATGCCAACCTGAAGGCGTTCCTGGTCAACCGGGTGGGCGATTTCGGGTTTGTGCTCGGCATCGGCCTGGTGCTGGTTTATTTCGGCAGCCTCGATTACGTGGAGGTGTTCGAAGCCGCCCCCGATTTGGCGCGTGCCACCCTCAACCTCATGGGCGAGGTCGAGTGGTCTCTGCTCACAGTCACCTGCATCTGCCTGTTCATCGGTGCCATGGGGAAGTCAGCCCAGTTCCCCCTCCATGTCTGGCTGCCTGATTCCATGGAAGGTCCCACGCCGATCTCGGCGCTGATTCACGCCGCCACCATGGTGACCGCCGGCATCTTCATGGTGGCGCGCATGTCCCCGCTCTTCGAACTGTCCGATACCGCGCTTGGTTTCGTGATGGTGATCGGCGCCATCACCGCGCTCTTCATGGGCTTTCTCGGAATTGTCCAGAACGACATCAAGCGGGTGGTGGCCTACTCCACGCTGTCGCAGCTGGGCTACATGACCGTGGCGCTGGGGGCCTCCGCCTACGGAATCGCGGTATTCCATCTGATGACCCATGCCTTCTTCAAGGCGCTCCTGTTCCTCGCTGCGGGCTCAGTGATCATCGGCATGCATCACGATCAGGACATCCGCAACATGGGGGGGCTGCGCAAGTACATGCCGCTCACCTGGATCACTTCGCTGGTTGGCTCGCTCGCGCTGATTGGTACGCCTTTCCTGTCGGGTTTTTACTCCAAAGACCTGATCATCGAGGCGGCCAAGGCTGCCAATGTGCCGGGCGCAGGATTCGCTTATTTCGCAGTGATGGCGGGGGTGTTCGTTACCGCGTTTTATTCGTTCCGGATGTATTTCCTGGTGTTCCACGGCAAGGAAAGGTGGGGGCATGCGGGCGATCACGGACACGCCGACGCGGCCCACGACGACCACCATCACCACGGGCTCGCAGCCGGCGACAAGCCTCATGAATCGCCCTGGGTTGTCACGCTTCCGTTGCTGCTTCTTGCCATTCCCTCCCTTGCCATCGGTTTTCTCACGGTGGGCCCCATGCTGTTTGGCGGCTATTTCGATGGCGTGATTGCGGTGCTCGACAGCCACCCGGCGCTTGCCGAAATTGCATCGCACTTCCACGGCCCGGTCGCCATGGGTGTGCATGCCTTCCAGACCTTGCCCTTCGTGCTCATGATTGCGGGGGTAGGAGCGGCCTGGTACATGTACCTCGTCAATCCGGCGTTGCCGGAAGGCATCAAGCAGCGGTTTGCGGGGCTCCATCGCCTGCTCGAAAACAAGTACTACCTCGATCGTCTCAACGAGGTGGTTTTTGCCGCCGGCGCACGTTTTCTTGGCCGATCGCTCTGGAAACGCGGGGATCAGGAATTGATCGACGGTGTTGCGGTCAACGGAAGCGCCAGGTTGGTGGGCGGCTTTGCGGCCATGCTTCGCCATGTGCAAACCGGTCGTGTCAATACCTACGCAGTCACCATGATCGTCGGCGTTGCAGTGCTGTTGCTGTTTGTCGTCCTGCCGATGATCCGGCACTGAGCACCCCGCGGAACGAGCCCCTCTGACACCATGAATGCCATCCCCGTTCTCAGCGCTGCGATCTGGGTGCCGATCGCCTTCGGCGCGTTCCTGCTCGCCTTCGGCAACGACCGGAATGCCCCCACTGTCCGGGTGATTGCCCTGGTGGGTGCCGTCCTCGGGTTCCTCGTCACCATCCCCCTCTTTACCGGGTTCGAGCGGGGAACGGCCGAGCTGCAGTTTGTTGAACAGCTGCCGTGGATCGAATTGCTCGGGGCCAGTTATCTGCTTGGTGTTGATGGATTGTCGGTCTGGTTTGTGTTGCTCACCGCATTCATCACCGTCATTGTTGTGGTTGCCGGCTGGGAGGTGATCGAGTCGCGCGTGCATCAGTACATGGCCGCATTCCTGATTCTCTCCGGGCTCATGATCGGCGTGTTCAGCGCCCTCGACGGCCTGCTGTTCTATGTGTTCTTCGAGGCCACGCTCATCCCGATGTACATCATCATCGGTGTGTGGGGCGGCGCCAACCGGGTGTATGCGGCGTTCAAGTTCTTCCTCTATACGCTTCTGGGTTCACTGCTCACGCTGGTGGCGCTCGTTTACCTCTACCTCATGTCAGGCTCGTTTTCGATCATCGAGTGGCACATGCTCCCGCTCTCCATGAAGGAGCAGACGCTGATCTTTGTTGCCTTCCTGGTGGCCTTCGCGGTGAAGGTGCCCATGTGGCCGGTGCATACCTGGCTGCCCGACGCCCACGTCGAGGCTCCCACCGGCGGCTCGGTGGTGCTGGCCGCCATCATGCTGAAATTGGGCGCCTATGGGTTCCTGCGCTTCTCGCTGCCCATTGCCCCAGATGCAAGCCAGGAACTCGCCGGATTCATGATCACCCTGTCGCTCATCGCGGTGGTGTACATCGGCCTGGTTGCGCTTGTTCAGACCGACATGAAAAAGCTGGTGGCGTATTCGTCCATCGCCCACATGGGTTTTGTCACGCTGGGCTTTTTCATCTTCAACCAGATGGGTGTTCAGGGCGCGATCGTTCAGATGATCTCGCACGGGTTTGTGTCGGGCGCCATGTTCCTCTGCATCGGTGTGCTCTATGACCGGATGCATTCGCGCAATATCGCCGACTACGGCGGGGTGGCCAACACCATGCCGAAGTTCGCTGCGTTGTTCATGCTGTTTGCCATGGCCAATGCCGGATTGCCCGCCACCTCCGGGTTTGTCGGTGAGTTCTTCGTCATTCTGGGGGCCGTGCAATTCAATTTCTGGGTGGCTGCACTAGCCGCGACCACCCTCATCTTTGGCGCCGCCTACTCGCTCTGGATGTACAAGCGCGTGATCTTTGGCGCGGTGGCCAACGACAGTGTCGCGGGTCTGGGCGACCTGTCACGACGCGAGTTCTGGATGCTCGTGGTCATGGCGGTCATGGTGCTG
>RFXC01000227.1 GCA_009921765.1 Betaproteobacteria bacterium | reverse complement strand
CTTCCCCCCTGGCAGTGCAATGGACCCCGACGCTTGGCGCGCCTTGATGGACCGGGCGCCGCTGATAGCTGCCGTCAAGCAAGCGGGCGAGCATTTCGATCCGGATGACAACCGCTTTTTTTCGGGTTCCGGTTTGCGGGGGGCCGCACTGCGGGATGTCAGTGGGCAGATGACTGTGTTCGGCATGCTGCTGAATGCGGTTATCGAGGTGGTTGATGA
Source organism: Betaproteobacteria bacterium (assembly GCA_009921765.1). Next base: position 6,261 of record RFXC01000227.1, on the reverse strand, counting down.
GACCTCACCGACAGGCGACGCTGGTGCTGTCGAGGCTTGGCGCAGCCTGCCTTCCGTTGCTGCGAACCCTCAAGTCCTTGACGAGATCGCCGACCTGCTGGGAATGGATTTGCAGGCAATGCGCGCTCAGGCCTGATCAGGCTGCTGAGGCATTCCGGAGCCTGCGCCACAAATCCGTCAGCTGGATCTCGCCGCCCTTGATCGTGAACAGGTCGTCATCAGGCGGCGCCCATTGACTCTCACGTAGGCTCAGGTCGGCAAGAGCGTCACGGCTCAGCCTCTTTGCGGTTAATCAGCACTGATGCCGAGTTCTTCGATCAGGGCTCGAATTCTCTGCATATTGGACCGTAAAATTTCAGCGAACTCGCTGGCGCGTGAACCCACGGGCACAAACCCCAGCGCGGCGAATCGCTGTCGAACCAATTCTGATGACATTGCGTGCATGACATCTCGCTCGATCTTCTGCTGGATCGAGTCGGGGGTCTTGGATGAGACCATGATCCCGCCGCCGCTGGTGACATTGAAATCGGGGTACCCCAGCTCGGCGACGGTGGGCAGATCGGGCAGTTGATTCCAGCGTGTCGAGGCGGTTAGCGCCAAGGCGTGGATGCGACCCGATCGAATCTGCGGCAGCGCCGAGGCATCAAACACGCTGAATTGCACCTGCCCGGAAATTACAGCGGTGACCACCTCTGCGGTGCCACGATAGGGCACATGATTGGATTGGACACCTAATCGCCGCAACAGCATCTCGGTGGTGAGGTGGGGGCCCGCGCCAGTTCCTGAAGAAGCGTAGTTCAAGCCGTGCGGCGACCTGCGAATTGCGGCGACGAGTCCCTCGAGCGTTTTGATGCCCGTGGAGGGATCGACCCCCACAATGAACGGTGCGTCGGAAACGAGCGATAAAGGTGTGAGCGAAGTGGCCGGGTCGTAGCTGAGCTTCTTGTAAAGGCTTGCCGTGGTCGAATAGGAGAGCACATATCCCATCAGGAGCGTGTACCCATCGGCAGGCGCCTGCGCGACATAGGCCGATGCGACCGAAGTGCCAGCTCCGGGCCGGTTGAGCAGGATGACCGGCTGACCCCACATTTCTGCAAGCTTCTCGGCGAGTATTCGTGCTGCAGCGTCGGCCGATCCCCCCGGGGCGAACGGAATGACGAGTCTCACAACCCGCTGCGGGTAGCTGGCATCGGCTCGTACCAGACCTGTCATGGATGCTGCTGGCAGCGCTAGCGCAAGCCTGTACAGCAGACTTCGACGTGAAACATGGCGGTTCATTGCGCATTCCCGTCTGATGGGCTATTCCTGCTTGATACCAGCACTCTTGATCACATCGGCGTATTTCGCTACCTCGGCGCGCATGTGGGCCTCGAGCTCGGCCGGCGTCGAGGGCGCGGTCTCAAACCCCATGACCGCATAGCGTTCGCGAACGCTGGCGTTGCCGAGGACCTGGCGAGTCGCTTCGTTGATGCGTACGACGATGGCGCTCGGCGTTTTCGCTGGCGCGAGGATTGAGCCCCAGTTGGACACCTCGGCGTCCCGCAGACCGGATTCACTCATCGTCGGGACGTCGGGCAGAAGCGGGGAGCGCCGGGGCGTTGAAACCGCCAGTGGTTTGAGCTTGCCAGCTCGGTAATGTGGAACTGCAGACATATCGGCAATCATGTAGTCGACGTGGCCGCCTAACAAGGCGGTGAGCGCCGGCGCGGTTCCCTTGGTTGGAATGTGAGTCACATCAATGTTCGCCCGGATTCGGAAAAGTTCGCCCGCGAGGTGGGGGCTGCCCCCGGTACCGGAGGTTGCGTAATTGAACTTTCCCGGGTTCGCCTTCGCAAGCGCGATGAATTCGGCCAGGTTGCTCACCTTCATCTCGGCTGGAACGGTGATGATGAGGGGTGAGATTGACACCATGGAAATTGGCGCGAAGCTCTGAACCGGGTGATACGGCAGGCTGGGGTAGAGCGACGGTGTGATCGTGTGCGATGTGCTTGCGAAGAACAAGGTGTAACCGTCCGGAGTTGCTGAAGCGGCAAATGCCGCGCCCAGCGTGGCTCCAGCGCCGGGTTTGTTCTCGATAATGACGGGTTGCTTCCACAGATCGGTGAGTCCAACCGCGAGCAACCGTGCCTGCTGTTCTGCAGATCCGCCCGGCGGAAATGGAACGATGATCCTGACCGCTCTCGACGGGAAATCCTGAGCTGCTGCGGGGCTCGCCAACCCGCTGGCAATTGGAGCAAACAGTGCCGCCGCCAGCAGCACTCGGCGTGTGACAGATCGTTTCATCTCGCTTCTCCTCTAACAGGTGTCAGCAACAACGTCGCCAGAAAAAACCGCGTGCCTGGGTGAACAACTTTTCGTCGGCCTCGCTCATCGCGTCGTCTTCTTCCTCGGGCAACTGCTCATACGGCACCTCGGTTTGCAGCATGGACTCACGGCGCGCTGCGCTTGCGGCACGATCGAGGCTGCCTCCATCGGAAAAAACCAAACCGTAGCAATGCTCGGCCCTTGTACGCGAAATGTAGCCCTCTGCGAGGTCAAACGCCACACGTTCCAACGGGCGCTTGAGAGGACTGCCATAGCCGCCGCCGCCGCCTGATCGGAGGATGTATGCATCGCCTGCCTTGAGCTGCCGGCCGAGAACCTTGCCGCTGGGGAATTTCAACTCGGGCTGATCTCCGATCTGGATGGCAACCTGGTTACCTGCACCCGGGTGTCCTCCGAACAGCCCCCAGGGCCTGCAGTGCACGCGTTCAACCTGCGCGTTGAAATTGAATTCGCTCAGCGCGCGCACCTTCTTCTCGGTGCCCAAGCCTCCTTGCCAGGTGCCGGCGCCGCCTGAGTCTTCCCTCAGGGTGTACTGCTCGACGAGCATCGGATACTTGGCTTCCATCTGTTCAACCGGGCTGTTGTGGGTGTCGCCGTCGTTGATGCAGATCGTTGCATGTTGACCATCCATGCCTTGCTTGGCGCCCCAGCCGCCACCCACCAGACCGCCAGCAACCAGCCAGATGCGCCCGTCCGATGGCATTCTCCCGTTGATTGCGGCAGACAGTAGATCGGCGTGATGGCCTGCGGTGACCCGATCGGGCACCGCATCGGACAGTGCCTTGAAGATCGTGTCAACGACCGTCATCGGGAAGGTCATCCACCAGCGCATGGGGGCGGGGCGCTGTGCGCTTACGACGCGGCCCGGCGGCAGAATGATGGTCAGCGGGCGAAAGCTTCCCTCATTGATGGGTTTTTCGAGTGGCGTGGTGAGGCACTTGAAGGCGACCTGACAACATGCCATGCCGGCGGCGTAGCCAGAGTTGTAGAAGCCCTTCACCTGACGGGCCACGTCGGTGAGGTCAATGGTCATTTCGTCGCCTTGCACAATCACACGAACGGCGATTCGGATTCGCTGCTGAACATCGACGCCGTCGTCATCCATGAAGGACTCGGCCTCGTACACACCATCGGGTATCGAACGGACCCGCTCCCGAGCGACTGCCTCGGTGTTGTCCATGATGGTCTCGATCGCGAGCAGCACCGTGGCCAGTGTGTGGCGCTCAATCAACTGGAGGAAGCGCTTGGCTCCAATGCGCACCGCGGCCACCTGCGCGTTGAGATCGCCCATCGCGCGCTCCGGAATTCGGACATTGATCCGAATAATGTCGAGGATCTCGCGATTGACAACGCCCCGACGCCAAGCCTTGACGATCGGCATCTGAAGACCTTCTGACCATATATCTTTGGTCATGCCGTCAAGGGCGCCACCAATGTCGGCCCAGTGCGCCATGCACGCGGAAAAACCCACCAGCTCTGTCTTGTGAAAAATCGGCACGACAAAGGTCATGTGATTGAGATGACTGCCCGTCAGATAGGCGTCATTGGTGACCATCACGTCACCCTCGTGAATGCCTTCCTCCTGAAAGTGCTGCTTCATTTTTTTTACGGTTTCGCTCATGCCGCGGATGAACATGGGCAAGCCGATTCCGATCGAGATTGTCCCGCCTTCGGCGTCGAAGAGACCGACGGTGAAGTCCTGCGCCTCGTAGATGATCATGCTGTAGGCGGTGCGAAGAAGATTGGACTTCATCTCTTCGGTGATGGCTACCAGACCATTGCGCACGATCTCTGTAATGATCGGATCGGCGTGTTCGCGGTCGCGCTGCATCGTTGCTTGCTCGATCACTGCTCTACTCCCGATTCACTTTGATGATCAGATCGCCAAATGGACTCACGCTCAGTTTGTCGCCCGGGAGAACCACCGTTGTCGAGGCATATTCCTCGACCAGAGCTGGCCCCTCAATAACGTTGCCGGCAAGCAGCTGGTCACGGGCATAGACGGGTGTTGGCACGAAACCATCAGCCAGCTCAAACAAGACGGGGCGCGTTGAGATCGGTGGCGTGGGCTCAACCGCTCCGCAAGCGATCCGTTCTGCCCGCGGGCGTTCCAGCTGCCCGATGACCGAACTGTGCAGACTGACCATCTCGGCCGGTTCGTTTACGGCATCGAATCCGTAGCGCTTGAGGTGTTCTTCGTCGAAATGACGTTTGATGCCGGCCAAATCGCGACGCGCGAACAGCTCGATGGGTAAATCTACGGTGACCGCGTGCTCCTGACCGACGTAACGCATGTCAGCGCCGCGGCGCATCAGAATTTTTTCCTCGGACTCGACCTGCGGGGCAACTGCATCCCGACCCTCTTTCTCCATGGCAGCAAACATTGCCTCCATCTGATCGAAATCGATCTGAGCAAGTGGCTTGAACCACGTACGAACCGCATCGCGTCTTAAGTCAGCTTGCAGCATGCCGGTGGCTGAGAAGTGTCCCGGCGAGGGCGGAATGATGACGGTTGGCATTTTGAGTTCGCGTGCGACCAGGCTTGCGTGCAGCGGACCCGCTCCGCCGTAGGCCACCATGGCGAAGTCGCCGGAATCGAGACCGCGTTCAGTGGTGACCCGCGTCACGACGTGGGACATGGTCGTTGTGGCGATCTGGATGATCCCCAACGCGGCGCGGTGGACATCGAGCTTCAACGGGGTGGCGACTTTGCTTTCCAGCGCATGGGTCGCCCCTTGCAGATCAAGCGGCATTTCGCCACCGAGAAATTTATCGGGCGCAATTCGACCCAGGATCAGATTGGCGTCGGTCACCGTGGGATCCTTGCCTCCCAGCGCGTAACAGACTGGGCCCGGTGAGGCCCCTGCGCTTTGTGGTCCAACGTGAAGCGATCCGCCTGTCTCCACTCTCGCGATGCTGCCGCCGCCGGTGCCGACCTCCTGGATGTCTATGAGAGGCACCTGAATCGGAAGCCCCTCGGCGTAGCCGCCTACCATGATGCTTCCTGCCATCATGACTTCGCCGTCGAGCACGACCCCTGCCTTGGCGGTTGTGCCGCCCATATCGAACGCAATTGCGTTGGTGATACTCAAGCGATCGCAGACAGCCCGGGCTCCGATCACACCGGCCGCCGGACCCGACTCGAGCATACGAATGCACTCGCGCTGCGCCTGTCGGACCGAGAACAACCCCCCTGATGACTGCACAACAAAAAATCCGCCCAGAAAGCCTTCGCTGACCGCTTTGTCATCGATTTGTTTCAGATAGCGGCTGACACGGGGACCGACATACGCGTTGGCAGCGACCGTGGAGGTTCGCTCGAACTCGCGGTATTCGGTCGATAGCTCATGGGAGGCGGTGACAAATGCCTCGGGCATTGCTTCCTGTACCCACTGCTTGATCAGGAGCTCATGCGCGGGGTTTGCGTACGCGTGAAGGAGCAGGATCGCAACCGCCTCGATGCCGTTGGCTTTGAGCTCAGCGCAGATACGGTCGACCTGGTCGCGCTGCGGTGTGCGCAAAACGGAACCATCGGCACGCAGGCGTTCGTTGACCTCGAAGCGAAGTGACCTCGGAATCAGCGGCTGATGCTTTTGGAAGAACAGGTTGTAGGCGTCTGGACGATTGATTCGGCCAATCTCATAGATGTCGCGAAAGCCTTGCGTGGTGATGAGTGCTGTTCGGGCGCCGGTCCGCTCAAGCATGGTGTTGATGGCGACTGTCGTGCCGTGGAGAAACAGTCTGGAGTTCGCCAACACCTCGCCTGACTTCTGAATCCCGTTCAAGATGCCGTCGACCATTGCCGTTGGTGTGGTGAGAGCCTTGCCGAAGCGGGTGCTGCCAGTCTGCTCATCAAAGGCGACGACGTCGGTGAACGTGCCGCCAACGTCAGAGGCTATTCGAACATGAGCCATGTCGGTTCCGTGGGTGCGTATG
>RFXC01000226.1 GCA_009921765.1 Betaproteobacteria bacterium | reverse complement strand
GCCCCATGCCGCATGCCGATGCGATGGACCCCATGAGCACGAAGAGCGGAATGACGGCCAGATCATAGTAGGCGGCGTAGGAATAGGGATAGGTGCCAAGCGCCATCAGCGCCGCATCGACGCCGTTCAGCACCGCGAACCCGACACTGCCCACCAGAAACATTGCAATGCCGATCGGCATGCGAAGCGCGAGGAGGGCAAGCATCGCCACGAGCCCGATGGCGCCGATCGCTTCCGAGCTCACGTGCGTTCCCCGGTGGACGAAATCTGTTGCCAGCCCGACCGTGCCTGACCAAGACAGACCAGAGCAAACATGAGGGCGCCAAACGCTGCGCCAATCTTGAACGGCCAGTGCGGCCAGCGCAGCATGTTTCCGATCTGACTCCAGCCGTAAACCGCCTCGGCTGCCACCCGCCAGGCGATGATCACGAACAGAATGCCCCCGGCCAAAGACATGAGCGACGGCAACCAGCGCAGCGACGGCCGATCGAGCCATCGATCAAGGAGATCCACGGCGATATGTCCGCCGGTGGCGCCACACCAGGCAAGCGACAGAAACACGATGAGCGCCATTGCATATTCAGTGGCCTCGAGCGAGCCCCGGAATGGCATGTTGAAAAAATACCGGAGCACGACATCGACCACCGTGAGGGCCGTGAGTGCGAGCAGGATCAGGCCCGCCCCCAGCGCCATCAGGCGAAGGAGCCGCTCGAACGCGTTCTTCGGAGTGCCAGAATCATCCATCGCCGAATCACCGAGCCAGTCGCCCGATGGCTTCGTCAACACTCATGACATCGCCAAAGAACAGAGCAAAATTGTCGAGCGAGGTGGCGTGCTCTTCCTGGGTGAACGCGGAATTGGCGTCTGACAGCATCACCACCCGATAGTCGAGCATCATGGCGTCCCGCGCGGTGGACTCGCAGCACACATTGGTGGCGGTGCCAGCGACCAGGAGCGACTCGATGCCGCGCCGGCCGAGCTGCTCGTGCAGATCAGACGACCCGTTGATGAAGGCGCTGTACATGATCTTGCGCGCAAACAGATCCGAGGGCTGAGAGTCCAGCTCAGGAAAAAGCCGGAACCCTTCAGAGTCTTCAGCCAGCTTGGCAAGCCTTGCCTGCACCCGCCCGGGCTCGAGCATGAATTGATGATGGCGCGCCCAACGCTCGGTGGCACCGCGCGCCGTGGTCTGAACCCAGGCCACACATCCCCCTGCCTCGCGCAATGCCTGCGCCATGCGATTGATGGCCGGCACCGTTGCCCGCGATGCAGCAACCTCGGCGGGAAAACCCGGCGCGCAGAAATAGTTCTGCATGTCGACCACGACCAACGCAGTGCGCTGCGCCGCGATCGACTGGTGCGCCGGAATTCGGCCCTGCCGGCGCAGTACGCGATCGCGCACTGCGTCGGACATGGCGTAGGTCTGCACGGGCGTGGTGCTCAACGGACGACCGCCAGCTGTTGGCGCTTGCCACCCTGGTAGGTAAAGAGCGTGAGCGCGCCATTCCGGATATCGCCCTTGTTGTCGAACGCAATGGTGCCAGTCACACCCTTGTAGTTCGACTTGCCGAGTTCGGGCAAATAGGCCGAGGGCCGCGCGGAGTTGGCGCGCACCATGGCATCGGCCATCACCATCACGGCGTCGTACACATAGGGCGCATAGAGTTGCACGTCAGCGTTGAAGCGCTTCTTGAACCGCTCGCTGAAGGCCTCCATCGCTTTTTTCTGCTCGCCCTCGACGCCGCCCGCTTCGGCGCAGACCACCTGGTTGTCGGCCATGGCATCGCCCGCGAGTTTGGCGAGTTCGGCCGTGCAGATCCCGTCGCCGCCCATGAACTTGGCGTTGATACCTAGGGATTTCATCTGGCGCAACATCGGCCCCGCCACCGCGTCCATGCCACCAAAAAACACCACATCGGGGTTCTTGGCCTTGACCGAGGTGAGGATGGCCATGAAGTCGGTTGACTTGTCGGTGGTGAATTCACGCCCCACCACCTTGCCGCCGGCAGCCTTCACCGCCTTGTCGAATTCGTCTGCCACACCCATGCCGTAAGCGGTGCGGTCATCGATCACTGCAATGGATTGCCCTTTGAGATTCGAGACCGCATAGCGGCCGAGCGTGCCACCGAGATGCACATCGTCGGCAACGACACGGAAGGTGGTGCTGTAGCCCTGACGCGTGTAACGCGGGTTGGTGGCCGAGGGAGAAATTTGCGGGATGCCTGCATCGAAATAGATTTTGGAGGCCGGGATGGAGGTGCCGGAATTGAGATGCCCGATCACGCCGCTCACTTTGGCATCAACCAGCTTCTGCGCAGCCGCGGTGCCCTGCTTGGGATCGGCGGCATCGTCTTCGGCCAGCAGTTCGAAACGCACCGCACGGCCGTTGATCTTGAGCCCCTTGGCGTTCAGGTCTTCAATGGCCAGACGCGCGCCGTTTTCGTTGTCTTTGCCCAGATGCGCAATGCCCCCGCTGGTGGGGCCGACGTGACCGATGCGGATGACGTCCTGCGCGGAGGCTGCGGCGGCCACCGATGAAAGCGCCACGAGCGCGGCGAGTCGCGATAATTTCAATTTCATGAAGGTCTCCGGTTGCGAAAGTTGAGGGGTGCCCTGATGGGCCTTCTAAATACCTTTGTGCGAGATTCGGTCAGTGTGGATCGCGTCAACCACCCAGATAAGCCTGCCGAACCGCATCATCGGTGAGCATAGCGCGAGCAGGGCCCGTTGCGGCAATTTCACCGGATTCCATCACATAGGCGCGGTCGGCGATCTGCAGCGCGCGCCCTGCATTTTGTTCCACCAGAAAAATGGTGATGCCCTGCTCATGCACCTGGCGGACCACCTCGAAAATACGGTCCACCATGAGCGGCGCGAGCCCCATCGACGGCTCATCGAGCAACAGCAATCGGGGCCTGGCCATGAGCGCACGCCCCATGGCAAGCATCTGCTGCTCGCCGCCAGACAACGTGCCGGCAAGCTGCGCCCGGCGTTCGGCCAGCCTTGGAAACAGACCAAAGACCCTGTCAAGGTCAGTGGCGATCTCATGACGATCGCTCCGCAGGTAGGCGCCCATCTGCAGATTCTCGGTGATCGACATGCGCGCAAACACGCCCCGCCCCTCGGGCACCATGACCAGCCCCTCGCCGGCGAGATCCCAGGGGCCACGCCCCGTCACCGACCGACCCATGTATTGAATTTCCCCCGAGCGGAGCGGCAGGAGCGCTGTGATGGCCTTCATGGTGGTGGTCTTGCCCGCACCGTTGGAGCCAATCAGACAGACCAGTTCTCCTGCCTCCACCCGCAGATCGATGCCCTTGACCGCCACAATGCCGCCATAGCCGACCACGGCTCCACGCACTTCAAGCACGGGCGTGGCCATGTCAGTGGGCTCCCGCCGTGCCCAGATAGGCTTCGATCACGCGCGGGTCGCGCTGCACCTCGGCAGGCGACCCCGAGGCAAGCTCGCGGCCATAGTCGAGTACGGTGACGCGGTCGCACAGGCCCATGACCAGTTTCACATCGTGCTCAATCAAGAGCAGCGTGCGCCCATCATTGCGGATCTTTTCGATCAGCGCGCGCAGTTGCTGCTTTTCGGTGGCATTCATGCCGGCCGCGGGTTCGTCGAGCGCGAGCAACACCGGCTCGGTCGCGAGTGCCCGCGCGATTTCCAGCCTGCGCTGGTCGCCGTACGAAAGCGTGCGGGCACGATACGCAGCCAGACGGGCGATGCCCACATAGTCCAGCAGTGCGTGCGCGCGCTCGGCGATCTCGCGCTCTTCGCGGCGGCATGAGGGCAGCCGAAGCACCGCCCCCACCAACCCGGAGTGGGTCCGAAGGTGTCGCCCCACCATCACGTTTTCCAGCGCGGTCATGTCCCCAAACAGGCGGATGTTCTGAAAGGTGCGCGCGATGCCCGCTCGCGCCACCTCGTGAACGGCTCGCGGCTCGTAGGGCCGGCCCTGAAGCTCGAAGCGGCCCGCGTCGGGCACATAGAGCCCGGTGATGAGGTTGAAAAACGTGGTCTTGCCCGCGCCGTTGGGGCCAATCAGCCCGTAGATCTGGCCGTGCGCAACCGTCAACCCCACTGAATCGAGCGCCTGCAATCCGCCGAAGCGCTTGCTCGCACCTTCCACTTTCAGAACGGGGACGTCAGCCACGGGCCACCTTGTTGCCGTGTTCCGGCGACGGCCACAGGCCTCGCGGCCGCAGCAGCATCACGATGATCATGGCGAGCGCAATCAGCATCTGCCGCAGGATGGCTGCATCAAGCCGACCACCGGTGAGTTCCTGAAGCGGGCCCGCGACATAGCGGAGCACCTCGGGAAGCGCAGCAAGCAGCACCGCGCCCAGCACCACACCCGGCAGATGCCCCAGCCCGCCCAGCACCACCATGGCGACGATCATGATCGACTCCATGAGGCTGAATGATTCCGGCGAGATGAAGCCCTGGAAGCCGGCAAACACCACACCCGACACCCCACCAAAGCTCGCGCCCGCGGCAAATGCGAGCAGCTTCATGTTGCGGGTGTTGATGCCCATTGCCCGGGCCGCGAGTTCATCTTCCCGGATTGCCATCCAGGCCCGTCCGATCCGAGAGTCGGCCAGCCGGTGCGACACGATGATGGCGAGCACCACCAACGCCAGCAGCAACCAGTAAATGAGCGTCACCGAGGCGATTTCGAAATCGCCGATTTCCAGACGCCGCGACAGCTTCCAGCCAAACATCTCGATCGCGTCGATCTGGCCGATGCCGCGCGGGCCGTTGGTGAGGTTGATCGGGTGATCCAGGTTGTTGAGGAATACGCGAATGATTTCGCCAAAGCCCAGGGTGACGATGGCGAGGTAATCGCCCCGCAGTTTGAGCGTCGGAGCGCCCAGGAGAATTCCGAACAGCGCGGCCACGCCCGCTGCCAGCGGCAGCGCAACCCAGATCGTGATGTGAAGGCCGCCTGGAAACGCCGACGCGAGCGCCGGAAAGGACTCGGTGAGATGGGGCGAGGCCAGCAGCGCGAACAGGTAGGCGCCCACTGCAAAAAACGCCACGTAGCCGAGATCGAGAAGGCCGGCATAGCCCACGATGATATTAAGGCCGATTGCGAGCAGCACATAAAGAAGCGCCATGTCGGCGATCCGGACCCAGGCATTGCCGAACTGCTGCAAGACAAGGGGCAGCAGCGCCGCCGCGGCCAGCGCCAGCGTCCAGACCAGCCAGCCTGGCAGACGGCCAGGCTGGTGGCCTGGCGGGTGATCGGTGGGCGTCGCAGCAGGTGTCATGCGCGGTCTGCCACCCGCTCGCCCAGCAGCCCAGAGGGCCTGAGGGTCAGCACCAGGATGAGCACGACAAAGGCAAAGATGTCGGCGTAGTGGCTGCCGAGAAGCCCTCCTGTGAGCGCCCCCAGGTAGCCTGCCCCGATCGATTCAATCAGCCCAAGCAGCACGCCGCCAACCACCGCGCCGGCAAGGTTGCCAATCCCGCCGAACACTGCGGCAGTGAACGCCTTGAGACCGGGCAGAAAGCCCATGCCGTGCTGAACCGTGCCGTAGTTGGACGCCCACATCACGCCCGCGATCGCAGCGAGTACCGCACCGATGATGAAGGTGGCCGAAATGACGGTGTCGGGTCGCACGCCCATCAGCGCGGCAACCGATGGATTTTCCGCGGTCGCCCGCATGGCACGCCCCAGCCGGGTACCGTGCACCAGCCAGAGCAGCAGTGCGAGGCACACCGCAGTCACCGCCAGGATCATCACCTGTGTCGGTGTGATCACTGCCCCGCCAATCTGGAACGGCGCGCTTGGCAGGAGCGTGGGAAACGGCTTGTGGTTGGGCTTCCAGATCACCATTGCCAGTGTCTGGAGCAGGATGCTCATGCCGATGGCAGTGATGAGCGGGGCGAGGCGCGGGCTGGAACGAAGCGGTCGGTAGGCGACCCGTTCGATCGCGAAATTGAGCGCTGCAGCCACCACGCAGGCGATCAGCGTGGACAGCACCAGGATCACCCACCCCGGCGCACCGGGCATCGCCTCGCGCATCATCGAGATGACGCTCCACGCGGTGAGCGCTCCCACCATCAGCACTTCGCCATGCGCAAAATTGATGAGGCTGATGATGCCGTAGACCATCGTGTAGCCAAGCGCCACCAGCGCATACATGCTGCCGAGCACGAGGCCGTTGATGATCTGCTGCAGGAAGACGTCCATGAGGCGGTGAAGCGCAAAGAGCGGTCGACTACTCCGCCTTCGCGCCCGAGGCCTTCACCGCCTGAGCCCATTTCGCGGTTTCCGCGCGAACGAAGGACGCAAGCTGATCGAGATCCATGATGAGCGGCTCGGATCCCAGCGTCTGAAAATTCTGGCGTACCTCATCGATCGCCAGGATCTTGTTGACGTCTGCATTGATCTTTCTGAGGATGTCACGCGGCGTGCGCGCAGGCGCCGCCATCGCCACCCAGGGCACGCCCGAGAATCCGGGGTAGCC
>RFXC01000225.1 GCA_009921765.1 Betaproteobacteria bacterium | reverse complement strand
ACCAGCACCTCGATTACGGATGCCAGCGGCAACACCGGGACAGCGGCGGCGGGCGGGTTCTCGCTTGATACCGTCGCACCGACCGCACCGACAGTCACCGCAGCAACGGTAGCGACCGTTTTGCCCACGATCGTCGGCACCGCAGTGGCCAGTCAGGCGTTGACAGTCAGCATCGGTACCGCCACCTACTCGGTCACTGCCGACAGCTCAGGTCAGTGGTCACTTGATCTTGCTACTGCAACGCCTGCCAGCGGCACCGCGCCGGTGCTGGTCGATGGTCAGAGCTACTCGGTAACCGCCACCTCAACCGATACGGCAGGCAATTTCGCAAGCGACACCACGGCCAACGAACTCACCGTCCAGTTGGTCGTTGCAAGCATCGCGATCACCAGTGACCCCGACAATCTCACCAACGACACCACACCGCTCATCACAGGCACCAGCTCGCTCGGTACGACGCCCGTCACCGTGAGCTTCGGCGATGCCACCTACACCGTCACACCAGACAGCGGCGGCAATTGGACGCTCGATACCGGCACCGCAACGCCGGTATCGGGTTTCTTCAGTCCGAATGTCAATGGCAGCAATGCCGTCGTCGCGAGCGTTCGATCGCCCAGTGGCACGCGGGTCACTGCCACGCAGGATTTGGTGATCGACACCACCGCGGCGGTGATTTCCGTGACCAGTGTGTCCGGAGACTCGGTGAGTGCGACCGGTAGCGGCACCTTCGATCTGGCCGAGCGCGGATTTGACGCAACGAGCTACACGCTCAATTCAAGCGTCACAACGCTGCCGGTGATCAGCGGCACAACCGATGCGCCAGCCGGACAAACGGTGACCGTCACCTTGAACCGGGTGGATTACACGGCCACCGTGCTGGCGGGCGCGGGCAGCAATACCTGGAGCATCACGTTAACCGACGCGGCGGCACGCGCGCTCAACCACGGCGGCTCATACTCGATCGCTGCCCGGGTAAGCGATGCAGCAGGCAACATCGGCTATGACCTCGACAACGGCCTGGCGATCAACGTGGCGCCACCCGATGTACCGACGGTGGTCTCGCAAACCGCGGGCACCACCACGCCTACGCTCACCGGTTCGGCCTTGAAGAAGGTTGTGTCGACCGCCGCCGAGACCACTGCGGGTACGAGCGGTACAGCCGAAGTTCAGACGCTCAGCAATCTTGCCAATGCGCTCGGCGCCAACCAGAGGGTGACGCTGGCGGTGGGCGGCACGAGTCTTGTGACTGCGGCGCTGGATTCCAGCCCCACGGTGGCTGAGCTTGCCGCGGCGCTGGTTGCAGCCACCGGGTACAGCGCGGCGCCGTTCACGGTGGCTGCCAGCAGCAACAACCTGGTGCTGACCTGGAAGACCCCGGGCGTAATCAACGATATCGCCAGTCTGACCAGTTTCCGCTCGCTGGAAACCGGTGATGTTCTGAACATTGCAATCAAGGACAGCGCAGGCACGACCACTCTGTCGAGCACTGCGCTGACCGTTGGCGGTAGCAGCACGCCCGCGGGTCTCACCTATAACGCGACGACCGGCGCCTGGACCCTGGCTGTCGGCGCCGCAGCCAACCTGTTGGCGGGCACTACCTACAACATCGAGGCGAGCACGTCGGTTGCGAGCGGCGGCACCACGGTCACGCGCAGTGACCTCAGCACCCTTGAACTGACGATCATCGCCCCCCCCTCGATCGCCAGCATTCCCGAGGCGGCTTCAGGCAGTCTGCTCAATGCCGCCGAAGCACAAAGCGACGGTGGTACCACCGTCAATGTGTCGCTCGCCGGTACCGGAGCGGTGGCCGGCCAGGTGCTGGTGGTGAGCTGGGGCGCGCAAACGCTGAACTATCTGATCACGGCGGCGGACGTGACTGCCGGTACGGCTGCAGTCAACGTTCCCACGGCGGTTCTTCAGGCTGAAACCCCTGACAACACCACCGAGACGATCGCGGTATCGGTCAGATTGGAAGGCGCCTCCAGCGCCTCGCAGAATGTCGCGATCAACTTCATCCGACCCTCTGCGCCGACGATCAACAATTCCCTCTGGACAGCGTCCGGCGCCGCCAACAGCAGCGATGTCAGCGGTATCGGCGAGGCCGTCTACGACATCAATTCGGCGACGCACGCAAGCGGTGGCACGACTGACAATGTGCTGTATCTGTCCGAGACTGCGGCATTGGGCTCGACGGTCGCCGCGGGGACAATCGTTCGCGTTCAATTGCCCACCTCAGGGGCCAATCTGCCGGTCGCAGGCGACAGCCTGACGGTGAACTTCGGCAGCCAGGCTTTCAACGCGGGGTTGATCTCGTCGGCCCACATTACCGCCAAGTATGTCGATGTGACGCTGCCCGACACGGTACTGCTGACGCAGCCCTACGGCACGGTGTCGGTGTCGGCACAGATCGTGAGTGCGGCAACGGGGAGCCCGTCGCTTGCCAAACCGGTGTCAATCCAATGGGCGTGGGATCTGCCTTTGGCGAAACCGGCGGCCTCGCAATACGGCTTTGCCATCAATGGGGCGTCGGCGAGCGACCTGAGCAGCTATCAGGTAGGCAATATCGGCGACTTCAATGGCGACGGTTACGACGACATCGCCATCACCGCCCCGCAGAGCGATACCAACGGACTCAGCAACAACGGGGCAACGTTCGTCGTGTACGGAAAGCCCGGTCTTCAGAACGTGGAGTTGAGCGGGTTGTCGGCGGGCGGTTCCAGCGAAGGCTTCATGATCCGCGGTGGGCTGGCGGGTGGCTATCTTGGCTATGCGGTTTCCAGCGCCGGCGACACCAACGGTGACGGCTTGGCCGACCTGCTGGTGGCATCAACGCAGTCGGCAACCGACAACCTGCTGGTGCCGAATACGGGCAATGCGAATGCCCGTACCTTTGTGATCTTCGGAACCAGCAGCAACGCCACGATCAACCTGTCTTCGCTTGCGTCGTCACAGGGCTACTCGATTCAGAACGATTCCACGCGCTTTGGCAATGCAGTCTCGCCGGCGGGCGACGTCAACGCCGATGGCTTTGATGACTTGCTGATCGCGCGCGGCAACATGTCGGCGCCCGCCTCGCCGTCAGGCGCGTTCATCCTGTACGGGACCAGCGAGGCGCGAAGCAATCTCCAGATGGTCGATCGCACATCGGCGCCGCCTTCAGCTGGCTTCTACCTAGCCAGTGGCATCAATACGGCCGACGACAACTACGGTTATGCGGTCAGTGGTGGAGGAGATCTCAACGGCGACGGCTTCGACGACGTGCTGGCCAGCATGGGCGGCAGTGGTCTGGCGGTGCTCTATGGCGGCAGTACCCGTTCGCAGACCGTGACGATGACGCAGTTGAGCGTGGTTGCGAATTCCGCAGGCTTCATCATCACCGACTGGATGAGCAGCGGCACCGACGGCGTCAAGTCGCGACCGCTTGCGATGCTGGGCGATGTGAATGGCGACGGCCTGGTCGATATTGGGATCAAGAACAACTCATCGGTTGGCATCATCTTTGGAAAGTCGGGGCGCTACGGTGCGTTTGCGATCAGCTCCCTGACCGCTGCCGGCGAGGGCTTCACCATCCAGGGTTCACCGACAAACGTCACCAGCATTGGCGACTTCAACGGCGATGGCCTGGGCGATCTTCTGGTCACCGCGCCAACCGCTTCGGTGGGCACGCTCACCCAGGCCGGCAAGCAATACCTCATCTACGGCAAAACCGGCAGTGCGTCGATCAGTCTGAGCACGCTGGCTGCGAGCGAAGGGTTCGTCATCCGCGGTGAGACCACCGACGATTTCTCCGGTTACGCAGCCTCTGCGGCGGGCGACGTCAATGGTGACGGTCTTGCCGACCTGCTGATAGGAAGCTACGGATCGGACCCCAACGGCAAGACGATGGCGGGCCGAACCTATGTGGTGTTCGGCGGTGTGTCGGATTTGCAGTCGATGGTGTTCCAGGCGGGCAACGGCGATGTGATCGGAATTTCGTCTGCTGACACCTTGACCGGCACGACGGGCGCCAACCAGATCATTGGCGGCGATGGAAACGACACGCTGATCGGCTCCGGCGGTGCGGATGTACTGTACGGCGGGCGTGGCGACGACAGTTTTGTGCTCAACGCTGACAACATCACGCTCCTTGCACGGAACACCGGCAACAGCAGCCAGGCTGTGATGCGGGTCGATGGCGGAAGCGGTCTCGATACGCTGCGACCCGCGGCCAACCTCGATCTCACGCAAATTCGCGATGCCGCGCTTCGCAGCATCGAGCGTATCGACCTTGTCAGCGCCAACCTCGAGCTGCGCGTGAATGCGCGCGAGGTAATCAATCTCACCGGCCGCGACAACATCTACAACACCCTGACCGGCTACACCGCCACCGCAACCGGCGGGGCGCTTGGCTGGGGCACAAGCGAGCTCGGCAACCAGCTGCTGGTCGATGGCGACGCCAACGATCTGCTGGTCTTGGGCGGCAACTGGTTCAATCTGGGCAGCGTGGAGAGCAGCAACAGCGGGGCAACGCGAACCTACAAGGTGCTTCAAAGCGGTAGCGCCACCGCGCAGGTCCTGGTCGATGATCGGATTCAGCTGTCGATGCCACCCGCAATTGCCACCGGGCTCAATGAACTGCCTGGTGGCCTCACGCTGTCCGAGGCGCAAAGTGCCGGGGGTACCACCTTACGAATCAGCCTGCTGGGCACTGGCGCAGCCAGCGGAGACACGCTGCGGCTCACGTATGGCAGCCAAACCTTCAACGCGACCGTCTCCTCATCGGACGCGAGCAACGGTTACCTCGATATCAGCCTCACCACCGCGCAACTGTTCACCGCAGTGGCGAACGGCACCAGCAATACGGTCAATGCTCAGGTGCTGTTGATTCGCGGTGGCACCACGTTGTCGAGCTCGGACCCCACACCGATTGCCTCCAACTTCATCACGCCAACCGCACCGATCATCTCCAGCACCGCCTGGAGCAGCAGCGGCACCAGCTCGACCAGCGGCATTCCCGAGGCGCTGAACAACGCCCGCTATACCAGTTTCACCGCGACCACCGCTGGCAGCCCCTCTGCCGACAACACACTCTATTTTTCCGAGGTCAGCAACAGCACGGATGCGGGCACCTGGGTACGTGTACAGATTCCCACCGCCGGCACATCGGGCGCCACGATACCTGCGGTTGCTGGCGACAGCGTGGTCATCAATTGGGGCAGCCAGTCCAATGCGGCGAGTGTCACGCTGACCAGCACGGACATCACCAACAAGTATGTCGACCTGTTGGTGCCCTGGAGCGCGATTCAGACGCAGAACTGGGGCACCGTCAACGTCAGCGCCCAGGTGGTGAGTGCCGCAGGCAATGCCAGCGCGGCCAGTGCGGTCGATGTGAGCTATGTGTTCGACCTGCCTCTGGTCAGCACCGGTACCAGCTACGGCTTCAGGATCAACGGCCGTACCGCGGGCGAAACCAGCTACACGCCGTCGGCTCAAGACCGGATTGGCGATGTCAACGGTGATGGGTACGACGACTTTGCGGTCACGGGCATTTCGGGCTTTACCTACATCGTGTTCGGAAAGCCTGGGCTCAACACAGTCGAGTTGTCTGATGTTGGAACTGCCGCCAACAGCGGCTTTCGCATCACCGGCATTTCAACCAACGGACTGGCCGGCTATGTCAGCGGCAATGGCGATCTCAATGGCGACGGCTTGGCCGATATCGCGATTTCGCCGCCCTTCGCAGACTCGGTCGCGCGATACGTGGTCTATGGCAAGACCAGTGGATCGACGGTAGCCATCACGAGCGGCAACATTGCAGCCTCCGACGGAATCAAGATCACTGCGGCTGCGGGCACCCTATGGAGCGGGGGCATTCTGTCGTTCCTCGGCGACGTCAATGGCGACGGCCTGGACGATCTGGGCACTACGGTCACAGCGTCCAACCTATCCAACTACGTCGTCATCTACGGAACGACATCGGGCGCGAACATCGCGCTGCCCTGGGTCGCCGCAGGCGGAACCTTTGCAGGCGGATATCAGATTCAGGCCAACGGTCTGGGCGGCTCGTTCGGCGGACAGTTCGGTCCTGGGGGGCTGGGCGGGGATATCAACGGCGATGGATATTTCGACGTTGTGACCCGCACCGAGAACTGGAACAGTTCTGGCGGCGTGGTGGATGTGTTCTTCGGAGGTACACCATTCCCCGGCAATGAATCCGGCATTGAGACGACCGGTAACGGACGCGGCTATCAGATCAGCGGTTTCACACCGCGGGTGGACCGGGACGTCGCCGGTATACAGGACATCAACGGTGACGGCCGCGACGACATCATCATTAACTTTTGGGCAACCATGGGTGCCCCGCAGCAGACCTATGTACTGTTTGGCAAGACCAGCGACATATCGTTTTCTCGTACAGAGATTCACAACGGCCCCTCCACCAACGGCTTTGTAATCAATGGTGGGGTCGCCACCAGCACCAATGAAGGCCACGGGCGCGGCCTGGGCGACTTCAACGGCGACGGTCTG
>RFXC01000224.1 GCA_009921765.1 Betaproteobacteria bacterium | reverse complement strand
CAGTACGGCACCGAGGCTTTGCAATTTTGCCAACCCCCTCCTGCCGTACCACAGCCAAAAAGTCAGGAGGTTCTGAGACGAAACGGGGTTTGAGACGATTTTCAGGGGATGGTGCCCATGAGGTCAGTCAGGAGCTCAAAACAAAAAGCCCCGCATGGTGCGGGGCTCTGAGCGCCTGACAACCCGGCTGAGCGAGTTAGCAGGACTTGTTCTGGCGGAAAGGGTGGGATTCGAACCCACGGTACGGGAGACCCGTACACCGGATTTCGAATCCGGCGCATTCGACCACTCTGCCACCTTTCCTGAACCTACGGCTGTCCCGGGGAACCTGCAGCTGTCTAACCCACCTGCAGCGCTTTTCCTGTCCGGGAAGAATGTCGAACCGACGATTATACCCCAGCGCCGATCGTCTTCAGCCCACCCATGTAGGGCACCAATGCATCGGGCACCCGAACCGAGCCATCAGCCTGCTGATAGTTCTCGAGCACCGCAACAAGCGTGCGACCGACTGCAAGACCTGACCCATTCAATGTGTGCACGAGTTCGGTTTTGCCCTGCTCGTTTCTGAATCTCGTCTGCATGCGGCGAGCCTGAAAAGCCTCGCAGTTTGAGCACGATGAAATTTCGCGATAAGTACCCTGGGCCGGCAGCCAGACTTCCAGGTCATAGGTCTTCGAGGCACCAAACCCCATATCGCCCGTGCAGAGCAGCATGACGCGATACGGCAGCCCAAGCCTGCGAAGGATCGCCTCGGCATGGCCGACCATCTGCTCGAGCGCGTCATAGGACTGCTCGGCCGTAGTGATCTGCACCATCTCAACCTTGTCGAACTGGTGCTGGCGGATCATGCCGCGCGTGTCGCGGCCATAGGAGCCCGCCTCAGACCGGAAGCATGGGGTATGGGCCGTGAGCCGCATGGGCAGGCCGCTTGCCGGCACGATGTCACCACGCACCAGATTGGTCAACGAGACCTCCGAGGTGGGAATCAGATAGAGCGACTCACCCTCGCCCTCCTGACCGCCCTTCTTCGCAGCGAACAGGTCTTGCTCGAACTTTGGCAATTGCCCGGTGCCCGTGAGCGTTTCACGGTTCACCACATAGGGCGTGTAGCACTCGGTATAGCCATGTTCGCCAGTCTGGACGTCAAGCATCAACTGCGCGAGCGCACGATGCATGCGCGCAATGGCACCGCGCATCACCGCAAAACGCGCGCCCGACAGCTTGGTGCCGCTTGCAAAATCCAGCCCCAGCGGCTCGCCAACATCGACGTGATCCCGCGGCGTGAAACCAAGCGCCTGGGGCTCCGTTCCCTGGGGACTCCAGCGCCTCACTTCAACATTGCCACCGGCATCGGCAGCAACGGGGACCGACTCATGCGGCAAATTCGGTACCGTGAGCAACCACTCGTGCACGCGCGCCTGCACCGCGTCGTTCTCTGCGCTGACCGCTGCCAGGTCGTCGGCAACCTTGTTCACTTCGCTCATCAGGGCCGAAGCATCTTCGCCACTTTTGCGAGCCTGGCCGATTGCCTTGGAGAGCGCGTTACGCTGCGCTTGAAGGGACTCGGTTCGCACCTGCAGTGCTTTGCGCTCGGCCTCGAGCGCGCGAAAAGCATCGGCATCAAGGACATAGCCGCGGGCGGCCAGTCGGTGCGCGACGGCATCAAGGTCCTTACGAAGTAGCGCAATATCGAGCATGGGGGTTCCGTAGGCGGCTGGGTAAAAAACGGATCGATTTTATCAGCGCGAGGGCCGCGGAATTTGGCATTCCGAAGGACAGCCTCTACCCTCTGTTGCCATGAGGAGAGACGCCACCCTGGACTGCGAGGTGATCGTGACGGGCGCGGGCCCTGTCGGGCTCTCGCTTGCGCTTGAACTCGGGCAACAAGGCGTCCGGTGCACGGTGCTCGAAGCGCAGGCGCGCGAAGGCCTCGCACCCCGTGCCAAAACCACCAACGTGCGCTCGCGAGAACTCATGCGCCGCTGGGGTATCGCCGGGCAACTGGCTGCGCAAGCCCCATTTGGAATCGATTTCCCTTCGAATGTCGTGTTTGCCACCAGCTTGCTCGGCAAGGAGCTCGCTCGCTTCGAAAATGCCTTCTCCTGCTCGCCCGTACGCGATGAACGCTTTTCGGAGCATGCTCAATGGGTGCCGCAGTACAAGGTTGAGAAAGTATTGAGAGCCGCAGCACTTGCCACCGGGAACGTCACCCTGATTCACCCGGCCCGACTGGTCGATTTCACGCAAGACCCAGAGACAGTCACCGCCACTTTCGAGACCAATGCGCCAGGCACAACGAAAACGCTGCGAGGCCGCTTCCTGGTGGGCGCCGACGGCGCGCGCAGCACGGTCCGCGACAAGCTCCAGATCGCCATGCACGGACAATCGCCGCTCGGTCAGCATCGGGCGTACATCTTCCGCTCGCCCGGCCTGCAGCAAAGGCATGCACTAGGCGACGCCATCATGTTCTGGATGGTTCAGGCCAAAGCGCCCTCCACCATCGCGCCACTCGACAAGGGCGATCTCTGGACCTTCGGCCTGCCCCGGGCAATCGCCGACAACGCCGAGCCCGTCGAACTGATCCGTGCAGCAGTCGGCGCAGACATTCCAGTTGACTTGCTAAGCGTTGACGACTGGACGGCCCATCAACTGATCGCCGAGCGCTACCGCGACCGTCGGGTATTCCTGGTGGGCGATGCCTGTCATCTTCATCCGCCCTTTGGCGGACACGGCATGAACATGGGTATTGGCGATGCGGTCGATCTGGGCTGGAAACTGGCCGCATGCATCAAGGGATGGGGCGGCCCCGCCCTTCTGGACAGCTACGACATCGAGCGGCGACAGGTACACCAGCGCGTCGTGGATGAGGCGGTGGCCAACCACCGCCTGCTGTCTTCCTCGTATTTTTCGCCGCTCCTCGATCAAGCTGGTCTGGAGGCGGATGCTATTCGCGCAACCACGCGCGAAGCCATCCTCACCGGCAAGGCACCTGAGTTTAAGTCGCTGGGGGTGGTGATTGGCTATCACTACGAGGCCTCACCGGTGATCGTGCGCGACAGGGCAGATACGGCGCCGCGAGTGCCGCGTCCGCACTATGAGCCCTCGGCGCGCCCGGGCTGTCGCGCCCCGCATCTCTGGCTGACCGACGGCAAAGCGCGCGGGGCTTCTCTGTTTGATCACTTTGCGAGCGATCGGCTCACCTTGCTGATGACCCGACCAGACACCGCAGACCGCGCTGCCGACTGGTGTCAGGCCGCAACGTCGATTGGCGTACCGCTCGCCATCATCACGCCCCAGGCTCCTGCGCTTCGCGATCTGTTTGGCGCTGATTTCGTGTTGATTCGCCCCGACCACCACGTCGGTTGGCGCGGCAACGACTTCGCGGCTGGATGTCGCGCGCTCGCACGGGTCGCTGGCCACTCGCCGACCACCCAATGATCTGACCAATAAACGGAGACCCCCATGCTCATGCCATCCCGACGGACTCTGACCACTGCAATTCTTCTGGGGGCGCTCGGCGCCAGCGCCATTGCTCAAACCCAACCGCCATCTTCCGCCTGGCCCAATCGAATCGTGCGCTTCACGGTTCCCGCGGCGGCGGGGACTGCGCCCGACATCATGGCGCGTACCGTCGGCGACCGACTGTCCAAGATCTGGAGCCAGCCGGTGATCATCGACAACAAGCCGGGTGCAGGCGGCGTCATCGGCATGGCAGCGCTCAAGACCGCCGAGCGCAATCAACACCAGCTTGGATTTGTGCAGGCATCGGCGCTGACCATGGCGCAGTACATGTTCAGACCAGCCCAGGTGGACATCGCACGCGACTTCACCGGCATTGCCATGGTGGGCATGAGCCCCATGATGATTGCGGTGAGCACGAGCAGCCCTGCCCGGACCTTGGCCGATGTAATAGCCCAGGCAAAACGCGAGCCGGACAAGTTCATCGTTGCAACGGCATTCCAGTATTCCGTCCCGCATCTGGCCGCCGAGATGCTGGCCAAGGCAAGCGGGGTGACATGGCGCGCAGTGCCGTTTACGCAGGCAAGTCAGAGCGTGTCCGCAGTCATCAATGGCGACGCACAAGCGGTGATCGATGGCGTACCGCCACTCGATGCAATGGTGAAGAGCGGGCGCCTCAAGGCCATCGGAATTTTCTCTGACGCCCGAGTTCCAGGACGCCCCGATCTGCCGACCGTCGCCGAAACCTATCCCACCATGGTGATCAACGGCTGGTTCGGTATCGTGGCACCCGTTGGCATTGAAGCGGCAGCAATCGAGCGCATCAACCGTGACATCGCCGCGGTGGTGAAAATGCCCGATGTGGTCGAACGCTTCGACACCATGGGTGTTTATGCACGCGACATGACCCCCACCCAGTTCAACACCTTCTGGAAACAGGAGATCGATCGGTGGGAAGGGGTGCTCCGGGATGTTGGCGTGAAACCTGGTCAGCAGTAGATCAGGCCCAGTCCACGCCGGGCGCAACGCCATGTCGAATCAGCCGCCACCCGCCTCGCGATCGAGCTGCCGCAACCGCTCGAGCTTTTCTGCAATGCGGATCTCGAGTCCGCGAGGCGCAGGCTTATACCAGCGCGGCTCCGCCATGCCATCAGGCAGATAGGTTTCGCCAGCGGCGTAAGCGTCTGGTTCGTCATGCGCATAGCGATAACGCTGTCCGTAACCCAGCTGCTTCATGAGCCGGGTGGGCGCGTTTCGAAGATGCTCGGGAACGGGCCGCGAGGCGTCGCTGCGAACGTGCGCCAGCGCTGCGTTCCATGCCTCATAGACCGCATTGGATTTTGGCGCGGACGCGAGAAACACCAGCGCCTGCGCAAGCGCAAGCTCGCCCTCGGGAGAGCCCAGCCGCTCGTAGGTTTCCGCGGCATCGAGCGCGAGCGCGAGCGCGCGCGGGTCAGCGTTGCCAATATCTTCTGAAGCCATCCGGATGATTCGCCGGGCGAGGTATCGCGGATCTGCCCCGCCATCGATCATGCGTGCAAACCAGTAGAGCGCAGCATCGGGATGCGATCCGCGAACCGACTTGTGAAGCGCGCTGATCTGGTCGTAAAACGCATCACCTCCCTTGTCGAAACGCCGCAGGTTCTGCGACATTGCCGACTCAAGCACATCGCCATCAACGCTCTGCAGGCGCTGCGCACTCGCCGCATCAGCGACGATCTCGACTGCATTCAACAGCCGCCGCGCATCGCCGTCAGCCCAACCGATCAGGCGCTCACGCGCCACGGGATCAAATGCGGGCGCCCCATGACCCAGCCCGCCCAGGGCCCGATCAAAAAGCTGCTCCATCTCAGACGTGACGAGCGCCTTCAGCACATAAACACGGGCACGCGACAACAACGCCCCATTCACTTCGAACGATGGGTTCTCGGTGGTTGCACCGATAAAGGTGAAGAGCCCACTCTCCACGTGCGGAAGGAACGCATCCTGCTGCGCCTTGTTGAAGCGGTGGACTTCATCAACGAACACGATGGTACGCAGGCCGCGCCCCTGGGCAACACGCGCCTCTTCAACCGCCTCCCGAATATCCTTGACGCCAGCCAGCACCGCCGACAGCGAGATGAAGTGCGATTCGAACGCGCTCGCCATGAGGCGGGCGAGCGTGGTCTTGCCCACGCCCGGCGGCCCCCAGAAAATCATCGAGTGTGGCTTACCCGATTCGAAGGCCACCCTGAGGGGTTTGCCCACCCCAAGCAAATGCGACTGACCGATGACGTCGTTCAGCGCAATCGGGCGCAGCCGCTCGGCAAGCGGCGCTGACTGCTCCTGCAGGAAATCTGCCTGCTCAGTCACCGGGCAACACCGCTCAGACGCGCCCACCAGCAGCGCGCTCAACCGAATGGCGAGCCAGCATGTTGGCGCAAACGATCATGAGCACATAGGCCATGGCAACCCCGATCCAGATACCGGCTGGCCAGCGTGCGTCCATCATGAAGCCAAAGAGCGCGGGCGCGAGGGCGACACCCACGTCTAGCCCCGAATACACAATGCCGTAGATGCGCCCGGTCGCGCCCGGCGGCGCGGCGCGCTTGACCAGCAGGTCACGAGCGGGCGTGCCCACGCCCGCAGCAAAGCCCATCATTCCGAACAATACCGACGACATCCAGATCGGCGTCGTGAGATAGCCGATGGCAAGCGCCACCGACAGCGCCACGATGAGCGAAAGGCTCACGATGCGCTCGGCATAGCGAATATCCCCCATGGTGTAGCCGCCCACCAGCGCGCCCACGGCGCTGCCAACCATGTAGACGCTCACCAGCAACGCCACCTGCGCGGCCGGAAGCTCGTGAAGCTGCGCGGCGGACTCGGGGCCGAAGGTCTGCACCCCGCCAATGGCAAACGCTGTTCCGAAGAAATAGACGAAGCTGATCCAGAGCCCGGGCAGCTTCATGAACCCGAGCGTGGACTGGCTGACATCGGCCGCACCGCCGTCCGCTCCTGTTGCAGGTTTTTCCCGCCGGATGGGCGACACGCGAAGTGCCTCACGCGCCC
>RFXC01000223.1 GCA_009921765.1 Betaproteobacteria bacterium | reverse complement strand
TGATCTCGTTTTTCCCGATCATGGTCAATATCGCCACGGGCCTTGCCACGCTCGAGCCCGAGCTTGAAGACGTGCTCCGCGTGCTGGGCGCCCGGCGGCTCGACGTCCTCATCAAGGTCGGTTTGCCACGCACCATGCCCTATTTCTTCGCCTCGCTGAAGGTCGCCATCACGCTTGCCTTCGTAGGCACGACCGTGTCCGAAATGAGCGCATCGAACGAGGGTATCGGCTACCTGCTCATCTCCGCGGGATCGGCCATGAAAATGCCGCTGGCGTTCGCGGGCCTCCTCGTGGTTGCCGTGATGGCCATGGCCATGTATGAATTCTTCTCATACATCGAACGGCACACCACAGCCTGGGCGCATCGGGGCCAGGGCGCCCACTGAGCGCGGTAACGGTCGGCCCCGTTCACCCCACTGCCCCTGCAGCACCGATGAGCCCGCGTCTCGAGCTTCGGGCAATCACCAAACGTTGGCCGTCGGTGACCGCCAACGATGAGGTGAGCCTCGAGGTCATGCCGGGCGAAATTCACGCCCTCCTGGGCGAAAACGGTGCGGGCAAATCCACGTTGATGAAAATTCTCTACGGCGTCATCCAGGCCGACGCCGGCGAGATCATCTGGGGTGGGCAGACCGTGCGCATTGCCAGCCCGGCCGAGGCGCGTCGGCTGGGCATCGGCATGGTGTTTCAGCATTTTTCACTGTTCGAGACCCTCACCGTGGTCGAGAACATCGCGCTCGGGCTCGGCGATGGGTCGGCGCTCGACGAACTGTCACAACGCATCGCCGTCATTTCCGAGCGCTATGGCCTGCCGATCGACCCGCGTCGAACCGTACACGCGCTATCAGTCGGCGAGCGTCAACGCGTGGAAATCGTACGCTGCCTGCTCCAGGAGCCCGAGCTTCTGATCATGGACGAGCCCACCTCGGTGCTCTCCCCCCAGGCAATCGAGAACCTGTTCGGCATGCTTCGCACCATTGCGGCCGAGGGCTGCAGCGTGCTCTACATCAGCCACAAGCTCGACGAGATCCGGACGCTCTGTCACCGCGCCACTGTACTGCGCGGCGGCAAGGTGAGCGCGCGCTGCACGCCGGCCGAAGAAACGCATGAGTCGCTCGCCAGAATGATGATCGGCGGCAACCTGCCCGAAGTCACCCGGCGCGTGGCGCCCGAGGCCAGTCCGGTACGGCTCGAGATTTCCAGGCTCACCATGCCGCCCGATGACCCGTTCGGCACTGCCCTCGATGGCATCAGCCTGCAGGTGCGTTCGGGCGAGATCGTCGGCATCGCTGGCGTATCGGGAAACGGTCAGCAGGAACTCATCGAGTTGTTGTCGGGCGAGCGGCTCGCCACGCACGGCGACACCATCCTGATCGAGCAGCAGCCAGCCGGGCGCCTGGGGGTCGCGCGTCGCCGCGCGCTTGGTCTCGCCACCATTGTCGAGGAACGCCTGGGCCGGGGCGCGGTGCCGGCTCTGAGCCTGGTTGACAATGCGCTGCTCACCGCACGCGGCACCATGCTGCGCGGCGCTTTCATCGATCGTCGCGCACTCGGCGCTTTTGCGCGACAGTGCATCGAGCGCTTCGCCGTACGGTGCCGCAACGAACACTCACCGGCCCGTTCACTGTCGGGCGGCAATCTTCAGCGCTTTATCGTGGGTCGTGAAGTGCTCCAGAACCCACGGGTTCTGGTGGTTGCGCAACCGACCTGGGGCGTTGACGTGGGCGCTGCCGCCTTCATCCGCCAGTCGCTGATCGATCTGCGCGATGCGGGCTGCGCCATCCTCGTGGTATCCGAAGACCTCGATGAGCTCTTTGAGGTCTCGGACCGGATCGCGGTGCTGGCCGGCGGCCGGCTCTCAACGGCACATCCAGCCGCCGACCTCGATGCCGGCGCGATCGGTGTGATGATGGGCGCGGCGCCGCGCGGCGCCGACCAATACGTTACCCAGGCAGACAGCCATGCGGTTTAGGCTCGAGCGGCGCACCGAGTCCTCGGCCGCGCTTCAGATCGGTGCACCACTGATCGCAGCCGCACTCACTCTGCTGTCGGGCTTTCTGATCTTCGCCGCGCTCGGAAAAGACCCGTTTCACGCCATGCGCGTGTTCTTTCTGTTTCCGCTCAAGGATCTTTACGGCGTCTCCGAGCTCCTCCTGAAGGCCGCCCCCCTGATGCTGATCGCGATCGGCCTTGCAGTGGGCTTTCGCGCCAATGTCTGGAACATCGGCGCAGAGGGCCAGTACATTGCGGGGGCCATCGCCGCAAGCGGAGCCGCGCTCCTGCTCGACCGCACGGTCGACGCCGCCCTCCTCCTGCCGCTGCTCGCTCTCGCCGGCATGGCAGGCGGCATGGCATGGGCAGCCATCCCGGCCGCACTTCGTACCCGCTTCAATGCGAACGAAATACTGGTGTCGCTGATGCTGGTCTATGTTGCAGAGCTCGTCGTCTCCTGGCTCGTGCACGGCCCCTGGCGCGATCCCGACGGCTTCAATTTTCCGCAGACGCGCATGTTCGACGACGCTGCGCTTCTTCCCGCCATGATCGAAGGCACACGACTCACCCATGTGTTTGCGATTGCGCTGGTGGCGCTCGCGGCGGGTCACCTCCTGATGCAGCGAAGCTTCGTGGGGTTTCAGCTGCGCGTCGCCGGCCAGGCGCCAGCCGCCGCCCGATACGCTGGCTTTTCGGCCTCTCGTACGGTCTGGATCGGCATGCTGGCGGGGGGCGCCATGGCCGGGCTGGCCGGCATGGCCGAAGTGGCGGGCGCCATGGGCCAGCTCACGCCCAAGGTGGGCGTGGGCTATGGCTTTGCCGCCATCATCGTGGCGTTTGTGGGACGACTCCATGCGTTCGGGATTTTTCTTGCGAGCCTCCTCATGGCGCTGATGGTGCTGGGGGGTGAACAGTCCCAGCAATACCTCGCGCTGCCCTCGTCGGTTGCCAAGGTGTTTCAGGGCATGCTGCTTTTCTATCTTCTGGGCACGGATCTGTTCACACAGTACCGGCTGGTCGCGGCCAGGCGGGGCGATTCGGGCGGGGGCCTCTGATGGATGTCGCCACCCTCGCGGCTGCAATCATTTCAGCGGCAATCGTCGCCGGCACGCCCATGCTCATCGCGGCGCTCGGCCTCCTCATCAACGAGCGGTCGGGTGTGCTCAACCTGGGCGCCGAAGGTCTGATGGCGCTCGGCGCGCTCGCGGGGTTTGCGGCTGCCCATCACTCGGGCAGCGCCTCCGCTGCGGTCGCAGCCGGGGCGATGGCGGGCGCCGCGGCGGCGCTGCTCTTTGCTGTGCTGACGCTCACCTTGCTCGCCAACCAGGTTGCCTCCGGCCTTGCACTCTCGCTCTTCGGCATCGGGCTCTCGGCCTTTGCGGGCAAGCCCTATGAGTCGCTGTCACTGGCGGCTGTGCCGGTCTGGGCGATTCCAGTCCTGTCGGATATCCCGCTTCTGGGACCGGCGCTCTTTCGCCATCAGCCGATGGTCTATCTGTCGTGGCTGCTGCTGGCTGCGGTGGCCTGGTTTCTGCATCGCTCGCGCGCCGGGCTCGTGCTCCGCGCAGTGGGCGAGTCGCCCGCAGTGGCGCACGAGGCCGGTTACCCGGTGATCCGGATCCGCTACGGGGCAGTGCTCGCGGGTGGCGCCTTGTGCGGCATGGGCGGGAGCTTCCTTTCGGTGTTTCATACCCCGCTCTGGGCTGAAGGCATGGTGGCAGGAAGGGGCTGGATCGCGCTCGCCCTGGTGGTCTTTGCCACCTGGCGTCCGTTACGGGTGGCGCTGGGCGCCTGGCTATTCGGCGGCATGCTGATCGCGCAGATGTTCGTGCAGGGCTCCGGACTCCAATGGGATATCCCGGCGCAATGGCTATCCGCGCTCCCTTACCTTGCCACCATTGTGGTTCTGGTGCTGATCTCGCGACGGCCGGAACTGATCCGGCTAAACTCCCCGGTCTCGCTTGGCCAGCCCTGGCGACCCGACCACTAGCCCTCCCCCCTTTGTGACAAGGAGCCCGACCATGATCCAACGCCGTGCTTTCCTCTCCGCCACCGCAGGCACCGGCCTGCTCGCCGCCTCTGGCCTTGCCCTCGGGCAGGCGCCTGTCAAGGCAGGTTTTGTGTATGTCAGCCCGATCGGCGATGCCGGCTGGACCTTCCAGCACGACACCGGCCGCAAGCAGATGGAGCAGGCGCTCAAGGGCAAGGTTGAAACGCGCTTCATCGAGAGCGTGCCTGAAGGGGCCGATGCCGAGCGTGTCATCCGCGAGCTCGCGCAAAGCGGCCATCAGGTGGTCTTCGCAACCAGCTTCGGCTACATGAACTACATGGAGCGCGTGGCCAAGCAGTTCCCCAAGGTCGCTTTCGTGCACGCCACGGGCTACAAGACCGGCCCCAACATGGGCATCTACAACGCGCGTTTCTACGAAGGCCGCTACCTCACCGGCATCGTTGCCGGTCACATGTCGCGCTCAAACGTGCTGGGCTATGTCGCGGCCTTCCCCATCCCTGAGGTACTGCAGGGCATCAACGCGTTCACGCGCGGCGCGCGCAGTGTCAACCCCAAGGTCGAAGTGCGGGTGATCTGGGTCAACTCCTGGTACGACCCAGGCAAGGAAGGCGACGCGGCCAATACGCTTCTGTCGCAAGGCGCTGATGTGGTCACGCATCACACCGATTCCACGGCGGTGGTTCAGGCCGCCGAGAAGGCAGGCAAATACGCCATCGGCTACCACTCCGACATGTCGAAGTACGGCGCCAAGGCGCACCTCACCGCCGCCACTCACCACTGGGGCGAGTACTACACCCGCACCATGAACGAGGTGCTGGCTGGCAACTGGAAGCCGGGCAGCATCTGGGGCGGTTACAAGGAGGGCATGGTCAAGCTCGCGCCCATCAATCCCGCAGTGCCCGCCGAGGTTCGCAGTGCCATCGCGAAACTCGAGGCCGATCTCACGGCAGGCAGCTTCCACCCGTTCACCGGTCCGGTCATCGACCAGGATGGCAAGGAGCGGGTGGCCGCAGGCAAGGTAATGGGCGACGACGAACTGGGCAAGATGGACTACTACGTCCAGGGTGTTGCCAGCCGACTGCCGAAAAAATAAATGGGTCTTCGACTCACGGCCATCGCCACCCGAACCGGCGATGACGGCAGCACGGGATTGGGTGACGGCAGTCGCACGTCGAAGAACAGCCTTCGTATCGCCGCCATTGGCGATGTGGATGAACTGAACTCGACGCTGGGGCTGCTGCTCACCGAACCCATGCCCACGGAGTTGCGCGAGGCGCTTCTCGGCGTGCAGCACGATCTGTTCGATCTGGGCGGCGAACTCGCCATACCGGGCTATGACAATCTGGCCGAAACCCAGGTTGCCCGGCTCGACTCACTGCTTGAGCACTACAACGCGCAGCTGCCGCGGCTCGCGGAGTTCATTCTCCCCGGGGGCTCGAGAGCGGCGGCGCTTGCCCATGTCACGCGAACCGTGTGCCGACGCGCCGAGCGCGCCTTGGTCGCGTTAGGCGAACACGAGGCGGTGCGGCCGGCGCTGCGCCAGTACCTGAACCGCCTGTCCGATCTGATGTTTGTGCTCGCGCGCGTTCTGAACCGCCACGCGGGGGGCAACGACGTGCTGTGGCAGCAGGGCCGCAACAAGTAGGGCGCCCCCCACCCGCTCAGTCGCCATTGGCCACGCGGCGAGCCCGCACCCCCTCTGCGAGCGTCTCGAGCACTCCGATGCTCTCCTCCCATCCGATGCAGCCATCGGTGATGCTCTGCCCGTAAACCAGCGGCTGCCCTGGCCGCAGATCCTGACGGCCGGCCACGAGATGGCTCTCGACCATCACGCCGAAGACCCGCGAATCGCCCGCCGCGATCTGCGCGGCAATGCTCGCGGCAACGCCCACCTGATTCTCGGGCTTCTTCTGGCTGTTGCCATGGCTGCAGTCGATCATCAGCCGGCAAGCGAGCGCCGCCGCCGCCGCTTCCTTGCATGCGGCATCAAGACTCGCCGCATCGTAGTTGGGCTGCTTGCCGCCGCGCAAAATCACATGGCAGTCTTCATTGCCGTTGGTGGCCACGATCGCCGAGTAGCCACCTTTGGTGACCGACAGGAAATGGTGCGGCTGCGAGGCGGCCTTGATCGCATCGAGCGCAATCCGCAAGTTGCCGTCGGTTCCGTTCTTGAAACCCACCGGACAGGACAGCCCCGAGGCGAGCTCGCGATGCACCTGCGACTCGGTGGTGCGGGCACCGATCGCACCCCAGGCGATCAGGTCCGCGAAGTACTGCGGCGAGATCATGTCGAGAAACTCGGAGCCCGCGGGCAGTCCGATCCGGTTGATATCGAGTAACAGCTCGCGCGCGCGCCGCAGCCCTTCATTGATGTCGAAACTGTTGTCAAGTGTGGGATCGTTGATCAGGCCCTTCCAGCCCACGGTGGTGCGGGGCTTCTCGAAATACACCCGCATCACCACCTCCAGCTGCTGGGCGTGGCGGCGGTGCTCCTCGGCGATGGCGGCGGCGTACTCCTGGGCCGCCTTCACATCGTGCACGGAGCACGGGCCCACGATCACCAGCAGGCGCGGGTCATCGCCCCGCAGGATCGCCTT
>RFXC01000222.1 GCA_009921765.1 Betaproteobacteria bacterium | reverse complement strand
TTGGCTCTGGTGATTGCCGTGGGTATGCGCGAGATCTGGATCTCGGCGGAAAGGAAAAACTTCCGCCAGCTCCCGACGCTGGCGCAGGTTCCCGAATTCCGCTTGGTCGAACGGGATGGCCAACCGCGCACCTTGCGGGATCTGTCGGGGGAGATCTGGGTGGCCAATTTTTTCTTCTCCACCTGCCCCGGTCCTTGTCCCGCGCTGACCAGTCAAATGGGGGAGGTCTCGCGGGCCGTGGCCCGAACTAAGGGCAGGGTGAAAGTGATCTCCATCACGGTGGATCCTGAGACCGATACTCCCGCCAAGTTAAGGGAATACGCCGACAAGTACGGGGCGGGAAAAAACTGGTGGTTTTTGACCGGTTCCTTGGAGGAGACGTTCCGCCTGGCCCGGGAGGGATTCAAGCTGCCCGTGGAGGTGAACCCCCCGGCGACCGCCCAGCGGGACGGAAAAATGCTGCACAGCACCAAAATTGCCCTGGTCGACGGTCAGGGCCGGATCCGTGGGTATTACAACGGCACGGAGGCCGATCTGCTGGCTCGCATTCTTCCCGATATCGGTGATCTTTTGGCCGAGGAGAAACAACCATGACGTATCAGGATCTTCCGTTGCTCAATGCCATCCTCAACACCCTGACCGCGGGGCTGCTGCTCGCGGGGTGGATTCAGATCAAGAGGGGGAACAAGGAGGCTCACCGCAAAATCATGGTGACGGCTTTTTTGACCTCGACGCTCTTCCTCGCCTGCTACCTCCTGCACAAATTCACCGTGGGTCCGAAGCTGTTTCCCATGCAGGGGTGGCCCCGGGTGCTTTATATGCTGGTCTTGATTCCCCATACCATCTTGGCGGTGGTGAACCTGCCGTTCATCCTGGCCGCGATCTGGTTTGCCGCCCGCGGCCAGTTTGAAAAACACAAGCGCCTGACCCGCTGGGTCTGGCCCGTCTGGATGTATGTATCGGTTACCGGGGTTCTGGTTTATCTCATGCTCTATCGGTGGTTTGTGTAACTAAAGTCAATCACGGCAGCCTTATCGAGGCTGCCTTACCTAGTGGCATGCAAAATCGATATTCCTAAACCGGTAGGGCAGAAATCAGGCGCGAAGCGTCGGATACATTTGCCGGAGGCAGATACCAGATTGGGCGGGGGAAGGTTTGAGGGGGCCAATCGATGACCCTGTCGGTGAATGACGGTTTGTCTCCCATCCCGCTCTTGCCACTGAGTCCGCCTCGGGCAAAATCCCCCATAGAATGAAATCGATGGATCTGACCCAAGTGGGTGCGGGACGGGAAGTCCGCGTCAGTCGCCTGGAGTGTGCTCCCGGCACCTGCCAGCGGTTGCGGGAAATGGGCTTTTGCGAAAATGCTCTCGTCAGAAAAATCCGCGGCGGGGCGGATCTGGTCGCGCTCTTGCTATCCTCGGCGTCCATCTCCAGATTGCAGGCATGAGCGTAAACCCCCGGTGCTCGGTGTTGGCGGTGTCCCGGTTCGCCTGGTGGCGAGGCAGGGCTGCGCTCACGCTCGCGCTCGGCCTGACAGTGGGCGCCTGGATGGGTCCGGTGGCCTGGACCGATAGCCTCGCGGGTACGCCTGTAGCCGAGTCGCGCAGCGCGGCCGCCGAGGATGGCGTCAAGCCCGGCGAGCGCAGTCGCGCGCTCGCGCTCGCCTCGGCCGAACAGGTCGAGAAGGAAGCCGCCAAGCAGTTCGAGGCACTCAAGCGCGAAGCGGCCGACAAGAAGGCGCTCGCACCATCCGACCATCCGCAGGCGCAGCGGCTGCGCCGCATCGCGCGTGATCTGATTGCCTTTGCGCCACGGGTCAACGAACGCGCCTCGCAGTGGCGCTGGGAGGTGGTGCTGATTGGTTCGCGGCAGGTCAACGCCTTCTGCATGCCGGGCGGCAAGATTGCGTTCTTTACCGGCATTCTCGACGGGCTCAAGCTCGATGATGACGAGGTGGCGATGGTGATGGGCCACGAGATTGCGCATGCGCTTCTCGAGCACGGAAGAGAACGGGTGGGCAAGGCGCGGGCCGCGCAGGTGGTCACGATCGGCGCCTCGATTGCCTCGCAGCTCATGGGTTTTGGCGACCTGGGGGGCCACCTCGCCTCGGGAGCGGCCAAGCTCACCATGCTCAAGTACGGACGCGACGACGAGACTGAGGCCGATCTCATCGGCATGGATCTGGCGGCGCGGGCGGGCTACGACCCGCGGGCGGCGGTCAGTCTCTGGCAGAAGATGGCGGCGGGCCCGGCGCCGGCGGGCGGTTCGGCCCAAGGCGGTTCGGCCCAAGGTGGTTCGACGCAAGGTGGTTCGACGCAGGGCGGGGCAACGCGCAGCGCCGCGCAACCGCCCGAATGGCTCTCCACCCATCCGTCCCATGACAGGCGGATCGACGAAATCCGCGGCAAACTCGACAAGGTGTTGCCGCTCTTTGCGCGGGCACGCGGCTTTGCGCCCGATCAGCTTCCGGCCCGCGGGCAGATGCCGCCGCGCCCGCTGTCGGCGGCACCCCCGACATCCGCTGGCGCGGCGTCGGCCCGTTGAGCAGCGCATGCTGGCCTGCCCACCGTCCGCTGCGCAGTGCCCGTCTGCTGGCGGTTGCGAGGCCGCGCATCGCTTCAAGGAGCTTCTGTGTTCAAGGTCATCACCCTCAATCTGAATGGAATTCGCTCGGCGGCCGCCAAGGGCGCGTTCGAGTGGCTGCAGGCCGAGCGTGCGGCGGTGGTGGGCGTGCAGGAGGTGAAAGCCCAGCATGATCAGGTGGCGGGCGCCCATGACCGAGTGGGTCGGATGGCCGGGCACTTCCACTACGCGCAGAAGAAAGGCTACTCGGGCGTGGGCCTCTACCTGCGTGAGGAGCCAAGCGATGTGGTGCGTGGCATTGGCGATGCCGGGTTTGATGCCGAGGGGCGCTGGATCGAGGCACGCTATGACCGCCCCGGGCGGCGTCTGAGTCTGGTGAGCTGCTATGTGCCAAGTGGCTCAAGCGGCGAGGAGCGGCAGGCGGCCAAATTCCGCTTTCTCGATCTGCTTGCGCCAAAGCTCGCGGCGCTCGCCGCCGAGCGTGAATTCATTCTGATGGGCGATGTGAACATCGCGCACCAGGAACGCGATCTTAAGAACTGGAAAAGCAATCAGAAAAACAGTGGCTTTCTTCCTGAAGAGCGGGCCTGGATGAGCACGCTGCTCTCGGGCACGCGGCTGGTTGATGTGTACCGGCAACTACACCCCGACACCACCGATGCCTGCTACACCTGGTGGAGCAATCGGGGCGATGCCTGGGCGAAGAACGTGGGCTGGCGGCTTGATTATCAGATTGCCACGCCGGCGCTCGCCGAGTGCGCGCGCGAGGCCCGTATTTACAAGACGCAGCGCTTTTCCGACCATGCGCCGCTTGCCGTGAGCTACGACTTCAAGCTGTGAGGCGAGGCGGCGCCGCCGTATCATCGCGGACCGATCCGTCATCCGTCCGAGGGGGCTTGTCTTGAGTAGCAGCGATCTGCGCACGCAGTTCATCCGTTTTTCGGTGCAGGCGGGCATCCTGCGCTTTGGTGAGTTCCGCACCAAGGCGGGCCGACTGTCGCCCTATTTTTTCAACGCCGGCCTCTTCAACGATGGCGCGCTGCTCGGCCAGGTGGCCGAGTTTTATGCGCAGACGCTCCTTGCTGCCGAGCGCGAGGGCCGCATTGCCTTCGACATGCTGTTCGGGCCGGCCTACAAGGGCATCACGCTTGCCTCGGCCACCGCAGTGGCGCTGGCGCGGCTCGGTCGCAACGTGCCCTTTGCCTTCAACCGCAAGGAGGCAAAGGACCATGGCGAGGGGGGCACGCTGATTGGCGCGCCGCTCGCCGGCCGGGTCGTGATCATCGATGATGTCATCAGTGCCGGCACCTCGGTTCGCGAATCGGTCGAGCTCATTCGGGCGCAGGGGGCGAGCCCATCGGCCGTCATGATCGCGCTGGATCGCCAGGAGCGCGCGGGCGATGCCGTCCAGGTGGGCGAGCTCTCGGCGAGCCAGGAGGTGGCGCGGCTCTACGGCATGCCGGTGCTCGCCATTGCAAGCCTCGATGATCTGCTCACCTATCTGTCCACCGCCGATGCGTCGGATGCGCCGCACCGTGAGCGGGTCGCAGCCTACCGTGCACGCTACGGCGAATCCTGACGCGTCGACCCCCATCCCTCTGGAGTGATGCCATGCCCCTGCTGCCCCGCCTGGAAGACGATCAGCTCGCGCCCGAGGCGCGGGCGGTGTTCGAGGAAATCCGCCAAGTCCGAGGTTCCGATTACGTGAACGACATCTGGCGGGTGCTCGCCAATGATCCGGCGCTTCTTGCACGCACCTGGTCCCAGACCCGCGCCACGATGGCCCCCGGCGCGCTCGATGGTCTCACCAAGGAGTTCATCTACCTCGCAGCCTCCATCACCAATGACTGCGAGTACTGCATCCGCACGCACACCGCTTCGGCGCGCGCCAAGGGCATGACCGATGCGCAGTTCGCAGAACTGCTGGCGGTGGTGGGGCTTGCCAACCAGTTCAACCGGCTCGCTGCGGGTACGCGGGTGGAGGTGGATGCCCGCTATCTCGGCTGAGAGCGGGCGATTCCGAGCGGGCGACTCGGACCGGGCGACTCGGACCGGGCGACCGGGAAGCCGCGCGTGAAAGCGCGTGAAGGCCTACGCCGCTGGCGACCCACCCAGCCGCGCGCGCAGCAACTCGTTCACCTGCTGCGGGTTCGCCTTGCCGCGGCTTGCCTTCATCACCTGGCCGACCAGCGCATTGAAGGCCTTGTCCTTGCCCGCGCGAAACTCCTCGACCGACTTCGGATTGGCAGCCATCACTTCATCGACCAGTTTGCCGATGGCATCGCCGTCGCTGATCTGTTTGAGTCCGCGCGCATCGATCAGCCGGTCCGGGGCGTCGTCGCCAGCCTGAGGGTCAGCCCACAGCAGCGCGAACAGCTCGCGAGCGATCTTGCCCGATACCGTGCCGTCATCGATCCGCCGGATGAGCGTGGCGACCTGGCCTGGCGTGACCGGTGCGCCGGCAATCTCAAGCCCGTCCCGGTTGAGGGCCGCCGCCACCTCGCCCATCACCCAGTTGGCGGCTGACTTGGCCGAGGTGGCGCCGGGTGCGGCGCCAGGCGCGGTGCCGAGCGCCCCCAGCACCGCTTCGAAGTAGTCGGCGGTGGCGCGGCTTGCCGTGAGGGTGGTGGCGTCATAGGGCGAGAGCGCGTAATCGCGCTGATAGCGCTCGCGTCGCGCGCTGGGGAGCTCGGGCAGACTGGCCCGCACCGTCTCGATCCAGGGCGCGTCGATTTCAAGCGTGGGCAGGTCGGGGTCGGGGAAATAGCGGTAGTCGTGCGCGTCTTCCTTGCTGCGCATCGAGCGGGTTTCGTCACGATCCGGGTCGTAGAGCCGGGTTTCCTGGACCACCCGGCCGCCATCGTCGATCAGATCGATCTGGCGTCGCACCTCGAACTCGATCGCGCGTTCGAGAAAGCGAAAAGAATTGAGGTTCTTGATCTCGCAGCGCGTGCCGAGTTCGGTGCTGCCATGAATGCGAACCGACACATTGGCGTCGCAGCGAAACGAGCCTTCCTGCATGTTGCCGTCGCAGATGCCCAGCCACACCACCAGTCCGTGAAGCGCACGTGCGTAGGCAACCGCTTCGCGCGCCGAGCGCAGGTCGGGCTCGGTGACGATCTCGAGAAGCGGCGTGCCCGCGCGATTCAGGTCGATGCCGGAATAGCCGTGAAAATCTTCATGGAGCGACTTGCCCGCGTCTTCCTCGAGGTGGGCGCGGGTGAGCCGGACTGCGCGCTCGCAGGCTGCGCCGTCCTGTTCCCATGCGATGGTGAGCTCGCCGCCCGCCACCACCGGCGTCTCATACTGGCTGATCTGATAGCCCTTGGGCAGATCGGGGTAGAAGTAATTTTTGCGCGCGAAGACCGAGCGCGGCGCGATGTGCGCGCCCACGGCGAGGCCAAAGCGAATGGCGCAGGCCACTGCTGCGCGGTTGGCAACCGGCAGCACGCCGGGCAGCGCCAGATCGACCGCGCAGGCCTGGGTGTTGGGTTCGGCGCCAAATGCGGTGGCGGCGCCAGAGAACATTTTCGAGGCCGTGGCGAGCTGCACGTGGGTTTCCAGCCCGATCACCACTTCCCAGGTGCGGCCGGCACGGCGGACAAGGGCGGCTTGCGGTGCGTTCATTCGAGGAGAGGCCTTATTGAACCTGTGCGCACGAACCGGTGCGCGGGTCAAACATCACCGGCCAGGCGTCGTCGGCGATGCCTGGCGAGCAGCGGCGTTCACAGCCGGCGTGTCCCAGGGTGACGCGCCGCCCGTCCTGCCAGATCATGAGTTTGCAGTCGCTGCCGTCGCGCGCGAGGAGCTCGACATGCGGGCGCGACTGCACCTGCCGGAAATCGGCAAGCTCGAAGCGGCAGGTTCCGCGGTTGCCGACCCAGAGCTGCCAGGAGAGCGCACGAACCGTGCCGTCGGTGACCGCCAGTTGCGCCCGCTCGCGAAAGTCGTTGATGTCCTGTTGCTCGCAGCGGGCATCGAGGTGAATCGGTCGGTCGGCGATCGGCGCAGGCGCCACGCCCGCGCAGCCTGCGAGCGCAGCCAG
>RFXC01000221.1 GCA_009921765.1 Betaproteobacteria bacterium | reverse complement strand
GCGCCACCCGCGCTACCGCGCGCTGGCCGTGGCGGCTAGCACTGCAACGGCAACCGTGCAGAGCGTACGCCGTAGGGTTTGTGTCATGAAAGGCTCCCTGGGGTGATGGGTGGACGAGCGGCTCAGTCGCTCCACATGCCGCCGTTGATGTCGAGAATTTCGCCGGTGATGAAATCAGAATTGCGACTTGCGAGAAACAGCGCTGCGCGTGCCACATCATCGGGGGTTCCCATCCGTCCGCGTGGAATGAGCGCGCGCAGGGCAGCAGGAAACGCGGTGGTCATGGCGGTGGCGATCGGCCCGGGAGCGAGCGCGTTCACGGTAATGCCGTGGGCCGCGAGCTCCCTTGCAAGAAATCCGGTCAGCACATGAACGCCGGCCTTCGACGCTCCGTAGGCAACGTTGCTTGCCACAGCCTGTTCGTCCGGGTTGACCCATGGCCTGGCATTGCCGGAATTTTTGCCCACCACCGAGCCCAGGTTGATGATCCGCCCGAACTGCAGGCGCTTCATCCCGGCGATCGCGGCCTGGCAGCAGAGAAACGTGCCCTTCAAATTGATGTCAAGCACACGATCCCACTCCGCTTCGGCCAACGACTGTGCGGATCCGAATGAAACGACTCCCGCAACGTTCACCAGCGTGTCCACCGGTGGGCCCGCAGATTCGATGGATTGAAACAGCGCCCGGACCTGTGAAGCATCACGGACGTCGAGCGCAATGCAGGCATCACCAGCGGTGCCTGCCGCGTCGGGCGCAATGTCGCCGCGCTGGTCGGCGCACACCACGCGCGCGCCGGCTTCGGTAAGCAGTCGGACGATTGCCGAGCCGATCGCACCCTGCGAGCCTGTGACCAGCGCCACGCGCCCTGCAAACGATTCACGGGCGTCGTTCATGCGGCCACCTTGGCATCAGCGGAGGTCACGTGCAGGCCCGCCTGCCTGCCGAACACCATGCCCTTCATGACCGAGGTCGCGCCGGTGTACACGCCGTAGTAGCTACCGATGATTTCGCCTGCCGCGTACAGGCCCGGGATCGGGTGGCCATCAGACGACAACACGCGAGCGTCGGGATCCACCTTCAGTCCGCCGAAAGTGAACACATTGGCGGACATGATGGGGTAGGCGTGAAAGGGTGCGCGGTCGATCGGGCATGCCCAGTTGGACTTTGCTGGGGACAGACCTGCGGTGCGCACGCCGTCGAGCTCGAGCGGACGCCAGTCTTCGCCGCTGCATGCCGCGTTGTAGGCGGTGACGGTCGCGCGGAGCGCATCACCCGGCACATGGATTGCGCTCGCGAGGCCTTCGATGGAATCGGCCACGACCGGTGCCTGATCGGTGCGGATGGCAAGGCGGTAGTTGGGGATGCTCTGGTGGCGCGCGTCAAGTACCACCCAGGCCCGGCCCTGCGACTGCTCGTAGATTCGGCGGGTGATGGATTCATAGTGCGCATCGACCGTGCCGGGCGCTTCATCGGTGAACCGCAATCCCTCGCGGTTGACCAGAATGCCGTAGGGAAAAATGAAGACCGAGGGCTCTGACAGACCCGACCGCGGATCGATGGGCTCCGCGTGATAGCTGCCGAAGTCGCCACAGGTGGCTGCCCCCAACTCCAGTGCCATTCGGATACCCTCACCGCGGTTGTAGTAGCCGCCCTTGCAGATCGGGCGCAGATGCACCGAGCGCGGGCCCACATACCGGGTCATCATCTCGGCGTTGCCCTGGAATCCGCCACTGGCCAGGACCACCGGACCCGAAAACTCGAGTGCTGCGCCGCGGGCATCGCGCGCCTTCAATCCGCCCACTCCGCCGGCGCTGGATTCGATCAGCGATTGCGCAGTGGTTTCGTAGAAGAAGCTCACGCCCAGTCTCTCGGCGGCGGCGGCGAGGACGTCGACCAGCGCCTGTCCACCGCCAACCGGCAGCAGTCGAGGTTGCGATTTGGTGAGGAACTGGGTGGGCAGGAAATCGAACCGGGCACCGAGGCCGGTGAGCCAGGCGACTGCGGGCCCGGCGTGCTGGGCGAGCGCTTCAATGAAGTGCGGGTCGGTGAGGCTCAGGGCGCGCACCATGCCACGCGGCCGAGACTCTGCGCTCTGCTCGATCAGGTCTGGGTCGAGGCTTCCGCAGCCGTTCTCGGCAAAGTGCGTCTCGAAGTCGTCAGAGACCTCGCGATGACTCTTCATGCGGAGGTACGCCTCGGTGTAGCGGCTCTGCCCGCCGCGATCCTCGATTGGCGCGCGCTCGAGCACCGCCACTCGAGCGCCGCGCTCGGCAGCCGACACAGCGGCCGACAGCCCGGCGATTCCGCAACCAGCGACGATCAGATCGAAGGAATGTCTTGTGGGCATCAGCGGTGCTCCAGGATCGGGATCGCCGGATTTGACAGGAGTTACCTCATGCGCACAAGGCCAACGGTGG
The DNA here is from genome assembly GCA_009921765.1 of Betaproteobacteria bacterium. Next base: position 4,273 of record RFXC01000221.1, on the reverse strand, counting down.
GTTTGACGGAATGGGTAGAGCGGCTTCGGTCTCTGGTTGACAGCAGATCCGGATCGCTACGCGGGCGCGGGTGGCTGATGGCATACTCCCAGGCGTCCCTTTCCAACTCATCAAGCGGATCTCGACATGGCCTTGAAAAATCCAGCCCGACAGTTACGAGAACTCCTCGCGCGTCCGCAAATGCTGATTGCACCTGGCGCCTACGACTGCATCACCGCCCGCATGATTGAGCAGGCGGGATTCGAAGCGGTGTACATGACCGGCGCGGGCACTGCCGCCACGCTCGGTTATCCCGACTATGGTCTCACCACCATGACCGAGATGGCAGGCAACGCGGGCAGGATCGCTGATGCGGTCGGTGTTCCGGTGTTTGCGGATGCCGATACCGGCTTCGGCAACGAACTCAACATGACGCGCACCGTGCGTGAATATGAACGTCGGGGCGTTGCCGGTATGCATATCGAGGACCAGGCCTTTCCCAAGAAGTGCGGCCATCTTGAAAACAAGACCGTCATCGATCGTGCAGCGTTCGTGAACAAGATCCGCGCAGCGGCGGGCGCCCGGGAGTCGGCCGACTTCCTGATCATCGCCCGAACCGACAGTCGCGCAAGCCTCGGGCTGGATGAGGCGATTGGTCGCGTGAACGATGCGCTGGAGGCGGGCGCAGACATGGCCTTTGTGGAGGCCGCGCAGAACCTTGATGAAGTCGCCGACATTCCCCGGCGGGTTCACGGGCCATGCCTGCTCAATCTCGTTTGGAAGGGCAAGACACCTGATGTGCCGTTTGCCGACGCGGAAGCGATGGGCTACCGGATTGCGATTCTCCCGGGCATGTTGTTCAAGGCGGTGATGGCCACTTGCGATCGTGTGCTGGAGGAAACCCGACGGCTGGGTCGGCATGCCGCCCCCGGCCTGGAACTCACGCCGCAGCAAAGCTTCAACCGCGTAGGCGCGATCGAGTGGGATGAAATTTCCCGCCGCTACAAGGTTTCCTGAGGGCTGCGATCCATGACCGCTTCCGCTCACGCGTCAACGCTTTACGACAAGCTCTGGACAGCGCATGCAGTGCATGAGCGCGCCGATGACGGCCAGACGCTGCTCTTCATCGATCGGCATCTGTTTCACGAAGGCTCGGCCCGGGCCTTCGAGATTCTTGCCGAGCGCGGGCTCCCGGTTCGAAGCCCGGAGCGAACCTTTGGCGTGGCTGATCACTACGTTCCTACACGTGGCCCTGCGATTGACGATCAGCCGGATTCAGAGGCGCGCTCGCTGATTCGTCGGTTCGAGGCCAACGCCGCGCTGCACGGCATTCGTGCGTTCGGAATGGGACACCCGCGCCAGGGGATCGTGCACGTGATCGGGCCCGAGCAGGGGCTTTCGCTTCCTGGCATGACCATTGTCTGCGGTGACAGCCACACGGCCACCCACGGGGCGATGGGAGCGCTGGCCTTCGGTATTGGCGCCTCGGAAGTCAGCCAGGTCCTTGCCACACAAACGCTCTGGCAACGCAAGAGCCGCTCGATGCTGATTCAGGTCGAGGGTGCGCTCGGGCGCGGCGTCACCGCCAAAGACATCATCCTTGCCATCATCGGGAAGATCGGCGCGGCCGGGGCCACTGGTCACACCATTGAATATGCAGGTAGTGCCATCCGGTCACTGTCCATGGAAGGACGGATGACGGTCTGCAACATGTCGATCGAGGCGGGCGCACGCTCGGGGTTGGTTGCGCCCGACGACACCACGTTCGAATGGGTCGCAGGTCGGGAACATGCGCCGCGCGGTGAGCAGTTCGACCGGGCGGTGGCCGACTGGCGCCGGCTTGTTACCGATCCTGGCGCGTCATTCGATCGGATGGTCACGATTGATGCAGGCGCGCTTGAGCCCATGGTCACCTGGGGCACCAGTCCCGAGCACGTGATTGGCGTGTCACAGCGGGTGCCCGACCCGTCAGCTGCGGCCAGTGCCGCAGCGTCGCAGTCCATGCGCGCGGCGCTCGACTACATGGGGCTGCAACCCGGCATGGCCCTGGCCGACGTGCCGATCCGTCATGTGTTCATCGGTTCCTGCACCAATGCCAGACTGGGAGACCTTCAGGCCGCCGCTGCGCTCGTCAAGGGCCGGCGTATCGCCCAGGGCGTGCGCGCGCTGGTGGCGCCCGGTTCCGACGAGGTGCGCCGGCAGGCGCAGGCCCTCGGGCTCGACCGCATCTTTGTCGATGCGGGCATGCAGTGGGGCTTTTCGGGTTGCTCGATGTGTGCCGGCATGAACGGTGATCTGGTTCCGGCAGGTGAGCACTGCGCCTCGACCTCGAACCGGAATTTCGTGGGTCGCCAGGGGGTCGGCGCGAGGACGCATCTGGTGAGTCCGGTCACGGCTGCGGCCGCTGCACTCACCGGCCGACTGACCGACCCCCGCACGATTGCCTGAATCGGAGTGGCGTATGAGTAAACCCGTCTTTACCGTCGTTGAGTCGGTGGCAATTCCGCTCGATCGTCGCAATGTCGATACCGATCAGATCATTCCGGCGCGCTTTCTCCGGAAGCCTCGTGCGGCCGGCATGGGGGCGTATCTTTTCCATGATCTGCGGCTCGATGGGAACGGGCAACCCAGGCCCGAATTCGTCTTCAATGATCCAGCTCGCCAGGGCGCGTCAATCCTCGTCGCGCGCGAGAATTTCGGATCGGGTTCGTCGCGCGAGGCCGCGGTCTATGCGCTGTGGGATGGTGGAATCCGGGTGGTAATCGCGCCCAGCTTTGGCGATATCTTTTATTCGAATTCGCTCAAGAACGGATTGCTTCCCGTGGTCTTGCCCGCAGACAAGGTGGAGTCTCTTTTGGGGGCGGTACAGGCCGCGCCGGCAGCCCGTGTCCGGGTAGACCTCGAAGCGCAGACGGTGACGGTCGCCGGTCAGGCGTCAGAGCGATTCGAACTCTGTCCGTTTCAAAAGCTTCTGTTGCGTACCGGCCAGGATGAACTCGGCTATACCCTGGCGCTGGAAGCAAGCGTCAGGCAGTTTGAGTCGGCACGGGCCGTGGAATCGCCCTGGTTGTAGCGCGTGGGGGCCGGTTGGCCCCCGCAGCGGCTGGGTCAATGCGCAGCGAGCGCGTGCCGGTCGGTGCGGCCCTCGTGAAGCACCCGGTCTGCCATCACCTGACAGCGCTTGATCAGCCGGGGCTCGTCTGCGCGGTAATCGGCAAGCGCCTGATGGATGGTGCGCAGGTTGTCCCACATCAGGACATCGCCGCGCGTCCATTCGAAGGTGTAGACAAAGCGGCTCTCGGTCTGATGACGGAACAGAAAGTCGAGAAGCTCATCTGACTCTGTGCGGTCCATGCCGTCGATCCACATGGCGTAGCCTGGGTTCGCGTACAACGACCGCGCGCCTGAAACCGGGTGGACCAGCACCAGCGGATGGGAGACAGGTGGCTTGGTGCGGCGTTGCGCATCGGTGAGCGCCGGGCGCGCGCTGTTTCGTTCACGGCGCATCATGTCCCAGAATTTTGAGAAGTCATGCGTCGCGGTGCGGCCCGCGATGCGGCGCTTGATGTGCTCAGGCAGCGATTCATACGCAGCCACCATATCGGCGAACTGGGTGCTGCCAAGAGGCCGGCCGTCGCGCTGCGGCACTTCCAGGGCATAGAGCACATTGGCATAGGCGACGGTTGCGCTGTAGGACATGTCGGTGTGCCAGCCTTGGCCGGCATCGGCAATGCCGATGGGCTTGCCGTCGCGAATGATGTTGGACAACACCATCACCTGCGGGAGTCCGGGCTCCTGAAACATACCGGCAACATTTTCCTCAAGCGTGCCAAAGCGTCCGCTGAAGTCAAACTGTTGTCGAGCGGTAAGGGTCTGGTTGGGGAAGCGGAGGACGCCATGCCTCGCGAGGGCCATGACCACGGCCTGGTGCCCGCTGTCGGACAGCGGCTGCGAGAGGTCAAGGCCGTGTACGGTCGCGCCAAGGGAATGATTGCCGGGGATGATCTGCATGACGGATCCAGTGGCATCGAAAGCATGATTTTCGCAGTGCGTTTGCTGCACGGCAAATGCGGCGACCCGATACCTGGTCGTTTCGGGGGGCCGGAAGCGATATGCTTGTTCGTCAGTCGAACCCGGGCGTACGCCTTCACCATGCTTGCCTTCCCGCTCAAAGCGCTCTCGATATTGGTTTTGCTCGCAACCGTAGCGTCTGTCGGGCTTGCGCCCGAGGCGAGGGCAGAGGCGCAGCGCGTCGCTCCCAGCGTACTGCCCGAGGCGCTCAGGCAGCAGTGGA
>RFXC01000023.1 GCA_009921765.1 Betaproteobacteria bacterium | reverse complement strand
AGACAGTGAGCGGGAGGAAATGATCGACCTCATGCTGGAAGGCGTAGGCGAGATTTTCACGCGACTCGCACCCGCCCGAGAGAAGGCCCTCAAGCCCGCCACCATCCGGCACGACAGCCCGCGTGCCGGCCGGAACGACCCCTGCCCCTGCGGCAGCGGACGAAAATACAAGCACTGCCACGGCGCAGGCTGAGCCAGGCGAGCAGCCGCGCGGCCATCGCCCCACTCCAAGGACCCACTGCCATGTCTGAGCGCACCCCCCGAATCGCGATTGTCACCGGCGGCGGCACCGGCGTCGGCCGCGCAGCCGCGCGTGCACTGGCCGGCGCGGGCTGGCAGGTCGTACTCGCCGGGCGGCGGATCGAGCCGCTCGCGCGCACCATCGAAGACATCGGCACCGCCGGGCCGACGCCACTCGCTATTCCTACCGACGTGGGCGACCCCGCCTCGGTGCGCGCGCTCTTCGACCAGACCTGGCAGACCTTCGGTCGCCTCGACCTGCTGTTCAACAACGCCGGCACCGGCGCTCCCGCCATCCCGATCGAGGAGCTGAGCTACGAGCAATGGATGACGGTGGTCAATGCCAATCTCACCGGCGCCTTCCTCTGCACGCAGCAGGCCTTCCGGCTCATGAAGATGCAGACGCCGCGCGGCGGCCGGATCATCAACAACGGCTCCATCTCGGCGCACACCCCGCGGCCTTTCTCCGCCCCCTACACCTCGACCAAACACGCCATCACCGGCCTCACCAAATCCGCCGCGCTCGATGGCCGCGCCTGGGATATCGCCTGTGGTCAGATCGATATCGGCAATGCCGCCACCGACATGACCGATCGGATGACGCGCGGCGTGCCGCAACCCGATGGCACCAGCCGCGTCGAGCCGCGCATGGACGTCGACCATGTCGGCCAGGCGATTCTGTACATGGCGGGGCTGCCGCCGGAATCGAATGTGCTCTTCATGACGGTAATGGCCACCCAGATGCCCTTTGTCGGGCGGGGCTAGCGAACCGCGCGTTGCGTCAACCGGCCTCGGCCTCGAGGGCGATCCGGTCGAGGATGGCCTCGGCCCCCTGGGCGCCGCTCACCGCGCTGCGACCGTTCACGATAAAGCAGGGCACGCCACGAATCCCCGCACGACGCGCCCGCTGATCGGCCTCAGCGACTTCCTCATGCGCCTGCGGGTCAGCCAGCGCGCGTTCGATCGCCGGTTCGGAAAGCCCGGCTGCGCGCGCAATGTCACGCAACTGGGCGAGGTCGGTGAGGTCGCGGCCCTGCTGGAAATACGCGGTAAAAAGCGCCTCGGCGAGCGCATCCTGCGAGCGCTCGTCGGGCGCGGCCGCCATCAGGGCGTGCGCGCGCAGCGTGTTGGGCTGCCGGGCGATCGCGTCAATCGCAAGCGTGAGATCGACGGCACCGGCTGCACGCTGCACATTCGCATAGATCCGCGAGGTGTCGGCGCTCCCAAACTTCTGGGCCAGGTAGTCACTGCGCGAGACGCCCTCGTCGGGCAAATCGGGATTCAGCTGAAACGGATGCCAACGCACTTCAACCGGCTGATCCGGGTGCGTCTCACGCCAGCGGGCGAGCGCCGCCTCCAGTTGCCGCTTGCCCACGAAACACCAGGGACACACCACATCGGACACCACGTCGATCCGGATCGAACCTGCAGACATTCTTTCGCCCCCGTCGGTCAAGCCAACACCTGTAAAGTGGCGCGCGGGTGGTGGGCGTCTCACGCACGGCAGCCAACCTCGACGAGGCGTCACGCCTGCTGTCGGCCAAGGGCGTCTCGATGGCAGCCACGCTGGCGGTTGACCTCACCGATGCGGCGGCCGCACAGGCCATGGTGGAGCAGGTCGAGCGCGAAGTGGGCCCCATCGCGGTTCTGGTGACCTCGGCAGGCGCTGCCCGCCGTTTCGGGCCCGACGAACTCGACTCGGCCGCCTTCCATCAAGGCATGAACGGCAAGTACTTCAGCTACGTGAATGTCATCGCACCGGTGGTGCGATGCATGGCCTCGCGCAATGCCGGCGCGGTGGTGAACATCATCGGTCAGGGCGGCAAACAGGCGGGCGTGATGCACATCTCGGGTGGTGCGGCCAACGCCGCGCTGATGCTCAATACGGTTGGTTATGCGCGTGCCTTTGCCGATCGGGGCATCCGGGTGAACGGCATCAATCCCGGTCTTACCCGCACCTCCCGGGTGGACGAGGGTCTTCGCGCAGCATCGCGGGTGAGCGGCCGGCCGGTGGACGAACTGCTCGCGGAAGAGACCGCAAGAATTCCGATGAAGCGCATGGCCGAGCCCCAGGAAATCGCCGAGGTCGCGCACTTTCTCGCAAGTGAACGCGCGAGCTACGTGAACGGCGTGGTCATCCCGATGGACGGCTGCAGCACCTCGGTCATCTGATGGACGGTGACCTGAACACGCTCGCCACCGATCGCGCAACGACCTACCCCGCTGCGATCGGTCGGTTGCGAAGCGTCCTCGACCGGGCGCCAGCGTTGCAGGCGGCCGAGCTTGCCCGGGCATGGCGCGCCGAGCGCGAACTGCTCGCCGCGCTCCCGCCCCGCTACGGCCAGGTGCTCGAGGCGCTCCTGTCGCGGCTGGAATCGGCCGCCATGTTCGGCGAGGAAAGCTGTTCGTTCAGCGCCACCGACCTGCGGGGCGAGCTCTCGGTCTGGCTCGCCAAAGCCGAGCGCGCGCTCGGATGAGCCACGCCGCTCCCTATGCAGGCCTTGACCCCGACACGGTCCTGAATGCGCTGGACTCGGTGGGCCTGCGCGGCGACGGCCGGCTGATTGCGCTCAACAGCTACGAAAACCGGGTCTACCTTGTTTACCTGGAGGACGCGGAGCCGGTGGTGGTCAAGTTTTACCGCCCGGGCCGCTGGAGCGATGCGCAAATCGCCGAGGAACACGCATTCGTGGCCGAGCTCGCGCATGACGATATTCCTGCCGTCGCGCCGCTCGTGCTCGATCACCAGACGCTTCATCGGCATGCAGGCTTCCGGTTCGCGGTCTATCCGCGGCGAGGCGGCCGCGCGCCCGAGCTCGACCAGCCTGGCGTTCTGGAATGGATCGGCCGCTTCATCGCCAGGATCCACAACGTTGGCGCGCGCTCGGCCTTCGTACACCGCGAAGCCGCCGATGTCACCACGCTGGGCCGCGAGCCACGCGATGCGCTGCTTGCGGGCGGGCTCATTCCGGCTGAACTCGAGGCCCGCTGGCACGGGCTTGCGAACGCTGCCATCGAGGCAGCCGAGCGAGCGTTCGCACAGGCTGGAGCAGCCAGGCTCGCGTGCATCCGGCTGCACGGCGACTGTCATCCGGGCAATCTGCTCTGGACGGACGCGGGTCCACACTTCGTCGACTTTGACGACGCGCGCACGGGTCCTGCGATCCAGGATCTCTGGATGCTGCTCTCCGGCGAGCGCCACGAGCGCGCCGAGCAGCTCGGCCGCCTGCTGGCGGGCTACCGACAGGTGAGGGATGTCGATCGCGCCGGGCTCGCGCTGATCGAACCACTTCGTACGCTGCGGCTCATCCACTACAGCGCATGGATCGCGCGTCGCTGGAATGATCCGGCATTCCCGGCAGCCTTTCCCTGGTTCGGCACGCCGCGCTATTGGCAGGACCGGATTGCGGAGCTCGCCGGGCAGCTTGAAGCCATGGCCGAGCCCGCGCTCGAGCCGATGTGATGCGTTGCATCGGGGGGCGCCGCGCGCCGCTCCACTAGAATCAGCACCTATTCTTTGCAAGGACGACCCACCATGACCATCAAGACCATCGGCATCATCGGTGCCGGCACCATGGGTAACGGCATCGCGCAGACGTGTGCGCAGGCGGGCATCGACGCCGTGATGCAAGACGTGAACGAGGCCGCGCTCGAGCGCGCGCTGAAGACCATTGGCGGCTCACTCGACCGACTGGTGCGAAAAGGCACGCTCGATGACGCCGGCAAGGCCGCCGCGCTCGCCCGGGTGTGCACCACCACGCGGGCCGAAGACCTGGCGGGCGCCGACCTGATCATCGAGGCGGCCACTGAAAACGAGGCCATCAAGATCAAGATCCTGAAAGCCATCGACGCCATCGCCCGCCCTGGCACCATCATCGCGACCAACACGTCATCAATTTCCATCACGCGGCTCGCCGCACAGATCAGCCGGCCCGAGCTCTTCGTGGGCATGCATTTTTTCAATCCGGTGCCAGTGATGGCACTGGTCGAAATCATCCGTGGATTGCGCACGTCGGAAGCGACGCTGCAAAGCGTCGCCGAGCTTGCCCAGCGGCTCGGCAAGACGCCGATCGGCGTGAAAAACAGCGCCGGTTTCGCGGTCAACCGAATCCTCTGCCCGATGCTGAACGAAGCGATCTTCACCCTCGCCGAGGGCGTTGCAAGCGCTGATGAAATCGATACCGGCATGCGGCTGGGCTGCAACCACCCGATCGGCCCGCTCGCGCTCTGCGACATGATCGGGCTGGACGTGCTGCTCGCCGTGATGGACGTGCTCTACGACGCATTCAAGGACCCCAAGTACCGCCCCGCGCCGCTGCTTCGCGAAATGGTTGATGCAGGTTTGCTCGGGCGCAAGACCGGACGCGGTTTCTACAGCTACGGTTGATCCCGGACAGCCGGTCGAGGTGGAAAATCCCGGGTTTTCCCGGGGCCGCCGATTCCGGTAAGTTACGGGTAAGGTGCCGGGCGTAGAAACCGGCAACTCAAAAACAGAGGGGAGACACTGCCGATGGCTCAGGCGCCTGATGCCGACGAAGCCCGGGTGCTTGCACTCGGCGGCACGACCTTTCCGCAGCTGCTTCTCGAACACGCGGCCGCGCGTCCCGACGACGCAGCGCTGCGCGAAAAAATCTACGGCATCTGGCGGACCACCACCTGGCGTGAGCTCGCCGATCAGGTCGAGGCCATCGCAGCAGGCCTTGCCGAGCTCGGTTTTTCACGCGGTCAGCATCTGGCCATCATCGGCGAGAACCGTCCCCGGCTTTATGCCGCCATGATCGCAGCCCAGGCGCTGGGCGGCGTGCCGGTCCCCATGTACCAGGACGCGGTCGCCGCAGAAATGGTGTTCGTGTTCAGGAACGCCGAAATTGCCTTCGCCGTGGTGGAAGACCAGGAGCAGACCGACAAGCTGCTGGAGCTGAAGGAACAGCACCCGCTGCTCGCGCACATCGTCTATGACGATCCGAGGGGGCTTCGCAACTACACCAACCCCGAACTCCTGAGCGTCGATACGCTGATTACCCGCGGCAAGGATTTCCTGCGCGCCTATCCGGGGCTTCTCAAGCAGCGCACAAGCGAAGGCTCGCCCGACGACGTCGCGGCGATGTTCTACACCTCGGGCACCACCGGCAACCCCAAAGGGGTCATCCACACGCATCGCAACCTCATCTCGGTCTCGCGCGCGGCCTGCGCCATGGAGCACCTGACCAGCCGCGAAGAGGTGCTTGCGTATCTGCCCATGGCCTGGATCGGACAGAACATCTTTTCATACTCGCAGTGGCTCGCGGCAGGCTTCACCGTCAATTGCCCCGAGTCGCAGTCGACGGTCTCGGCCGACATGCGAGAGATCGGGCCCACCTACTACTTTGCGCCGCCGCGCGTGCTGGAGGCGCTCCTCACGCAGGTCACCATTCGCATGGAAGACGCGGCGGCACCGAAGCGCGCGCTCTACCGCTACTTCATGGATGTGGCGCGCCGGGTGGGTGAGCGCATCCTGAATGGCGATCCCAGCGTCTCGGCCGCGGAGCGGATGCTTTATCGCACGGGCGACCTGCTCATTTACGGCCCGCTTCGCAATGCCCTTGGCATGAGCCGCGTGCGCGTGGCCTACACGGCGGGCGAGGCAATCGGTCCCGACCTGTTCGTGTTCTACCGCTCGCTCGGAATCAATCTCAAGCAACTGTACGGCTCGACCGAAACAGCGGTGTTCGTCTGCGTGCAGCCCAACGGTCAGGTAAAGCCCGACACGGTGGGGCCGCCCATGGACGGCGTACGCATCCGCCTGACCGATGCGGGCGAGGTCCTGATCCGAAGCCCCGGGCTTCTGCGTGAGTACTACAAAAATGACCAGGCCACCGCCGAGGTGAAAGATGCCGAGGGCTGGTATCACACGGGCGATGCGGGCTACCTCGACACCGACGGACACCTGCGCATCATCGATCGCGCAAAGGACGTCGGCAAGCTTGCTGACGGTTCGATGTTTGCGCCGAAATATCTCGAGAACAAGCTCAAGTTCTTCCCCTTCATCAAGGAAGCGGTAGCCTTCGGCGATGGTCGCGATCAGGTGATGGCCTTCATCAACATCGATTTCGAAGCCTGCGGCAACTGGGCAGAGCGCCGCAACCTCTCCTACACCGGCTATGTCGATCTCGCCTCGCGTCCGGAAATTTTCTCGCTGATTCGCGAGTGCCTGGAAAAGGTCAACGCCGATCTCGCGGCCGACCCCGTGATGAGCGCCTCGCAGATTCACCGCTTCCTTGTGCTGCACAAGGAGCTCGACGCCGACGACGAAGAGCTCACCCGAACCCGCAAGGTTCGGCGCGGCTTCATCGCGCAGAAATATCAGGTGCTGGTCGAGGCGCTTTATTCGGGCCGCACCGAGCAGTTCATCGAAACCCAGGTGCGCTTTGAAGACGGCCGCACCGGCGTCGTATCGGCTACGCTGCGCCTGGAAGACGCCACCACCTTCGCGCCCTCGGCCGCGCAGAAGAGGGCTGCATGAGCAACCGCAAGATTGGCGAGGTCATCCTCGACCTGCGCAACATCTCGCTCGCATTTGGCGGCGTGAAGGCGCTCACCGACATTTCCTTTGACGTGCGCGAGCACGAGATCCGCGCCATCATCGGACCCAACGGTGCGGGCAAGAGCTCCATGCTCAATGTGATCAGCGGGGTCTACACGCCCCAGCAGGGCGAAATCATCTATCGCGGCGAGCACCACACCCATACCGACCCGCACGCCATGGCGGCGCACGGGGTCGCGCGCACCTTCCAGAGTCTCGCGCTGTTCAAGGGCATGTCGGTGCTCGACAACATCATGACCGGGCGCACGCTCAAGATGCGCACCAATATCCTTCAGCAGGCGTTCTGGAAGGGACCGGCCGAGCGCGAGGAGATCATGCACCGCGAATTCTGCGAGCGCATCATCGATTTTCTGCAGATTCAGCCCTATCGGAAAACGCCGGTCGGGCGTCTGCCCTATGGTCTTCAGAAGCGGGTCGACCTGGGGCGCGCGCTCGCGATGGAGCCCTCGCTCCTTCTACTTGATGAACCGATGGCCGGCATGAATGTCGAAGAAAAGCAGGACATGAGCCGCTTCGTGCTCGACGTGAACGACGAGTTCGGCACCACCATCGTGCTGATCGAGCATGACATGGGTGTAGTGATGGATATCTCCGACCGGGTGGTCGTGCTCGACTACGGCAAGAAGATCGGCGATGGCACACCGGACGACGTCCGCAGCAATCAGGACGTGATCAACGCCTACCTGGGCGTGGCGCACTAGGCGGAGGCTCGGGAATGGGATTTTTCCTCGAAGTGGTGCTGGGCGGCCTGATGGCGGGCGTCCTCTATTCGCTGGTCGCGCTCGGCTTCGTGCTGATCTTCAAGGCCTCGGGCGTGTTCAATTTCGCGCAGGGCGCAATGGTGCTGTTTGCGGCACTCGCCATGGCACGGCTTGCCGAGTGGCTGCCTGAGCTCCTGGGCTTCGAGAGTCTGCTGCTTGCCAATCTGCTTGCCTTCGTGCTCGCCGCGCTCATCATGGTGGTGGTGGCCCAGGGCATCGAACGGCTGGTGCTGCGACCGCTGGTCAACCAGGAAGGCGTCACGCTCCTCATGGCCACGCTCGGTGTCACCTATTTTCTCGATGGCTTCGGGCAGACCATCTGGGGGTCAGACGTCTACAAGATCGATCTGGGGCTCTCCAAGGATCCGCTCCTGGTCCTGGGCGACCTGTTCGAGGGCGGCATCCTGCTCAATCGCGACGACATTGCGGCAGCGCTGATTGCGGTCGCGCTGGTGGTGGTGCTTGCCATCTTCTTTCAGAAAACCGCTACCGGGCGGGCACTTCGTGCGGTGGCCGACGATCATCAGGCGGCGCAATCCATCGGCATTCCGCTCAACCGGATCTGGGTGATCGTATGGGCGGTCGCGGGCTTCACCGCCCTGGTGGCCGGTATGGTCTGGGGGAGCAAGCTGGGCGTCCAGTTCTCGCTCGCCATCCTCGCGCTCAAGGCGCTCCCGGTGGTGATCGTGGGCGGGTTCACCTCGGTGCCGGGCGCCATCGTGGGGGGGCTTCTGATCGGATTGGGCGAGAAGCTCGCCGAGGTCTACCTCGGGCCCATCATCGGTGGCGGGCTCGAAAACTGGTTTGCCTACGGTCTTGCGCTTGCGGTGCTGCTCGTGCGGCCGCAGGGACTGTTTGGCGAACGCATCATTGATCGCGTGTAATCAAGAGGCCTGACGATGCTCTACCGCGAAAACGGCCAGTTCAAAACCCGCTACGGCGACGATCAGCAGATCTTCCCGATTCTGCAGGACCGCTGGCTGGTCATGGCGCTGATCGCGTTTGCCTTCATCGGCGTACCGATGCTGGCAAGCGAATACATGTTCCGGGCCATCCTCATCCCGTTTGTCATCCTCTCGCTCGCCGCGCTGGGGCTCAATCTTCTGGTCGGTTACTGCGGCCAGATCTCGCTCGGCTCGGGCGCCTTCATGGCGGTGGGCGCCTACATTGCCTACAACGCCTACACCCGGGTGCCCGGCATGCCGGTGATTGGCGCGTTTCTCATTGGTGGCGGTGCGGCGCTCCTGGTCGGGATCGTATTCGGCATCCCCAGCCTGCGAATCCGCGGCCTTTATCTGGCGGTGGCCACACTTGCTGCACAGTTTTTCTGCGACTGGGTCTTCGCCCGTATCGCCTGGTTCACCAACTACTCGGCCTCGGGCTCGGTATCGGTTCCCACGCTTACGGTGGCAGGCATTTCAATCGACACACCGCAGTCCAAGTATCTCTTTTGCCTCACGATCGTCACCGTCATGGCACTCGCCGCCAAGAACATCGTCCGCGGCCACATTGGCCGCTCCTGGATGGCGATCCGCGACATGGATGTGGCCGCCACCGTCATCGGCATCCGGCCGGTCACGGCCAAGCTGTCGGCGTTCGCGGTGAGCTCCTTCGTGATCGGTGTGGCAGGCGCCATGTGGGCGTTCGTGCACCTGGGCTCCTGGGAGCCGCTTGCCTTTGATGTGAACCGCTCGCTCAACCTGCTCTTCATGATCATCATCGGCGGCATGGGCTCCATCATGGGCAGCTTCTTTGGCGCAGCCTTCATCGTGGTGCTCCCGATTCTGCTGAATCAGGTGCCTGCCTGGCTGGGCGTACCCATCTCCACCGCCATGGCCTCGCACCTCGAGTTCATGATCTTCGGGGCGCTGATCGTGTTTTTCCTGATCGTGGAGCCGCATGGGCTCGCCCGACTTTGGTCGATCGGAAAGGAAAAGCTGAGACTCTGGCCGTTCCCGCATTGAGGTTTTCTGCAGCGCTGTCGCGACGGGCCGGCGACAGTGTGGTGCACTTCATTCAGGCTCGTGATTCATTGATGGTTAAAACAAGGAGGTTCCGATGAGACAGAACACAACAGCCCGCTGGCTGGCCGCCGCGGCCCTGGCTGCCGGCCTGGCGGCACTTGCGCCGGGGCTTGCGCAGGCGCAGGCCAAAGGGGCGCCCGCCGCCGCGGGCGCCAAGGAGCAGTTCTTCCCGCTGCTCGTCTACCGCACGGGTCCCTACGCGCCAAATGGCGTCCCGTTTGCCAACGGCATGGCCGATTACTACAAGATGCTGAACGCCCGTGATGGCGGCATCGGTGGCGTGCGCCTCACCATGGAAGAGTGCGAAACCGGCTACGCCACCGACCGTGGCGTGGAGTGTTATGAGCGCTTGAAGGGCAAGGGCCCCACCGGCGGGACAGCGATTCATCCGCTGTCTACCGGCATCACGTTCGCTCTCACCGACAAGGTTCCCAACGACAAGATCCCTCTGATCACCGCGGGCTATGGCCGCTCGGAATCGGCCAACGGCGAAGTGTTCAAGTGGAACTTCATTCTGGGCGGCAGCTACTGGGTGGCAGCCGACATCCTGGTCCAGCACGTGGGTTCGGTTGAGGGTGGTGTCGATCGTCTCAAGGGCAAGAAGATCGCGCTCGTCTACCATGACTCCCCGTTCGGGAAAGAGCCGATACCGTTGCTGCAGGAACGCGCCAAGATGCACGGATTTCAGCTGATCCTGATCCCGGTCACGCACCCGGGCGTGGAGCAAAAGGCTGCCTGGCTGCAGGTGCGTCGCGACCGGCCCGACTATGTCTTCCTGTGGGGCTGGGGTGTGATGAACTCGACCGCCGTCAAGGAGGCCATCGCCACCGGCTATCCGCGCGAAAAGATGTACGGGGTATGGTGGTCGGGCGCCGAGCCCGATATCGTTCCCGCGGGCGACGGCGGCAAGGGCTACAACGCGCTCACCTTCATGGCACCCGCCGGCACGTCGCGCGTCCACCAGGACATCTTCCGGAATCTGCACGACAAGGGTCAGGGGTCGGGTCCGCGTGATGAAGTCGGTCAGGTGCTCTACAACCGTGGACTGACGGCAGCGGCGGTCACCGCCGAGGCGGTCCGCGTGTCGCAAGAGCGCTATGGCAAGCGTCCGCTCACGGGCGAAGAGGTGCGCTGGGGTTTCGAGAACCTGAACATCGACGCCGCGCGCATCAAGCAGCTTGGTTTCGAGGGCCTCATGCAGCCGATCAGCACCAGCTGCCGCGACCACATGGGCGGCAACTCCGCTCAGATCCACAGCTGGGACGGCAAGAAATGGGTGGTCGCGCCCAAGGTCTACCAGGCGGACATGCAGATCCTGAAACCCATGCAGGATGCCTATGCGGCGCGCTATGCAGCCGAGAAGAAGATTCAGCCACGCGACTGCGCGAAGGAAGCTTCAAACTGACGGCAATCCATGCTGCCGGGCCTCGCGGTTCGGCGGCGTACCGGGTGCATCACACGCCGGTGTGGTGCCCCGCTCGTCGCGGCAGCCTTCCCAGGCGAGCCGCGGCGCGCTGACCCGGACCGGGCGCGCCCGGTCCCGCTCAGCGCTTACCCCCGGGAGACAACCGTGAGCAATCCCTTGCTTGTCGTGAGCGGCATCGAGGTCATCTACAACCATGTGATTCTGGTGCTGAAGGGCGTATCGCTTCAGGTGCCCGAGGGTGGTGTGGTGGCACTCCTGGGCGGCAATGGCGCAGGCAAGACCACCACGCTGCGCGCCATTTCCAATCTGCTCAAAGGCGAGCGGGGCGAAGTCACCAAGGGGTCGATCAGCTACCGCGATGAGCCGATCGCCCATCTCACGCCCGCTGATCTGGTCAAGCGCGGCGTGATTCAGGTGATGGAGGGGCGACGCTGCTTTGGTCATTTGACCGTGGAGGAGAATCTTCTCACCGGCACCTACACGCGCAATCTCTCGCGCGCCGATACCGCGGTGGCGCTCGAGCGCGTGTACCACTACTTTCCGCGCCTGAAGACCCGACGCGCCTCGCAGGCGGGCTATACCTCGGGCGGGGAACAGCAGATGACGGCAGTGGGCCGCGCGCTGATGGCCAATCCCAAGATGATTCTGCTCGACGAGCCCTCCATGGGTCTCGCCCCGCAGATCGTGGCGGAAATCTTCGCCATCGTGCGCGACCTCAATCAGAAGGAAAAAGTGAGCTTCCTGCTCGCCGAACAGAACACCAATGTGGCGCTTCGCAACGCCGACTATGGCTACATCCTGGAAAATGGCCGCATCGTGATGGACGGCCCGGCCCGGGACCTGGCCGAAAACGAGGACGTGAAGGAGTTCTACCTGGGCGTTGCGAAAGAAGGGCGCAAGTCCTTCCGCGACATCAAGTCCTATCGACGCCGCAAGCGCTGGCTCTAAGGCCCGCGTGTGCGCCAACCCTGTCTCAAGGCGAGTCGGTGATGAATGACGCGAACCGCAAGCACTATGACGATCTCGAAACACGCACGTCCGAGGCGCGCGAGGGCGCGCTCTTTGCCCGCCTGCCTGGCCTGATCGCGCACGCGAAAGCGCACGCACCCGGCTGGGCCGAGCGGCTTCGGTCGGTTGAACCCGGCGCGATCGCCTCGCGCAAGGCGCTCGCGCAGATTCCCGTGCTTCGCAAGAGCGAACTGAAAGACCAGCAGGTGGCACGCCCGCCCTTTGGCGGCTTCACCACCGTCGAGCCCGGGCGAATGGGACGGCTCTACATGTCCCCGGGCCCGATCTTCGACCCTGAAGGCGCCCGCCCCGACCCCTGGCGGGCAGCGCGCGCGCTCTGGGCCGCAGGCATGCGCCCCGGCCATGTCATCCAAAACTGCTTCGGCTACCACCTGACGCCCGGCGCCTGGATGGTCGACGGCGCGGCCCGCCATATCGGCTGCGCGGTCATTCCGGCCGGCACCGGGCAGACCGAGCAGCAGCTTGAACTCATTGCCGCGCTCGCCCCCGACGCCTATGTCGGAACGCCCTCGTTTCTGCGCATCCTGGTGGAGAAGGCGCGCGAGACCGGCGCCGACATTTCGCGGCTCAAACGTGCGCTGGTAGCGGCCGAGGCACTCCCGCCCAGCCTGCGCGCATGGTTTCGCGAGCAAGGCCTCACGAGCGTGCTCCAGTGGTACGGAACAGCCGACCTTGGGCTGATTGCCTATGAGTCCGAGGCGCTCGAGGGCATGATCCTCGACGAAGACCTGATCCTGGAGATCGTGCGCCCGGGCACCAATGATCCCGTCGCCGATGGCGAGGTGGGCGAGGTGGTGATCACCAGTTTCAATCCCGACTATCCGATGATCCGATTCGGAACCGGCGATCTGTCGGCAGTGCTGCCCGGCGCCTCGCCCTGCGGGCGCACCAATGTCCGGATCCGCGGCTGGCTGGGCCGCGCCGACCAGACCACCAAGGTGCGGGGCATGTTCGTGCATCCCGGCCAGATCGCCGAGGTCGTGCGCCGGCACCCGGAGATCGCTCGCGCGCGGCTGGTGGTGGAGGGCGAAATGGCCAACGACCGCATGACGCTGCGCTGCGAGCTCGCGGCCGGCACACACGCGGCGGCGCTCGCCGAGGCGATCGCGGTCTGCCTGCGCGACATCACCAAGCTGCGGGGGGAGGTCCAGGTGGTCCCGCCCGGATCCCTGCCCAATGACGGCAAGGTGATCGAGGACGCTCGCAAGTACGACTGAGGGCCGCGACCCGACGGCGAGACGGAACGGCGGAACGGCGGAACGGCGGCGCGGCGGCGCGGCGAAGCGGCAACCCCGGGCACCGGACGCAGCGGGTCATCCGGTCGGAGAACCGCCCAGTGAGTTCCTGCGGATACGCTCGTCAACCCGCCCATCGCGGTACCATTGCCGCGCGTTGAGTGCCGGCCACGCCCGGTCACGGAGAGTTCTGATGGAAATTTTCGATTACGACAACATCCTGCTCCTGCCCCGCCGCTGCGTGGTCGAGAGCCGCCGCGAGTGCGACCCTTCGATCGAGCTGGGCGGACGCCGTTTCCGCATCCCGGTCGTTCCGGCCAACATGAAGACGGTGGTCAACGACGACATCTGTGAGCGGCTGGCGCGCGAGGGCTATTTTTATATCCAGCACCGCTTTGATATCGACAGCATCGCCTTTGCCCGCACCATGCGAGAAAAGGGGCTGTTCGTGTCGCTGTCGGTGGGCGTGAAAGAGGCCGATCGCGAGGTCGTGCGCGAGCTCGCCCGCGAGGGGCTGGGGGCCGATTACCTCACTATCGATATCGCCCACGGACACGCCGAGTCGGTCAGGCAAATGATCGCCCACATCCGCGAGCATCTGCCCAAGGCCTTCGTGATCGCCGGCAATGTTGGGACGCCCGAAGGTGTGATCGATCTCGAGAACTGGGGGGCAGACGCCACCAAGGTGGGCGTCGGGCCCGGCAAGGTGTGCATTACCCGCATGAAGACAGGCTTTGGAACCGGCGGCTGGCAGCTCTCGGCGCTCAAGTGGTGCGCACGCGTCGCCACCAAGCCCATCATTGCCGACGGCGGTATCCGCGAGCATGGCGATATTGCAAAGTCGGTACGCTTTGGTGCCACCATGGTCATGATCGGTTCGATGTTCGCCGGTCATGAAGAGTCGCCAGGGACCACGGTCGAGGTCGACGGCAAGCTCTACAAGGAATACTACGGTTCCGCCTCGGAGTTCAACAAAGGGCATCGGAGCTTTGTTGAAGGCAAGCGCATTCTTGAGCCCATCAAGGGCAAGCTCGGCGACACGCTGCGCGAGAT
The DNA here is from genome assembly GCA_009921765.1 of Betaproteobacteria bacterium. The sequence continues at coordinate 14,201 of RFXC01000023.1, read as the reverse complement.
GGAAGAAGACCTGCAGAGCTCGATCTCATATGCCGGCGGACGCAGGCTTGGCGATCTGCGACGCGTGAACTACGTGATCCTCGGGCACGACAACGACACGTCATACCTGATGTGAGTCGGGCGGGCGCTCGCGATCGCCCGCACCGATCTCGCGCTGCATGATGACGGTATCGAGCCAGCGGTCAAATTTCCAGCCGCTTGCGCGCAAGAGCCCGGCAAATCGAAACCCGCAGGCAGCATGCAGCCCGATCGAGCCGGTGTTGGCGCTGTCGCCGATCACGGCAATCATCTGCCTCACGCCCCGCGCGCGCGCCTGATCGATCAGATCCAGAAGCAGCGCGCGGCCGATGCCACCACGCGAAAGCCCTGCGCGTACATAAACCGAGTTCTCCACGCTGAACCGATACGCGGGCCGCATCCGGAAAAAATTGAAATAGGCAAAACCCACGACCTCGCCGCCCGCTTCGGCCACGCGATGCGCAAAGCCGTTCGCGAGCACGTCATCGCGACGGCGCGTGACTTCGGCAAGCGTGGGCGGCTCGAGCTCAAAGGAGCCTGTGCCATGACGGACATGGTGTGCGTAGAGGCGCTCGATCGCCTCAAGATCGGCGGGCATGCTGTCCCGAAGGCGCGGCGTCTGCGCGAGTCGTTCAGACATTGAAAAGTCTCCCGTTCAGTCGTCTCAGTGCGCCTTGCGCAACGAGCTCATCAACCGCCCAGTCAAACGCAGCCTCCACCGACAGGTCGAGCAGTGCGGCTGCGCTGCGCAGAACCGACGCCCCGGCCACCCGCCCCGCGAGCACCGCCTCCTCGATCTCCTCGACATCGAGCATCAGATATTTGATCATCACCTTCATGGCGTAGCGAGCGTTTCGCACTGGATCGGCGCGAAGCGACGCGAGCCTTCTGCGGGCGGTCTCGATGACCGCATGGGGGTTGGCAAACGCCGGGCCGTGACCAGGCAGCACGGTGCCCACATCAAGGCTTGAGATGAGGTCCAGCATCCCGGCCTGTTCGGCAAAGCCCGACTCACCGATGAGTTCGGGAAAGATCACGCCAAACCCGTTGTGCCAGAGCACGTCAGCCGAGACCAGCAGGCGATGGGGGGCGCAGTAAAACACCAGGCTCTTCGGATCGTGACCGGGCGCCGAGTGAATCTGCCAGGGCGCGCCGCCCATCATGATCGACTCGCCAGGCACCAGCACACCGCTCGCCTCAAAGCGGGCGCAGCGCTGGGCGGTCCCGTCATAGCTGAGCGCTTCGGTGTCCCAACGTTGAACGTCGTGGAAACTTCCAGCCGGTACCAGTACCTCGCAGCCAAAGCGTGAGACCAGCGCAGCGTTGCCGCCGCAGTGGTCGGAGTGCAGGTGGGTGTTCACGACGCGGCTGAGACGCTGCGCGCCGACCTGGCCCAGTGCATGCTCGACCAGGGCCACCACCAGCGCGGCGTGTTTCACATAGCCGCTATCGATCAGCGTGGCACCGCCATCGGGCTCGGCGATCAGCACCATGTTGGACGACAGCCAGTCGCGCTCGATGAACCGAACGCCGGCAGGCAAGCGCACAGCCGGCTCAGCCTGATTCATGAGAACGCACCAGTTCGCGCGCCCGGCCCGCGCCCATGCGCGAGGCAAGTGCGGTTTCAAGGTCGACCTCGAAGTGCCGGGCGAGCTGCGCCCAGACCGCCATGCGCTCGCGGTCATCGAGCATGATCCAGGCTTCGATCTGCTCGATGGTGCGAGCGCAGCCCAGGCAGCGGCGCGATTCGGAATCGAGCTGACAGACCGAGATGCAGGGTGAAGGAACGGTGGCGGCGGTCATGACGGGGTCCGTTGGCGATGTCGACAGGCGATCATGCGTGCACCTCGGCCCCGGCCTTGCTCTCCTCGCGCGCCGCGAGCGCTGCGCCCACGCGAGAGCCATAGCGACGGCCCACCTGCGCGGAGATCCACTGGCCGGTTTGCACCATCGCATCAAGGTTAAGACCCGTATCGATACCCAGGCCCTTGAACAGCCACAGCAGGTCTTCCGTGGCGACATTGCCGGTTGCACCCTTCGCATACGGACAGCCGCCAAGCCCCGCCACGGCGCTGTCGAACCGGTGCACGCCCACCTCCAGGCAGCCGTAGACATTGGCAAGCGCCTGACCGTAGGTGTCATGGAAATGCCCCGAGAGCTGGGTGAGCGGCACCTCGCGTGCAGCCGCCTCGAACACCTGCTTCACATGACCGACGGTGGCCACACCGATGGTGTCGGCGATACCGATCTCGTCACAGCCCAGATCGCGCGTTCGCCGTACCAGATCGATCACCGATTCCAGGGGTACATCGCCCTGATAGGGGCAGCCAAAGGCCACCGAGATCACTGCGCGAAGCCGCAGACCGTGCGCCTTGGCGGCCTGGGCCACCGGGCGAAACCGCTCAATGCTCTCGGCCACCGAACAGTTGGTGTTCCGCATTGAAAACGCCTCGCTTGCTGCGCCAAAGATCACCACCTCATCGACCCGGCTCGCAAGTGCCGCCTCGAAGCCTTTCAGGTTGGGGGTGAGCGCAGACAACGTGAGCCCCGAGCGCCGCGGCAGGCGGGCGAGCACATCGGCAGCATCGGCCATTTGCGGCACCCATTTCGGCGATACGAAGGAGGTGACCTCGAGCTGCGATACGCCGGCTGCGAGCAGTCGCTCGCAGAGCCCGACCTTCACAGCGGTGGCGAGCGGCGCTTGCTCGTTCTGAAGACCATCGCGCGGGCCGACCTCGGTAATGAAGACTCGGGCGGGCAGGGTGTTGGGCATGGTGAGGGCTTTCCTGGAGAGCGGGTTCAGTAGGCGCGTCTGCGGTCAACCAGACCACTGGGCGCCTCGCCCAGGCACAGCTGGGTGATGCGGCGTGCCACCTGGCGGGCGGACTCGCTCACAACGGTAATCGCCGCCACATGCGGCGTGATGCGCACCTGCGGGTGGGTCCAGAAGCGGTGCTCGCGCGGCAGCGGCTCGGTGCGAAACACATCGAGCGCGGCGCACGCGATCGCGCCTGAGTCGAGGGCAGCGAGCAGCGCCTCCTCGACCACCAGATCGCCGCGCGCAACGTTGATGAGGAAAGCCCCGCGCGGCAACTGTGCAAGGCGCGTGGCGTCAAACAGATTGCGGGTCGCAGGCGTGAGCGGCGCTGCAACCACCAGCACCTGGACGCCTGCGAGGAACGGCTCAAGCCCGCGCGAGTCGTCAAAGCATTCAATGCCGGCGAGCGAGCGCGGCGAGCGGGAATAGCCCCGCACTGCAAAACCGAGCGCGGCCAACGCACGCGCGATCGCCTCGCCCATCTTGCCCATCCCGAATACCCCCACGGCGCAACGGGCCGGGCTCACATAGGGCCACTCTTGCCAGACACCCGCGCGCTGCTGCGCCTCGTACCGGTCGTAGCGGTAGTGAAAGCGCAGCACCTCGTGCGCGCAATAGGCGGCCATCTGCTCGGCCATGCCGCCATCCTCGATGCGATAAACCGGCAGCTGCTCGGGCAGCGTCGGGTCGGTGAGCAGCCAGTCAACGCCCGCGCCGGCAGCAAAGACCGCAGCGAGTCCGGGCTGGCGCATAAAAAACCCGGGCTGCGGCCGCCAAAGCACCGCATAGTCGGCAGCGGGCGCATCGGCCGAATCAGGAACGATACGGGCCCGCGGCAACGCTTCACCGAGCGCCTGGGCCCACTCCCGCGTGGCCTCCGCGCTCCGCAAACCCAGCACGATGGTGGGCGATGCACTCGCCACGAGGGAAGCGTCCTGCGCCCGGTCGGCGCCAGAAGATAAGCCGGTCATGCTGCCCCCGTTGCAATCGGCTCGATCGCAAGAAGCGCCGCGCCCTCCTGCACCTGTGAACCCGTCGAATGAAGAATGGCGGTGACACGACCCGCTTCGGGCGCGGTGATGACATGTTCCATCTTCATCGCCTCGAGGACCGCGAGCGGCTGGCCGCGCTCAACCACCGCGCCCACCGCCACCATGAGTGCCACCACCTTGCCGGGCATCGGTGCGGCAAGGCTGCCCGCATCCGCGGCCGCATCATCGGGATTGCCCCCCGGCGGCAGCACCGAGACGCGAAGCGCACGGCCCCGCTCGGATACGAGGACCGATGCGCCATCGATGAGCGCGCCGCAGCGAACTGCTTCGGCGCCAACGAGCACGCTCAAAGCGCCCTGCGCGGTATCGAGCCGTGGGTCGGCGATGCAGACCACCTCATCGCCGGAAAATGCTGTGAAGCCCGCACCCGAGCGGGCCGGTTCGATCCGCAGTTCGCATTGCTCGGCATCGGTTGCAAGCCGCAGCCAGCGCGCGCCCTGCCCATGCACCCGCCAGCTGTCGGCGGCCCGCCACGGATCGGTCCATTCGGTCTCGGTGGCCTCTACGGCGGTGGCGCCGCGCACAAGGCCCGCCCGCGGCATGCGGCGGGCGCCCTCTGTCGACTCGCTCGCGAGCCATGCCGCGGCGGCTATCGCCCAGTCGCGCATCGTCATGGGGGCAGGCGAAGGCAGGATCGTCGAGCGCTCGCGCTCGATCAATCCGGTATCGAGGTCGGCCGTAGCGAACGCAGGCGACTCCATCAGTCGATACAGGAAGGCCGCGTTGGTGGACACGCCCGCGATTCGAACCTGAGACAGCGCCTGCGCCATCCGCGCACGCGCCTGATCGCGGTCCACTCCCCAGGTAATCAGCTTGGCAATCATCGGGTCGTAGTGGGGCGTGATCACGTCGCCCGCACGAACCCCGCTATCGATCCGGAGCGCCGCTGGCTCACCCCGCGTACCGGCCCCGACCGAAAAGCCTGCCGCCCTCGGCAGATGGAGCGAGCGCAGCGCCCCGGTGGAGGGCAGAAAACCGCGCTCGGGATTCTCGGCATAGAGCCGCACCTCGATCGAATGCCCGCGTCGTGCAAGCGCCGACTGCGAAAGCGGCAGCGGTTCACCCGCCGCCACGCGCAACTGCCACTCGACCAGATCGAGGCCGGTGATCATTTCCGTGACCGGATGCTCGACCTGAAGCCGGGTGTTCATCTCCATGAAATAGAAGCGCCCGTCCTGCTCGGCGATGAATTCCACGGTACCCGCACCCTCATAGCCCACCGCGCGAGCCGCCGCCACCGCCGCAGCGCCCATTTCCTCGCGCCTTGCCTCCGACAGGCCTGGCGCGGGCGCCTCTTCCACCACTTTCTGATGGCGGCGCTGCACCGAGCAATCACGCTCAAACAGATGGAGCGCGTTGCCGTGCCGGTCGGCAAACACCTGCACCTCGATGTGGCGCGGCCGCCTGAGATAGCGCTCGACCAGCACCTGATCGGATCCGAAGGCCGACAACGCCTCACGCCGGCACGAGGCGAGTGCCGCCTCGAAATCGGCGCTTTGCTCAACAATCCGCATGCCCTTGCCGCCACCGCCTGCGCTCGCCTTGATGATCACCGGATAGCCAATCGCATCGGCCTCGCCGCGCAGATAATCGGCCTCCTGCCGCTCGCCGTGATAACCGGGCACGAGCGGCACGCCCGCCCGCGCCATCAGTGTCTTGGCGGCTGATTTGCTCCCCATTGCGGCAATGGCCTCGGGCGGCGGGCCAATGAAGACCAGGCCCGCGTCGCGCACCGCTCGCGCGAAGGCGTCGTTCTCGGACAGAAACCCGTAGCCGGGATGGATGGCCTGCGCCCCCGAGGCACGCGCGGCCGCGATGATCGCCTCGCCCTTCAGATAGGACTCACGCGCCGCCGCCGGCCCCAGACGCAGCGCCTGATCGCACGCGGCCACATGCGCCGCGCGCGCATCGGCATCGGAATACACCGCCACGGTTTCAATGCCCAGTCGCGCCGCGGTAGCCGCCACCCGGCAGGCGATTTCGCCCCGGTTGGCAATGAGAATGCGTTTGAACACAGCGGACCGCCTTACATGCGGAAGACGCCGAACCGGGTCGGCGGAATCGGCGCATTGAGCGCCGCGGACAAACCCAGCGCCAGCACCCGACGGGTGTCGACCGGATCGATGATGCCGTCATCCCAGAGCCTTGCGCTCGCGTAATAGGGATGGCCCTGGCGCTCGTACTGCTCGCGGATCGGCGCACGAAAGGCTTCCTCCTCGTCGGCGCTCCAATGCCCGCCGCGCGATTCGATTCCATCGCGACGGACGGTGGCGAGCACCGAGGCGGCCTGTTCGCCACCCATCACGCTAATGCGGGCGTTGGGCCACATCCAGAGAAAGCGCGGCGAATACGCGCGGCCGCACATGCCGTAGTTGCCCGCGCCAAAGGAGCCGCCAATGATTACCGTGAACTTGGGCACCTGTGCGCAGGCCACCGCGGTGACGAGCTTCGCGCCGGCACGGGCAATGCCCTCATTCTCGTATTTTCGGCCCACCATGAAGCCGGTGATGTTCTGCAGAAACACGAGCGGCACGCGGCGCTGCGCGCAGAGTTCGATGAAGTGCGCGCCCTTGGCCGCCGATTCGGAAAACAGGATGCCGTTGTTGGCCACAATCCCCACCGGCATGCCCTCGATCCAGGCAAAGCCGGTCACCAGCGTGCTGCCGTAACGGGGTTTGAATTCATCGAATTCAGAGCCGTCGACGACCCGCGCGATGATCTCGCGCACATCGAACGATTTGCGCGCGTCAGTGGGAATGACCCCCAGCAACTCCTCGGCCGCATAGACGGGCGGCCGCGGCGCGCGGCAGGCAAGCTCGATCCGCTTGTTACGGTTGAGCGTGGCCACGATCGATCGGGCGATGGCAAGCGCATGCTCGTCGTTGGCGGCCAGATGATCGGCCACCCCCGAGAGCCGCGTGTGCACATCGCCCCCGCCCAGGTCCTCGGCACTCACCTCCTCGCCGGTGGCAGCCTTCACCAGCGGCGGGCCACCCAGAAAAATGGTGCCCTGGTTGCGCACAATCACCGCCTCATCGCTCATCGCAGGCACATAGGCGCCGCCCGCGGTGCACGAGCCCATCACCACAGCAATCTGCGCGATACCCTCGGCCGACATCGTCGCCTGGTTGTAGAAGATGCGGCCGAAGTGCTCGCGATCGGGAAACACTTCGTCCTGATTGGGCAGGTTGGCGCCACCTGAATCCACCAGGTAAATGCAGGGCAGACGATTGTCGCGCGCGACTTCCTGCGCCCGCAGATGCTTTTTCACCGTGACCGGGTAGTAGGTGCCGCCCTTCACCGTGGCGTCATTACAGACGATCACGCACTCCTGACCGCTCACCCGACCGATGCCGGTAATGATGCCCGCACACGGCGCCTCATCGCCATACATGCCGTAAGCCGCAAGCGGCGAGAGCTCGAGAAAGGGCGAGCCGGGATCGAGCAGCCGCTCGATGCGTTCGCGCGGAAGGAGCTTGCCGCGCGCGACATGGCGCGCGCGCGCGGTTTCGCCGCCGCCTGAGGCGGCGTGTCTCACCTTCTCGCGCAGATCGCCCACAAGCGTGCGCATGGCCTGCGCGTGGGCGGAAAAATCGGCGCCTGCCGGGTCGAGCTTGCTGACTATCTGAGACATGACGGGCGATCCTCGACAGGCAAAAAATGGGTACGCGGCCGGACCGGCACTGTGACGGCGCGCGTACTACGCATGATCATTCGGCAAGCGCCCGGCCGATCAGGATTCGCTGAATGTCGCTCGTGCCCTCATAGATCTGGCAGACACGCACATCGCGATAAATCCGTTCAACCGGGAAGTCATTGACATAGCCATAGCCGCCATGAATCTGGATCGCGTCCGAGCAGATTTTCTCCGCGGTTTCGGAGGCGAAGAGCTTGGCCATGGCGGCTTCCTTCAGGCAGGGCTTGCCCGCATCCTTGAGCGCGGCCGCGTGAAGAATCAGCTGTCGCGCCGCTTCAAGCCCCGTCGCCATATCGGCGAGCCGGAACTGCACCGCCTGGTGATTGAAGATCGCCGAGCCGAAGGCCTCGCGCTCGTGCGCATAGCGAAGCGCCGCCTCGAACGCAGCGCGCGCCATGCCCACCGACTGCGAGGCAATGCCGATCCGCCCGCCCTCGAGCCCGGAGAGCGCAATGCGATAGCCCTGGCCGGGCTCGCCGATCAGGTTCTCGGCGGGCACCCGGCAGCCCTCGAGCGCAATCTGTGCGGTGTCAGACGAATGCTGGCCAAGCTTCTTCTCGATGTGCGCCACCCGATAACCAGGGCTGTTGGTGGGCACCAGAAAAGCAGAGATGCCGCGCTTTCCCGCCTCGCGGTCGGTCACCGCCATCACGATCGCCACATCACCGTTGGCGCCCGAGGTGATGAACTGCTTCACGCCGTCGAGCACCCAGTGATCACCGTCCAGCCGTGCGGTGGTGCGAAGCGCCGACGCGTCCGACCCCACCTGCGGTTCGGTGAGGCAGAACGCGCCCAGCATTGCACCCGAGGCGAGCGGGGTGAGCCAGCGCGCCTTCTGCGCCTCCGAGCCCCAGGCAAGCAGGATCGAACAGACCGGACAGTTGTTGACCGAAACGATGGTGGAGGTGCCGCCATCGCCCGCGGCGATCTCCTCGATCACGAGCGCAAGCGATACATAGTCGAGCCCGGCGCCGCCCCAGCGCTCGGGCACGGCGACGCCGTAGCAGCCGAGCGCAGCGAGCCCCGCGAGCGCCTCGCGCGGGAAAGTGTCGTGGCGGTCCCAGTGTGCGGCGTGCGGCGCGACATGGTCGCGAACATAGTCGCGGACCGCGTCGCGAATCAGCCGATGGTCTTCGGTGAGCAGCATGGATGGCGCCGCGGCTTACAGCATCTCGAGAGCCACCGCGGTGGCTTCGCCGCCGCCGATGCAAAGCGAGGCCACGCCCCGCTTGCCGCCGCGCGCCCGGAGCGCCCCAATCAGCGTGACGATCAGCCGCGCACCGGACGCACCGATCGGATGGCCGAGCGCGCAGGCACCGCCATTGACATTGACCTTGGCATGCGGGATGCCATGATCGCGCATGGCAGCCATCGCCACCACCGCAAACGCCTCATTGATTTCGAACAGGTCGACCGAGTCGGTGGTCCAGCCGGTCTTGGCGTAGAGCTTCTCGATCGCGCCAACCGGTGCGGTGGTAAACCACTGCGGCTCCTGCGAATGCGTGGCGTGTGCCACCAACCGCGCAAGGGGCTTGGCACCCAGGCGTGCAGCCGTGGAGGCGCGCATCATGACGAGCGCGGCCGCGCCGTCGGAGATGGACGAGGACGTGGCGGCGGTCACCGTACCGTCCTTCCGGAAGGCGGGCTTGAGCGAGGGAATCTTGTCGACGTTGGCCTTGAAGGGTGCCTCATCGCGCGCAATCTCCACATCGCCCTTCCTGCCGGCCACGGTAACCGGCGCGATCTCCCAGGCAAAACTGCCGTCGGTGTTGGCGGCCACGGCACGACGGGTGGATTCGATCGCGTAGGCATCCTGCTCCTCTCGGGTGAAGGCGTATTTGCCTGCACAGTCTTCGGCGAACTGGCCCATTGACTTGCCGCCCCCGTTGGGCGTTTTCTCGTAGGCGTCTTCCAGACCGTCAAGGGCCATGTGATCGAAGAGGGTACCGTGGCCATAGCGATAGCCGCCCCGGCCTTTCAGCATCATGTAGGGGGCGTTGCTCATGCTCTCCATGCCGCCCGCCACCACAATCTCGGCGCTGCCCGCGACCAGCAGATCATGCGCGAACATGGCGGCCTTCATGCCCGAGCCACAAACCTTGTTGAGGGTGGTCGCGCCGGTTGAGCGCGGCAGCCCCGCGCCTAGCGTGGCCTGACGCGCCGGCGCCTGGCCCTGACCAGCCGGCAGCACGCAGCCCATGATCACCTCCTGCACCTGCTCGGGCGCGATCCCCGCGCGGGCCACCGCCGCCTTGATGGCATGCGAGCCCAGCTGGTGGCCGGCAAAGCCAGACAGCTCACCCACCATGCTGCCGATGGGGGTGCGCGCAACTGAAACGATAACGACGGGGTCATTCATTTGAGATTCTCCTGGTTGGGAATGTCTGGATCGGAAACATGACGGAAGCGAAGCGCCTCCGGATACGGAAAGACGTCCTCGAGCACGCCCTCGCGGATGCGCGCCTGGCGGGCGCGCCAGAAGCCCGCCTCGAGCAACTCGCCGTGGTGAGCCGTGAACACAGCACGGATCGCCGGATGCCCGAGGAGAAAGGTGCCGAACTCTTCGGGAAAGACATCATTCGGGCCTACCGCATACCAGGGCTCGCTCGCCATTTCGTCTTCGGGCGTGCGTGCCGGCGGAATTTCCCGGAAATTGCAGTCGGTGAGGTAGGCGACCTCGTCGTAGTCATAGAACACGATGCGGCCCTGGCGCGTGACACCGAAATTCTTGTAGAGCATGTCGCCCGGAAAGATGTTGGCCGCAACCATCTCGCGAATGGCGTTGCCATACTCGATGATCGCGCGCTCGCGCTCGGCATCGCTCGATCGCTCGAGGTGAAGGTTGAGCGGGGTCATGCGGCGCTCGATATAGAGGTGCCGGATCACCACCGACTCGCCGTCGTCTTCAATGAGCGAAGGTGCGGCCTCGCGCAGCTCGGCAAGCAACGCAGGATCGAAACGCTCGCGCGGAAACGGCACGTCGGAATATTCCCAGGTGTCGGCCATGCGGCCCACCCGGTCGTGCAGCTTCACCATCTGGTAGCGGCCCTGGATGAACTCGCGCGAGACCTCCTTTGAGCGGCGATCCTTGATGAGCTTGAACACATAGGGAAACGACGGCAGCGTAAACACCGCCATGACCAACCCGCGGATGCCGGGCGCTGCCATGAAGCGATCATGCGAATGGCGCAGATGATGCAGCAGGTCGCGGTAGAAGAGCGTCTTGCCCTGCTTGTGCAGTCCCAGCATGGTGTAGAGCTCGGACTCGGGCTTGGCCGGCATGAGGCTGCGCAGAAAGCGCACATAGGCCGAGGGCACATCCATGTCGACCATGAAATAGGCCCGCGAGAAATTGAACAGCGCCTCGATCCGGGCCTCGCCAAACAGCATCGCATCGGCATAGGCACGGCCCCGTGAATCGCGCAGCCACGGCACCACAAAGGGCCGAACCTCACCATCGTCGATGATGCGGCCAATCAGGTAGGCCCCCTTGTTGCGGAAAAAAAGGGTCCTCAGCACCTGGATCTGCCAATCGGCCGCAGGCTCGAACCGTTCGCCGAATTCGGCTGCGAGCGCCCGCTCCATGCGCGCCACATCACGCTCGGCATCGACATAGGGGCAGGCGAGACCCAGGTCGATGAGAAGCGACCGCAACGCCGCGGCAAGCCCCGACACATGCGGGTAATAAACCCGCCACGATGGCGGATCGGCATCGAGATGCTCGGTGGATACGGCCGGCCGGACAAAAATGAAATCGTTCCGGAAATAGCTACGGTGCAGGATCTTGGTGCTCACCGAATTGAAAAACGACTCGGCCAGTTCGGGCTGGCGGTGCTCGGAGAGCGCCCCCACATAGTGCCGCTTCACCTGTGACCAGATGCCCTCGGTGAGCTCGGACTGCGCAAAGCCCGATTCCAGTCGCGACACGGCCTCGCGCACCCGCAGGTCATAGAACTCGATGCGCTCGCGGGCAAGCCGCCGAATGCCGTGCCAGTCACCATGCTCCCAGCGCGCCTTGGCCTGCTGGGCGTTGTAGCGAAAAAGCGCGTAGTGCCGGTCAAAGCCCGCGAGCACCATCGCGGCGATCGCCGCCGCGCGTGTTTCGCCCTCATCGACCGGCGCCGCCGCTCGCCCATGGGGACGCTCCGCGTCGGCGGCCGACGCAGGCGCGCGCACAAGGTGAGAGGTGGCTGAGCGGGGCATGTGGGGCAACGATTGGTGATGCGCGGGGACGGGTTCCGCTTACCGGGTATCGGCAAACAGTTCGCGGCCGATCAGCATGCGCCGGATCTCGGAGGTGCCGGCACCGATCTCATAGAGTTTGGCGTCGCGCCACAGCCGGCCGGTGGGCATGTCGTTGATGTAGCCGTTGCCCCCCAGGCACTGAAGCGCCTCGCCTGCCATCCAGGTGGCCTTTTCGGCTGAATAGAGAATTGCTGCAGCGGCGTCTTTCCGAAGGCTTCGCACATCAACCGAGCCGTCGCGGGTGCGATCGCACTGCCTGCCCACCGCGTAGACATAGGCACGACACGCCATCATGGTGGAATACATGTCGGCGAGCTTGCCCTGCATGAGCTGAAATTCGCCGATCGGCTGGCCGAACTGCTTGCGCTCATGCACATAGGGGATCACCACATCCATGCAGGCCTGCATGATGCCAAGCGGGCCACCCGAAAGCACCGCGCGCTCGAAATCGAGCCCACTCATCAGCACCCGTGCGCCAGAACCGAGCCCACCGAGCACGTTTTCAGCCGGCACCTCGCAGTTGTCGAATACCAGTTCGCCGGTGTGGCTGCCGCGCATGCCGAGCTTGTCGAGCTTTTGCGCGACCGAAAAACCCTTGAAATGCTTCTCGACCAGAAACGCGGTCACGCCGCGCGCGCCCGCCTCGAAGTCATTTTTTGCGTAGATGATCAGCACATCGGCGTCGGGGCCGTTGGTGATCCACATCTTGCTGCCATTCAGAACCCATCGATCGCCCTTGAACTCGGCGCGCAGCCGCATCGACATCACATCAGAACCGGCATTGGGTTCGGACATGGCGAGCGCGCCGATTTTCTCGCCCGAGATGAGGCCGGGCAGATAGCGCGCGCGCTGCGCATCGGTGCCGTTTCGCGAGATCTGGTTGACGCACAGATTGGAGTGGGCACCGTAGGACAGGCCCACCGAGGCCGAACCACGGGAAATTTCCTCCATGGCAACGATGTGCGCAAGGTAGCCCAGACCCGCGCCGCCCTGGCTTTCAGGCACCGTGATCCCGAGTACGCCCAGTTCGCCGAACTTGCGCCAAAGATCCATGGGGAATTGGTCGGTGCGATCGATCTCCCCTGCCCGTGGCGTGATTTCGCGGGCAACGAAGGCGCGCAGCGCCTCTCGAAGCATCTGCACATCCTCGCCCAGTTCGAACTGCAGTCCGGGGATTTCGGTCATCACTTTTCTCCTTGGCACCCAGCTGGGCCGTTACCCGCCGGGCGCGCTCAGCTGCGCACGTCGTCGCGGCCGGTGATTGTCATTTCGGTCGCGGTCATGGTGGCGACCAGCCGCTCACGGCCCGAGGCCTCGATGGCGATGGCATCGGCGTCGGCCAGCGTGATGGTTCGACCGGCCTTCCTCACGCGGCCGATGAAACGGAAGCGCTCGCCCCGGCCGGGCGCGATCAGATTGAGCTTGTACTCGATCGTGAGAATGCCGGACTCAGCCGGCATGAGCGTGAGCGACGCAAATCCGCAGGCCGAGTCGAGCGCTGTGCCCAGAATGCCGCCGTGGATGAACCCGTGCTGCTGGGTGATGTGGGCGCTGAAGGGCATTTCGATCTCAACCTCGCCTGCTGCCACGCGAACCAGCCGCGCGCCAATGGTGGTCATGGCCGGCTGGCGGCCAAAGCTTTCCCGGATGCGCGACTCAAAGCGCGGATCCGGCGGCGCCGGGGCGCGGGATGAGGCGGATACAGGGTTGGTCATGGCCGATGGCGCGCAAGGCGGGCGATGGATGAATAATCGGATTGACGTTGACGTTAACGTGAAGCCGGTCTGGCAACGGCGGCCCGACTCTTTCGCGTGGTGGCTGGCCGCCGGTCTGGAGCCTGCGCGAGCAACTCCCGGGCACGATCTTCATGCGCGCGGATTTCGGCCAGGGTCTCGTTCAGGTCGCGAAGCTGCGACTCGAGCAGGGTGCGATGACGATCCAGTACCTCGAGGAACCGGGTGAGCTGTGGTGCGGTATCAGCGGGTGAATCGTACATATCGATGAGATCGCGAATTTCCGAGAGCGACAAGCCCAGCCGCTTGCCGCGCAGCGTGAGCTTCAGACGCGTGCGGTCACGGTGCGAATACGATCGCTGGCGGGCACCGGCTCCCACTCGACGCGGCGACAGGAGCCCCTGGTCTTCGTAGAAACGAATGGTTCTGGGCGTGATTTCGAACTCTCGCGCGAGTTCGCCGATGCTGTAGGTAGGCATGGTCGAAATGATCGGTCGAGTTGACGTTTACGTCAACTGGAGATCGACGCCCCGTCCGGGCGCCCGGATGACCTAGGTGGCGAATACGCCCAGGCGCTCGAGCTGCTGGTCCACCGCCGGCTCCCAGCCCCGGTTGGCAGCAGGGCTCGCGGGGCTTGG
>RFXC01000220.1 GCA_009921765.1 Betaproteobacteria bacterium | reverse complement strand
TTCCAATGGCTCAAGCGTCAGGGCGGGGTCGCGGCCATCGAAAAGCAGAATATTGCCAAGGCCCGCCTGCTCTACGAATGCATCGATCAGAGCCAGCTCTACGTGAACCGCATTGATCCCGCTGTGCGTTCGCGGATGAACATTCCGTTTCAGCTCTCGCGCCCCGAACTCGACCAGGCGTTTCTTGAGGGTGCCGAGCGTGCCGGTATGCAGCAGCTCAAAGGCCACCGGACCGTGGGCGGCATGCGCGCCTCGCTCTACAACGCGATGTCCGTCGAGGGCGTACAGGCCCTGATCGATTACATGCGGCACTTCGAGCGGCAACACGCATGAGCGCCGCGATGCTGCATTTCCCGGGTCTCCCCGGGTCGCTCGATACAGACACGCTCAACGCGCTCCTCGCGCCTACCGACCTGCTCGATTACCGGCACCCGGCTGTGCAGTCTTTCGTGCGCAGCGCTGGCGCAGAGAGCGGCTCGCCCGTCGAGCGCGCCGTCGCCCTCTTCTATGCCGCCCGCGACCGGATCCGCTACGACCCCTACCGGATCAGCGCAGCGCCTGCCGACTACCGCGCAAGCAGCGTCGCGCTAGCCGGCTATGGCTGGTGTGTGCCGAAGGCCTCGCTCCTCGCAGCCTGCGCGCGCGCAGTGGGCATCCCGGCAGCCATCGGTTTGGCCGATGTCGCCAACCATCTGAACACCGAAAAGCTGCGTGCACGCATGGGCGGCACCGATGTCTTCTACGATCACGGCTACGTGGCCATGCTGCTCGATGATCGCTGGGTCAAAGCCGTGCCCGCATTCAACATCGAACTCTGCCAACGGTTCGGTGTGAGC
This sequence comes from Betaproteobacteria bacterium, assembly GCA_009921765.1. The sequence goes on along the minus strand of RFXC01000220.1, from coordinate 5,884 downwards.
CCTACCGAGTTCGATGGCCGCAGCGACGCGCTCTACCAGGAGTACAACGCCCGCGGCGAGCTGCACATGAGCTACCTCGCCGACCATGGCTGCTGGAGCGATCTGCCGCTCGACAAGGTGTTTGCCGATTTTGCCCGGCATTACCCCGGCGCCATGTTCGCTCAGGGTATGGTCGCGGAATCATCGCGCTTCGAGGACGAGCGGCCGCTCGCGTGAGCCGCGAGCGCGGCCAGCACCTCCTCGTCACTCACCTGCGGAAAGCGCAGATAAAACTGCGAGATCGAAAAAAGCGCCCGACTGCGTCGTGGGCACACAACTTCGTCGGCAAGACCGACAAGCGCTGCCAGCGACTCCGATTCTGCAATCGGCACCGCGCACACGAGCCAGGCCGGGCCGCGCCGTCGCGCCCAACCCAGTGCAGCACGCATCGTGGCACCGGTGGCCAGCCCGTCATCGACCACGATCACGCGGCGCGCGGCGAGGTCCTCCGCCGGCCTCACCGCGCGATAACGCTGAAACCGCTCCGCGAGGAGCGCGCGCTGCCGCTGGGTCTCCTCCGACAGCCATGCTGCATCGACCGATGATTCGAACCCGGGCGTCTTGACCACCACGCCGTCACCGTCGACTGCGCCGATGGCGAATTCCGGCTGGCCGGGCGCGCCAAGCTTGCGCACAGGCACGAGATCCAGCGCCGCATCGAGTCGCCTGGCAAGTCGCGCGCCCATCGGAACCGCACCGCGCGGAATGGCGAGCACGAGGGCGCCCCGACCCTCAAAATGCGAAAGCGCAGCCGCGAGCACGTCAGCGGCTTCGGTCCGGTCGGCATAGGACGCGCAGCGATCGTCATCGGGCGCTGCCGAATCGCCGGATTCGCTGGCTCTGGTCATGCTTCCGCCCTCCGTTGGACGCGTTCAGTATCGCGATCGAGCGGAGCACCGGTGCCGCGTCAGATCAAACGAGCGACAAACGCTCGTTTGCCAGACTGTTAGGAATCAACTCCAGGCCGTGTTGCCCTCGATACAGTCGGTGCCAATGAACCTCTTCCCAATGTTCGATGTCGGTGCCGCCTGGCGCTGGGGGTCGTTCGTTCCCCCCATCATGGCGGCCACCTATGCGTCGCCGGCAGTGGTCGCACAACTCGCCAGCCTTCGCTGCCGCGATCTGATCCACCATGCGCGCGCGAAGTCCAGCTTCTACGCCAAACGCTTCAAGCATCTTCCATTCGATGCAGCGCTTACCCAATACCCCAGCGTGAGCCGCGCCGAACTGATGGAGCATTTCGACGACTGGGTGACCGATCCGGACATTCGGCTTACCGATGTGAACGCCTTCATCGCCGACCCCAGCCGTTGCGGCGAGGCTTTCCTCGGACGCTACGCAGTCTGGACCAGTTCAGGAACCACCGGGGTGCCGGGCGTTTATGTGAGCGACCCGGATGCGCTCGCCATTCACGAGGCGCTCCTCACCACCCGGACAGCGGGCTCGAGCAGTGCAGCCTCACTCTGGCGGCTGATGGTGGGTGGCGGGCGGCTCGCGCTGATTGCCGCACAGGACGGCCATTTCGCCGGCATCACCACCTGGGAGCGTGCCCGTCGTTCGGCGCCCTGGCTCGAGTCCCGGTGCCGCGCGTTCCCTGTCACCGCACGGATCGGGGAACTGGTGGCGGGGCTAAACGACTGGCAACCCGCGTTGCTCGCGAGCTACCCCTCGATGCTGTCGGTGATGGCAGACGAACAGGAAGCGGGGCGGCTCACGATCAAACCCGTAGCGCTCTGGAGCGGCGGCGAGGAGCTGCCCCGGGTTGAACGGGAGCGGCTCTCGCAGTCGTTCGCCTGCCCGGTCCACGAAGAGTATGCCGCGTCGGAATGCATGAACATCGCATTCAGCTGCGGCGCAGGATCTCTGCATCTTCACGCCGACTGGGTGATCCTTGAACCGGTCGATGAGCGGGGTCGCGTTCTTCCACCTGGCCGCCCCTCGGCCAGCACCTTGCTCACCAACCTCGCAAACCACGTGCAGCCCCTCATCCGCTACCAACTGGGGGACAGCATCACGTTTCTCGCCGATCCCTGCGAGTGCGGCTGCCCGCTCCCGAGGCTCCGTGTGGAGGGTCGAAAGGATGACGTGCTGAAGCTGCCCGCTGCACATGGCATGACGGTGACGATTGTTCCGCTTGCAATTGAAAGCGTGCTTGAAGACCGCGCGGGCATTCATCAGTTCCAGCTCCGCCAGAGCGGCCCGCACGGGCTGACCGTCCGGTTCAACCCGCCCGCCGGCCTGACCCAGCATGACGCCTGGCCGCGGGTCGAGCAGTGCCTGCGCGAATTTCTCGATCACCAGGGCGCGCGCTCGACCGGGATTTTGCTGGATCCCGCACCACCTCAAGTCGATCCGGTGAGCGGCAAGCTGCGCAGGATTCGCGGCGCGGGTGTCAGCCCCCGGGCGTGAACCAGGGCGCAGCGGCCCCTGGGACATGCCGGGGGTGGAATGCATTTCATCGCCGCGGACAGGGGCGCGACCAGGCACCGCTCGCCCCGCATTATCATTGGGATGAGCGGTTGCCTTGGCTGGCAGATCCGCCGTACCCAGGCGCGCTCCACGCGCCCCTTTTCGACCAGGAGACCATGATGGGTTCGATGATTGATTTCGACCGCGCCGACGGCAAGGGCAAGGCGCGCGGCTATCTCGCCACCAGCACCCGCGCGGGCGCGCCGGGCGTGGTGGTCATTCAGGAGTGGTGGGGCCTGCAGGACCAGATCAAGGGCGTCTGCGATCGGCTGGCTGCAGCGGGGTATCACGCGCTGGCACCCGATCTGTACAACGGCGTGGCAGTGCCCTATCACGACCCCGATGCCGCAAACAAGCAGATGACCTCGCTCAATTTCATTGACGCCACCGACAACGCAGTACGGGGCGCGGTGCAGTACTTCAAGAAGCAGGGCCTCAAGGCCGGTCTGACCGGATTCTGCATGGGCGGTGCAGTCACCATCATCGGGTCAGTGCGTATCCCCGAACTCGACGCAGGGGTCTGCTTCTACGGTATTCCGCCAGCGCAGGCGGCCGATCCGGCCCAGGTCCGGATTCCGCTCCAGGGCCACTTTGCAAGCCGCGACGACTGGTGCACGCCGCAGGCGGTCGAGGCATTTGAGACTGCGGTCAAGGCTGCGGGAAAGCGCGTGGAATTTCACATGTACGAGGCCGACCACGGCTTTGTCAATGAACAGCGCGATGCGGTGCATGACGCGCCAAGCGCCAAGCTCGCATGGGAGCGCATGATGGACTTCTGGAAAAAACACCTGGGCTGACCGCGCACGCTCAGGCCGAGCCTGCCCGCGCACGCGTGGGCAGGAGCACCATCGCAATGGCAAACACCACGCAGGCGAGTGCCGCGCCGTCCTGCCAGTGGAGCGGCTCGTTCAACACCCAGGCGCCCGAAAACAGCCCGATGACCGGAATCATCAGAACCGACAGACCGCTTGCCACCGGCGACAGCGTGGAGGCCAGCCGGAACCAGAGCAACTGCGCAACGCCGAACACCACAAAGCTGTTGTAAAGCAGCGCAAACACGGCGGGCGCGTTGATCGCTGCCGGCTGCCAGCGATCACGTTCGGTGACGAGCGCCAGCGCGCTGCAAACAAGGAGCGCAAGCACCACCGACCAGAATGTGATCACCTTGATGGATGCGGGCAGGCGACGTCGGCGCGTCAGATGCGTGCCGTAGGCCCAGGCACCTGCCGCGCAGAGCATCAGCGCTGTCCCGCCGGGGCTGCCACTGATCGCCGAAAGTTCGCTCGCCATGAGAAGCGCGACACCGCCTGCTGCCGCAAGCACCCCTACCGCCAGCCGCACCCCGGGGCGTTCACGATAAAGGATCATGCCGAGCACCGCCGCCCAGATCGGCATGGTGTAGCCCAGAATCGCGGCACGGCCGGACGAGAGCAGCGACACACCGTACATCACGCACACATACCAGATCACCAGGTTGAAGAGCGCGATGAACAGCATTTCAGCCCAGTGCTCGCGCGCGATCCGAATGGGTTCGCCTGCGGCGCGGATCATCCACCAAAGCATCGGCAACGCGAGCAGCATCGTGATCGACCGGAAGGTCATGGGCGCAATGACGCTCACACCGGTCTTCATGATCGGCCAGTTGATGCCCCAGAGAACCGTGAGCAACACCAGTCCTCCGAGTTCGCGCCCGGAGAGTCGATCCGTGCTCATGCTTTCCCCTGGCTCGGTGCAGGGACTAGAATCGGACTCAGAACATTCTCCGGGAGACAGGCGGCCTCATGAATTTCTCATTGTCGCTCAGACAGGCGTGGGCACGCGCCGATTCGATGCTCTGCGTGGGCCTGGACCCGGATCCGGAGCGTATTCCCGCTGCGCTCGGGCGCGGCCCCGAGGCAGTTTTTACCTTTTGCCGCGACATCGTTGATGCCACCGCAGCGTTTGTCTGCGCATTCAAGCCCCAGATCGCCTATTTCTCGGCGGTACGCGCCGAGCGTGAACTCGAGCGACTGATCGAACACATCCATGCGAAGCACCCCGGCATCCCCGTCATTCTGGATGCCAAGCGCGGCGACATCGGCTCAACCGCCGAGCGCTATGCGATCGAAGCGTTCGAGCGATACGGTGCCGATGCCGTCACCATCAACCCCTACATGGGCTTCGATTCCATCGAGCCCTGGCTCGCCTGGGAAGGACGCGGCGTGATCCTGCTCTGCCGCACCTCGAACCCCGGCGGCAGTGACCTTCAGGCGCTTGACGTCGGGGGCGAAGCGCTCTACGAGCGAGTTGCCCGACTGGCCGCCGGCCCCTGGAATGCCAGCGGCCAGATCGGGCTGGTGCTGGGTGCCACGTTCCCGGCCGAACTCGCCCGGGTGCGGGCCATCGCCGGCAACTTGCCGATGCTGGTGCCCGGCATCGGCGCACAAGGCGGCGATGTGGCGGCCACCGTTGCAGCGGGGCTCGCCGACGATGGCTGGGGCATGGTGATCAACTCTTCGCGGGCCATCCTGTACGCCGACCCGGGCGCCGGCTTCGCGCAGGCGGCGGCACGCGCCGCCGAGATCACACGAAACCAGATCCGGGCTGCGCGCACGGCTGCATGGACCGCCCGCTCAGGGTAAGGAGCACCCATGAGAGTCCTGGTCGCCGAAGATGACCGCACGCTTGCCGACGGCCTGTGCCGGGCCCTGCGCGCCAACGGAAACGCCGTGGATCATGTTGAAGACGGGCAATCGGCTGACACCGCACTGGCCGCCCAGAACTACGATCTGGTCATCCTCGATCTCGGGCTCCCCAGACTCGCTGGCCTCGATGTACTCAAGCGACTGCGATCGCGCGGCAGCAGCACCCCGGTACTCATTCTCACTGCGGCCGACTCAGTCGAGCAGCGGGTTCGCGGCCTCGATCTCGGCGCCGATGACTTCATGGCCAAGCCGTTCGCCCTCACCGAACTCGAGGCCCGCATCCGGGCGTTGGTCCGCAGGGGCATGGGCGCTGCGAGCAGTACCCTGAAGCTGGGCTCACTCAGCTACGATCAGGTCGGACGCCAGGCATGGGTGGCCGAGCAGCAGGTCGAACTCTCCGCGCGCGAACTCGCGCTTCTGGAGATCCTCCTCCAGAGGAACAGCCGGCTGGTGAGCAAGGAACAGATCGTCGAGCACCTGTGCGGCTGGGGCGAAGAGGTCAGTCACAACGCAATCGAAGTCTACGTCCACCGCCTGCGCAAGAAACTCGAGGGCGGCAACGTCCGGATCGCCACGGTGCGTGGCCTGGGCTACAGCCTGCAGCGCAGCACCGACGCGGAATCGCGCTGATGTCCGAACCTGCGGCGCGTGCGCCGTCTGTCCTGAGTGACCTGGTCGCCACGCGCGAAAGC
>RFXC01000219.1 GCA_009921765.1 Betaproteobacteria bacterium | reverse complement strand
CAATGAACGCACCCGCGTCGATTTCGACATGGAAGTTGTTCGCGAGATCGAGATCGGCAGTGGGATTGATGATTACCGTTTTCTTGTCAGCGGAGAACGTGACCTGCGATGAGGTAGCCTCAATCTGGATGCTGTTGCGTGCTTCCTCGGTACGGAAACCGTTCGCCGCCGTGCTGTTGGCATCATTGACCAGCCGGATGAACTTGGACGCGGCAGGATTGACCGCTTCACTGAACTTCAACACGATGTTGGACGTTGGGTCGAGGTTGGTGACCCCATCCAGTGCGCTGGCGGCCAGCGTTGGCGCCGTAACAGCGCTCATCGTCACGGTCTTTTCAACCGACAGGTTGCCGCCGTCGGTGGCAACAATCGTGACCACTTTGGACCCAGTCTGGCTCACCGTTCCCGTCACAGCACCCGTCGCAGCGGCGAGGCTCAGACCGCTGGGCAAGCCTGTCGGCATGTCGGCGGTTGGCTTTGCAGAGTAGGTTAGTTTGCCGTTGTTGCTGGTGCTCGCATCCGGGTCACTGAACCAGCCCGCTACAGAAGCATTCGCAAGCGCCTGACCCACGACAACGGTGTATTCGGTGGGTGAGGACGCTACAACGGTTGGCGCCTCGTTGACATCGGTCACGGCGACGACAATCGCATCGCTCACTTGAGATGAAGCGTCGGCCGATGTCGCTCTTACGTAGATCGTCCGAGATGTTGTTGCGCTCGCTTCAAAATTGATTGCCCCCGCCGCAGTGACGACACCGGTGGAGGAGTTGATCGCGAACTCCGTTCCCGTGTAATCCGTACCGTTTGCGTTCACCAGCTTGTAGGTGACCACATTGGTGCTTCCGTCGGCATCTGTCGCCGCGGCGGTAACGCCGACAGCAGTACCCGCTGTGGCGTTCTCCGCGACGGTATTGGCGGCTGTATTGGTATCGGCAGGCTTGGAAACCTGGAACTCGTTGACGTCGGTGAGGTTGACCGTGAGGATGGCCGTTTTCTGGTTTCCTGCCGGATCGGTTGCAGCCAGCGTCAGCGTGGTGGTGCGGTCGGCAGCCACCTCAAAATCCTTGAGCGCTGCGAAGCTGAGCACCGCACCAGAAATGGCGAAGGCTGCCGCATTCGAACTCGTCACTGACCAGGTAACCTGCTCGTCCGCGCTCAGATCCGCGATTTTGGTGGCGCTTTCAGCCACCGACAGGGTCGTGCTGGAAGGCGCCTGGATGGTTGGGAGCTTGCTGTCCAGCGTGTAGCCCGCGAACACCTGCCCCACACTGGTGGCGACCAGGGGCTGCTTTGACACATTTCCAACAATGGTGGCGGAGGCAAGCGAAAACGCGCCAACTTCAAAAGTGCCGCTGGCATTCGGCGCCTTGGCAGTAAACGTAAGGCTGTCTGTGCCCGTACCCTGGCTGTAGCTGGCATCAAACGTGGTGGCGGACTGCCCGTTGCTCATCACCTTGAAGGTGACCTTAGGCGTACCCGTAACATTGACCGCCTCGGTAAATTTCAGGATAAACGTGAGGTCATCGCCAGACTTGCCAATCGTCCCCGGCGCGACCGGATCGGTCACCGTGAAACTTTGCAGCACCGGCGCTGAGACCACCCCGAGCGTGAAAGTCTGCTCGGCGAACAGCGACCCGGAGTCGCTCGCCCTTACCGTGACCGAGACCGGGCTGGCGTCGGCGGTTGCCGTGCCAGACAGCACCCCGGCCGAGGAAAGCGACAGACCGCTGGGCAAAGTGCCCGACGTGCGCGTGTAGGTCAGAACCCCCAGCGCATCGCTGCCATCGGGATCTCTGAAGAAGGCCGCCAGATCGCGGTTGTAGGGCTGATTGGTGACGGCAGTGAGGGCACCGACATCACCATTCTTGACGGGCGCCTCATTCACGTTCGTGACCGCAACGACAATGGCGTCGCTGATCTGGGACGAGTTGTCCGCAGAGGTGGCCTTTACATAGAGCGTGCGAGTAGCGGGGGTGGCGGCTTCGAAATCAATCGGTCCGGCCACACTGACCACACCTGTTGATGCGCCGATTGCAAACTCGGTGCCGGTGTAGTCGGCCCCCGTTGCAGTGACCAGTTTGTAAGTCACGGTATTGGTGGTGGCGTCAGCATCAGACGCCGATGCCGTCACCCCCACCGGCGAGCCGACCGCCGAATTCTCGGCGATGGTGTTGGCGGCGGTGTTGGCGTCGGCGGGCTTGGTGACGTCGAATTCATCCACATCCGTGAGCGTGACAACAATCGACTTGGGTGCGCTTGCGGTACCTGCCGCATCGGTGGCAATCACCGGCACGGTGTAGGTACGTGTGCCGGTCTCCGCCTCGTAGTTTTTCCCCTGCTGCGCGATGAAGCTCAGCGCTCCAGTCTCGGAAATCTCGAACTGCGCCGCATCCGAGCCAGACCCAAGCGTGTACTTGACCGGCCCTGCGTCAGTCGCGAGCACCTGTCCAACCGCCTTCAGGTTCTCTGCCACGGTGAACGCAGGGGTGTCCACCACCGGCGCGGTGTTGTCCACCCGATAACCGGCGGAAGTCTGATTGACCGACGTGAGAACCAGCGGCTGCTTGCTCACATCGCCGGTAACGGTCGCCCCATTCAGGTTGATGGACGAAATCTTGAATGTCCCGTCACCCGCCGGTGCATTGGCCGTGAACACGAGAGATAACTTGTCCGTACTGGTCGACTGGTAGGTAGCCGAAAATGGCTGCCCGGTACCCGCCGCAAAGTTGACCTGAGGCGAACCCACAACCGTGACCGGCTCGCTCATGGTGAGCGTGAAGGTGACCGCTTCGCCCTGCTTGCCGACATTGGTGGTGCCGACCGCGTCGGCGGCGGTGAAACTGCGGATCACTGGCGCAGTGACCGTCTGAACCGTGACCTGGTGGCTCACGGTGCGCCCCCCCCCATCCGTCGCAGTGAAGGTGACCTGGGCGTCCGGTATGGACCCAAGCGACCCGGTGACTGCGCCCGTGTCCTTGTTCAGTTGCAGCCCCGCCGGGAGCGCCGGACTGACCGAGTAGGTCAGCTTGCCGAACGCGGTGGAGCCCCCGTCAGGATCGGTAAACCAAGGCGCTACGGTTGCCCCCGAGAGCGGCTGGTCGACCACGACAATCAGCGGCGCCGTGGGCGCCAGGGACGTTTTTGAAGGGTCCTCGTTGACATCGGTGACGCTGATCGCAACCACTTTCTCACTGCTGTTGTTGGCAGTGTCTTTCGCAACCACCGTGATCTGGTAGCTCGGCTTGACCTCAAAGTTGGCGCTTGACAGCAAGCGAACCTCGCCCGAACTCGCATCGATCGAGAACGCGGAAGCGTCACCGCCCGCCTTGAGGCTGTAGGCGGTGCTGCCCGTGCTGATGTCGGCGGTATCGGTTGACGTGACCTTGTAGGCAACCGTGGCTGTCGATGCGTTTTCTGCAATGCTTCCAGTGCCGAGGGATGTAATGACCGGAGCCTGCTCGTCAAGGTTGCGAACCGTGATCGTGTAGGGAATGTCTGTGGTGTTGCCCACCGCGTCGGCTGCGACGACCACAAAACTGTAGGACGACTTCGCCTCGAAATTGGGCGCCGCGGTCAGCTTGGCTTCACCGGTAGTGGGATTGATACTGATGAGCGCAGCGTCTCCCGCCCCTGATTTGATCGACCAGGCAATGGCCGTGTCTTGCCGATCGGATGCCGCGAAGACAAACGAGCCCTGGCTGTTATTTTCGTCAATCGAGGCGGCCGGCAGCGTGCCGGCGCGGGGGTTACGTGTGTCAACCGCCTGAAAATGCGCAGATACGGCGGTGTTTTGATTGCCCGCGAGATCAGTGAATTTGCCTGCTGCCACCGAGACCGTGACCCGGCCGGCAGTATCGCCTTCGAGATCAGCGTCTGGTGTGACCGCAAGCTCGAAGACATTGCCACCCACGAGTCTGACAGCCCCGGAAGCCTTGCCGCCCACGATCGTGACTTCATCCGCGGTGAGCCCAAACGAGGGCTCTGACGCGGTGATCTGGAAAACGACGTTGCCCGCAGTTCGACCAATGATCGCGGCTGTGGTGGTGTCGCTCGCAACCCCGCTGGGGCTGCTGGCATCAAAGACAAGCTGACTGCTTCGCTCAACCGAATTACCGCCCGCGGTATCGGCCGCAGACAGCTTCACGATGTAGGTGCCAACCGCCTGGCTGAGCGTATCCGCAAGAACAAGCGTCTGGTCAGCGCCCGTGCCAGCGACGTTGAAGGACTTGACCACAGCGTTCGTGCTCGCGTTCAGCACCTGCACGGTCACTGGCAGGTTGTTGCTCGCGGCGAACGAGATGGTAGGCGCCACCACGCTGGTGCGACCGTCACCCTTGACACCCGTATCGCTCGCATCGGTGAGTGTCCAGGCGGTGAGCGTGGGCACGACCGTGCCGATGCTGATGTCGCGCTTGGCGGCCGCCGCATCAGACGTGGTGTTGCCCGCCGCGTCGGTTGCCTTGGCAATGATGGTCTCGGCCCCCTGCCCCATGGCCTTGATGTCGGCGGGCGTGAGTTTGTAGGACCAGTTCCGGTTTGCATCGGCGGTGATTGCGCGAACATTCCCAGCACCAAGCTGCAGACTGACCTTCACCCCGGCTTCGCTTGCGGTACCCGCAACAACCACTTCCGAGCCCGGGATGTTGTCAAGGATCGTCTTGTACTCAGCGGCGTTGATCTTGTCGTCACCGGCCACCTGCGAAATGGTGACAGTAGGCGCCTGGGTATCGACCGGCTGAGCCTCGGCCGACACGGCGAGGTTGGGTTTGCCCTGCGTGCCGGTGACGGGAATGTCCGTTACGGCATCGGCCTTGAGTTGAACCGTGATGTTTGAGGCGTTCGCCTCCGGGGTGACCACGAACGAATAGACCTGGCTCGCTGAGACGGTGGCGAGCGACCCGGGGGTGCCGCCGGTGACCGTGAGGTCTGAGAGATCAAAACCGTTCACGCGCTCGCTGAACGAGATCGTGTAGGTGACCGGCCCAGTAGCGATTCCCGGGGTGTTGTCGACAATGAATGCCGTTGGGGCAGCGTCAACGCTGAGGTCGATTTCCGGGCTTGCCGCAGCAGGCGCGTTGCCGGCGAGGTCGGTGAACACCGTGCCAACCGACACTTTGACGGCGCCCTGCGCGGTGGGAGCGGTGAAGCCAATCGTGTAGACGACCTGACCGTTGGCCAATACCGTCGGTGCGCTGAGGGTGCCCAGAGCACTGCCCGAAGGGATCAGGATGTCATCCTTGGTGAACCCCTCCACCGCTTCCGACAATGAGATGGTGAGCGTGGATGTCCCCCCCGGGGCCATCGCGCCAACGCTGTTGCTGATCAGTGCTTTCGGCGGGGTGAGGTCAACGACCACAGCGGCGGCAGCCGACAGCGCGCTGACGTTACCCGATTTGTCCACCACCTGGGCCTGCAGCGAATGGTTGCCCTCGGAAAGCGGAAACGCCGAGACGACCACGTTTTTATAGCTGACCGCGAGATCCGCTTCAGTGATGGTTGCGCTTCCAATCTGGACCCCGCCCTCGATCAGGCGGATGACATCTCCCACCACCACTGCCTTGCCATCGGTGCTTTGCGTGTTGAGCGACACCTTGACTTCCGGCGTTGCGGTGCGCGACCGCGCCGCGACGGATGCCTCAGGTTTGTCGGGTGCAATCTTGTCAAGCACCTGCGATTGAACGTTGCTGATCGCATCGATGTTTGAGGTCGCGCTGATCGCCGACACCGCTTCGGCCAACGAGACTCGCGATTCAAGCGAGACATTGACCCCCTTCAACGCACTGTTCAGGACATTGACGTCGTCAAGCCTCAGGGTTTGACCACCGGCTTCCTGGATCGTGGACGCGATGGTGGAAGCGAGATTCGCCACCACCTTGCTGGCCGCAGCGCTGTCGGACGCCCCCAGCGCGACGACTGTGGCGACGTTGGCTGCGGCTTTCTGCACAGCGAGCGCCGCTGCCTTGTCGTTGGCGCTGGCCGTCGACTTCACCGACAGGGGATCAAAATTGAGAAGATTACCGCCGGTGGCCACGGATTCGGGGAGGCCCAGGGTGGCCGCCACCTGGTTGGCCGCCGCCTGGATCGCGGCTTGAGTCGGCGCGGTGGTGCCCGATTTCTCAATGACCGCCTGGACCAGCGTGGTGAGCGGGTTGATGGTGGTGGACCCCGCCGGCGCCTTGAGCGGCGAGGTGTTGGGCAGGCCCGTATCGATGTTGACGCCGCCCACTGCGATGATCGTACCCTTGGGGGCAGTGCTGGGGAGGAAGAAGCGACCCGCTGCGTCGGTTACCACGCCAGCGATCATTTCGGAGGCTTCAGCAACGCCGTTGTTGTTGGCGTCGACATAGATTTGTGCACCCCGGATGTAGCCGTCGGCAACGATACCCTGCGAGATGCTGAACGACGCTGCATCATTGCCCGCTTCGTCTTGCAGGGTGAGGGCACCATCGCCGGCCGCATCGGTATAGGTGAGTGCGAGCTTGATATTTCCAGCCGGGATGAACCCTGTCGCAAAACTCAGGACGACCTTGTTGCCCTCGACCTTGATCGAATCGGGCACCGTTCCCGGCGCATCGTTGATCGCCACCGTAAAGGCGGTTTTCAAGGGAGGCGCCTTGGCATCAAGGGTGCTGTCAAACGTGAGCGTGACCGTGCTGGCGGTGCTGCTCACCGCAGTGGAGACGAGTTGCGGCGGCGTCGTGTCGGGCGCCGGTGCTGTTGGCGCATTGGCTGCAGGGGTCGACGACGAGCTGCTGGCGCTCGCGATCAGCAC